>JBGTHW010000085.1:0-21850 GCA_041746035.1 Parasphingopyxis sp.
AATGGCTGGGCCGCGCACCCTCTTCGGCCACGAATGCATTGGCCTCGCGCCCGTTCATATGGCCCTGCAAGCCCGGCGCGCCGCTATTGATCGTCAGCCAGACGACGCCATCGGCGCGTGCTTCGCGCTGGAGTCGCTGCATTTTGCCGCTATTATAATTCCGCTGGACAAAAGGGCAGCCGGGATTGTTCCATTCCAGCACCACGGTGCGACCCTCGAACTGGGAGAGCTGCACGGTTTCGCCATTGGAATTGGTCAGCCGGAAATCGGGCGATCGCTGGCCGACCTCGATAGCGGCACCGGCGGGCGCGAGCGCGACAATGGCGGCGGTCGCGGCAAGGGCGTGAAATACGGTTCTCATGGGTTTCTCCTTCAGCTTGTCAGGGCGGTTAGCCGCCCGGGGGTCAAAATCTGCGGCAGGATTTCGGGTTCCTGCCCCGGTGCATAATAAAGATAGAGCGGCACACCCGAGCGACCGTGGCGCTCGATAAAGCGGCCAATATCGGCATCGCCCGTCGTCCAGTCGCCGACCAGCACCGCGACATTATGCGCCGCGAAATTCTCCGCGACGGCTTCGCGACTGAGCGCGCCCGCCTCATTGGCCTTGCAGGTCACGCACCAGTCGGCGGTGAAATAAACGAACACCGGACGCTCTTCGTTCCGCAATACGGCGAGGCGGTCTTCGCTGAAAGCTTCGGCATCGAGTGCGCCGCCTTCGGCCACGTCGCCAGAAGCAGATGCCGTGCCCGGCCCCGGCACCATGACCAGTGCGACGAGCGCCACCGCCATCGCCGGGACGAGCGGCCCCAGCGCGCGCTTGCCCGCGACCTGTCGGCTGCCCGCCCACCACAGAAACAATGCGATGCCGAGTGCCGCCGCGATGCCGAGCGTCATACCGTTCACCCCGGTCTGCTGCCCCAGAATCCAGCCCAGCGCCAGTGCGGTGAGGAACATCGGCACCGACATCAGATGCCGGAATCGCGCCATCCAGGGACCGGGTTTGGGGAGACGTTCGCGCAAGGCGGGGACGAAAGCGAGGATAAGAAAAGGCAAGGCCAACCCAAGGCCCAGTCCCGCGAAAATCGCCAGCGATACTATCGTCGGTAATATCAGCGCGGCACCGAGCGCCGCCGCCATGAACGGCCCGGTGCAGGGGGTCGCCACAAACGCCGCCAGCGCGCCGGTGAAAAAAGAACCCGCCGCGCCATCCCTGTCGGCGAACCGCCCGCCGCCCGACAGACCGGGCAGCTCGAACACTCCGGCAAGGTTCAGCGCAATCGCCGTCACCAACAACAAGAGAAACAATATCATGCGCGGGTCTTGCAACTGGAACGCCCAGCCGACCTGCGCTCCGCCCGCCCGCAAAGCAAGCAGCGCCGCGCCCAGGCCAAGGCACACAATCACAATCCCGGCGGTATAGGCCAGCGCATCGCGCCGCGCCGCCCGCTCGCTGCCGCCCGCCTTGGCGAGGCTCAGCGCCTTCAAACTCAGGATCGGGAAGACGCACGGCATGATATTGAGCAGAAATCCGCCCAATATCGCGCCGCCCAGCGCCAGCAGGACCGTGCCGAGATCGGCGGTCACCGCCGGGGAGTTTGTCTGCTCCTCGCCGGAGATCGCCGTTCCCGCTGCCGGGACATCGCCCGGCACCGCCGTCAGCATCAGCCCGTCATGTTCGCCGATACGGATCAGGCCCATAATCTGGGTCGCCTCCGCCGCGCCCGATGCCGCGCGCACCTCGATAATCAGGCTATCGCCATTGCGCGATATCCGCTGGTCGGCACTATAATCGAGGACGCGGTCGGTCTCGGCGAAAAAATAGGGCGCGGAAATCTCTGCGCTTGCGGGAAAGGGAATCGCCAGCCGTAGCGTCTCGCCATCGACCGCGAATGTCGCCTCGCTCCCCAGCGGCCTTGGCAGTCGCGCGCGATATTCGTCGAAACGGTCGCCATCCGCCGCGCCGTCTCCAGCTCGCAGGTCAATCGCCAGCCCGCCTTCTTCCGGCACGCAAATCTCGTCGGTGCAGGCCAGCCACTGGCCTTGTGCGCGCAACGGTATCGCCGTTCCGGGTGCCACGCTCCCGTCCACGGTCACATCGGCAAGCAGCGCATATTCGCCCTCATAGATATAATTCATGATGCCGCCGATCACCAGCCGTTCGGGCACCGGATAGCGCAGATTGCCGATGGTCACGCCGTCGGGCAGATCCCAGGTAAATTGGTCGGGAATCCCCGCCTCGCCGGGGTTCAGCCAGTAGCCGTGCCAGCCCTCGTCCGGCCGCATGCGGATCGCGATGGTGAAAGTTTCGCCCGGCGCGGGCGCTTGTGTTTCGGAGAGCAGCGCCGTCTTTATGGCATTTTCGGAGGCAGGCCGCGCGCTGAGGGGCTGCGCGATCAGCAGCGCCATCGCCAGCATCAGCCAGGCCAGTATCGGGACCGTGGAAATTCGCACCTGTTAGCTCCTTTCGTTGCGCGCTATAGCATTGCAATCCGGCCCGCGCACCATAGGGGATTATGCCATGTTTTTCGTCCGTTTCGGCCTGCTGGTTACAGCGCTCGGCCTTGTTTGTCCGGCTTTTGCGCAGGAAACTCCGGCTGAACCCGCAGCGCCAGCGGCGTCCGCGCCTCCCGCGCGCCCGACCCTCATCGTTGCGATTTCCGTCGATCAGCTAAGTTCCGACGTGTTCCAGCAATATCGGCAGTATTTCACCGGCGGCCTCGCGCGATTGCTCACGGGCGCGGTCTTCCCGTCCGGCTATCAGGCGCATGCGGCGACCGAAACCTGCCCGGGCCACTCGACAATCCTTACCGGCACCCACCCGGCGCGCAATGGCATGATCGCCAATCGCTGGTTCGATATGGGTGTCGAGCGGGACGACACGCGCGTTTATTGCGCCGAGGATTCCGACGCCGAAGGCTCCTCCTCCAGCAATTATACCCGCTCGGGCCGCAACCTGCTCGTGCCGACGCTCGGCGATCTGTTGCGCGCCGCTGATCCGGAATCCCGCACCGTATCGGTGGCCGGCAAAGATCGCTCGGCGATCATGCTGGGCGGCGATACCGAAATGGCTTTCTGGCCGGACCAGGGCGGGTTCGCCAGCTATACCGGCACCACCGCACCGGCATCGCTTGCCGCGACAAATGCCGAACTGGTTGCCGCTGTTAGCCAGGGCGCGGAAGCATTCGCGCTTCCGCCGATCTGCGCCGCGGTCGATCGCCGCATACCTATCGGCGATGGCGAAAGCGTCGGCACGGGCCGTTTTGCCCGCGAAGCCGGAGACGATGGCAGCATCCTCTCCTCGCCGCAGGCCGATCTGCTAACGCTCAATCTCGCTGCGGACCTCGCCGACGAGATGGAGCTGGGTCTGCGCGGATCGACCGATGTCCTTGCCATCGGTCTCGCCGCGACCGACTATATCGGCCATCGCTATGGCACCAACGGCACCGAAATGTGCATCCAGATGGTGTCGCTCGATGCAATGCTTGCGCAGTTTTTCGAACGTCTCGATGCGCGCGGTGCGCCCTATATCGTCATGCTGACCGCCGATCATGGCGGTCTCGACCTGCCCGAACGGCAAAATGCGCAGGGCGCGGCGGATGCCGCCCGCCTGACACCCGATATCGGCATGGTCGACGCCAGCATTGCCGAAGCGATGGAGCTGGAAGCGCCGGTGCTGCGTGCAGACGGACCGTTCGGCGATTTCTATGTCAATCGCACGGTGCCGGAAGAACGCCGCGCCGAAGCGATCGACCGCGCTGTAGCCGCGCTTTCCGCCCATCCGCAGGTCTATCGCGTTTATGCGCGCGAAGAGATCATGGCCTCGCCGATCTCGGTCGCGCCGCCGGAAAACTGGACGACGCTCGATCGTGTCCGCGCCAGCTTCCACCCCGATCGCTCCGGCGATTTCATCGTCGTGCTGCGCCCGCGCGTCACCCCGATCCCGGACCCCGGCGTCGGCTATGTCGCAACCCATGGCAGCCCCTGGGACTATGATCGCCGCGTGCCGATCCTGTTCTGGTGGAACGGCGCGGAGCCGATGGAACAGCCGCTCGGCGCGATGACGGTGGATATCATGCCGACACTGGCGAGCCTGGTGGGGCTGGATGTCAGCGGCACGGAAATCGACGGGCGATGCCTGGATGTGATGGCGGGTTTGGAGGAGACGAATTGCCGGTGATTTTTTAACCGTGGGAGCAGTAGTGATTATGAAAAATCAATATTTTATCGGTGCAACAGCATTGCTTGTTGCCTGCAATAATCCTGCCTCTGTAACAAGCGTAGAAGAAAGAGCCGGAGAAATTTGCGGGATTTATGTCCAGCAGCAACTGCGCTCACCCTCCACATTTGAGCTTATAGAATCAACTGGATATTCGCGCGAGTTATCGCGTGAAGAGTTTGACAATTATCTTGCATACACACCTGAGGAATATCGCCTCGAGGAATTCGATTCATTTGGTAATGAAATCGAGATTTATCAAACGGTGTTATCATATGATGCAGCTAACGCATTCGGCACGCCAATACGGGGACAGGAGGTTTGTACATTTCTAACTTCCGATCTCAGCGTATCCGGCAGTCCCGAAACGGACGAAGGCACCGCAGAAAGTATGGCGGCGCTAGCATTCGCTCGCAAAATAAGTTTTGAATCGGGTAATCAAGAAGGCATGCGAGCCGCCGTGGGAAGAAGGACATGGTGCTGCCTGTAGGGTTTGCTGGTTCTTCGCTTAACATACGTAAACGGCTTTCAGAAGCCTCAACCCCGCGCATCCTTCGCCTGCTCATAGTACGCCCGCAACACCGCATTCATCCGCGTCTGATAGCCGCGGCCCGTGTCGCGAAACCATGCGAGCATATCGCTGTCGAGCCGCAGATTGACCATCTTTTTCGCGGGCCTCGAGACCGGCTCGATCTTCGACCAGTCGATCTCCAGCACTCCTTTCCCTTCATCGGGATCGTCGGCAATCAGGCGGTTGAGTTCGTCTTCCGGAATGGCATCGACCTTCCCCCAGTCCGTCCGGCTTTCATGTAGCGTCTTGCGGCTTTTCAGCTCTTCACTGGTTATGCGTGTCATAGGCTTTTCGTTCTTCATTGCGCGATCTCCTGGCGGAAATGATCCGGATGGCTTTTTCCCGCCATGTCCATATTGTTGTAACCATACGCGCGTTGAGTTCCGCGATGGTCAGGAGCCGTTCTTCTTCATGATGCGCGCTCCTCACCGTGAGGTTCGGGCGGCCATCGAAAACGCTGGCTGCATCGATAAAATCCAGTCCTTGCTTGGCGATGTTCACGGCCCGCTTGCGCTCATCCCACTCGAAATTCATAATCCTGTATGCACATAATGTGTGCACAAATCAAGACATAACAGTCTTCATGCTTGACGTCCCAGCGCGCCTCCTTAACCCCGTCAACTTGCTCAACCTAACAGGGACCGCCCGTGCAAATCACCGCCAACGATATCGCCATCGAGGTCGAGGACCACGGCAACCCGAACGATCTCGCGATTCTGCTGATCATGGGCTTCGGCGCGCAGCTGGTGCTGTGGCCGGACGAGCTGGTCGAGGCGCTGGTGGCGTTGGGCTTTCGCGTCGTGCGGTTCGACAATCGCGATATCGGGCTATCGCAAAAATTCGAGGGAGCGAAGGCACCGCATCCGCTGTGGCATATCCTGGCGCGCAAATTTCTCCGTCGGCGCAACATGGCCCCCTACACGCTGGAGCATATGGCCGCCGATGCGGTCGGCGTGCTCGATGCGCTGGAGATCGGCCAGGCGCACATTGTCGGCGCGTCGATGGGCGGGATGATCGCGCAGCTTGTCGCCGCCAATTATCCCGATCGCGTGCTGTCGCTGATCCCGGTGATGACCTCGACCAATAATCCGAAACTGCCGGGGCCGGACAAGAACATCCGCAAAATGCTGTTCAGGGCAGCGCGCAACCGGCCTACCGACAAGGAGGAGGCGATTGCCGCAGGTGTCGGCTTTTTCGGGGCAATCGCCGGGTCCGCCGGGCGCGATGCCGCCGAGATCGAAAAGGTCGCGCGCCGGTCGGTCGAACGCAGCTTCTATCCCGAAGGCCCGCCGCGCCAGATGGCGGCGATCATCGATAGCGGCGATTTGCGGCAATGGACGCGCCGGATAAAAGCGCCGACACTCGTGATCCATGGCGCGGACGACCCGCTAATCCCGCCCGCCGCCGGGGAGGACGTGGCGAATAACATCGAAGGCGCACGGTTCGAGGCGGTGAAGGGCATGGGCCACGATCTGCCGACTGTCTTGCTGCCCGAAGTGGCGGGGATGATTGCCGCGCATTGCCGGGCGAACACCCCGGCCACCGTCTGATTTTAGCCAACGACGAGCGCGCTACCGCCGCTCATACATTGCAATACCGCTGCCCAGTTCGTTTACCGCGATCTGTAGCTGCTCGCCGCTCCAGTCGGCCACGAAGAAGGTATTGCGGCTGACTCCCGGCGCAAGCGAAGCCTGATTGTCGCGAATGACGAGACCGGCGCTGCTATTATCCTGCGCCTCCGCCGAAACCGCGATGAAGGCGCTGTAATTTTCCTTGTCTTCGCCCTGCACGAAGACATTGTTGGCAATCGTGCCGCGCGATCCGGACGGCAGATCGATCATGTAATTGGTCGTGCGCCCGCGCGTGTCGTCGAAGCTGGAATCGGAAACCGTGGTCTGGGGTGTGTGGCTTTTCACATAATGCCCGCCCCTGCCGCGCTCGAAGCGGGAGCGCGTGACTTCGAGCGCGCCATAATGGCCGATATAGATACTATGCGCGCAGGAAAGCCCGCGATTGCAACGGCCAAGACCGGAAAAGGTCGACCGGTCAATACGAATACGCGATCCGCGATCTTCCGCCGAGAGAATGCCCTGCTCGCTATTGCGGAACATCGCGTTGGTAACATCCAAATGCCCCCGTTCGAGGCGAATACCCGCGCCATTGGCGTCCGACACCGAGATATTCTGGAAAACGAGGCCGTCGACCCGCGCGCCCGAACCGCGCAGCACCAGCGCCGCTTTCTGCTCGCAGGCCACGCCATCGAAAATCGCGGTGCCCGCCTCGGCGGCACGATAGGTGACGATGCCCGCCTCCTGCACCGCACACTGGCGATAGGTACCGGGGGCAACGATAATCGTCGCGCGGGAATCGCCGATCGTCTGCACCGCCTGGTCGAGCCGATTGAAGCCCTGCCCGGTTTCCTCGATCGTGAAAGGGGCCGCACCACGCTGGGCGAGAAGCGGCGCGGCGAGGGCCGCAATACCGGCGATAAGGGCGAAGGACAGAATACGCATCGGGGACACTCCCTGAAAAATTATTTGCCGACGATGGCGCTCCTTCGGTTAAGAAAGTCTGATGAAATATGGTGAATTATGCGTTTCGCCGCAATTAACGATCTTTTAGTATTCGACGGGCGCGAAAACCAAGAACTGGATTGCCGACGCGAGCAATATGAATGAAACTGGCGGGAACGAAGGAACAGCATTGCAAACACTTAAATGGATCGGACTGGCTATCGCCCTGGTTTTCACGCCGGGCTTTGCTCACGCCGCGCCCGGACCCGACGCAAGCTGGCATCTGATCGTCGCGGAATCGGGCGATGTCATCGGTCGCGCCTCGCATGAGACGGTCGAGCGACCCGATGGACTGGAAATCCGGGAGACGAACGAACTGCGCGTCAGACAGGCCGACGATCCCTCCACCGTTATCGCCAGCGAAACCGTCACCCTGGAAAATAGCGAGGGTCGGGTCGTGTCGATTGCCGATACCAGCCAGACGGGCCGGGAATGGTCCCGCCTCACGGCGACCATCGGCGCTGAAAGCGCCACAATCGTGCGCGAAACGAGGGGAGACCGCCGCCAGCTTACCGTCGATCTGCCGCCTGACATCCGCTTCGATTCCGGCGCGGCTTTACTCGCAGACTGGGATTTCGAGACGGTGCCGCGACTCGAATTCATGAATTTCAGCATCGGTGCGATGGGCGTCGAACGGGTCGTCATCGAGCCCGCGCCGGGCGAGACGCGCGGCGATAATGGCGAACGCACCCTGCTGCGAAAACGCTACGATGGCGATCAGCTGCGCGGGATTGCCCGGCTCGTGATCGACGCCGAAGGGAATGTCATCGAACTCGTCCAGCCGATGTTCGGAACGAATGTTATCGTCCAGCCGGTCGATCGCGAAACCGCGATGCGCTCCTACCCACCCTATCGGGTCATTAACAACGCGATGGTGCGCGCGCCCTACAGGATATCCGGCGCATCCATGCACGCCCGCATCCGCTATAATTTCGGGTTCGAGCAGGGCATCGCGTTCGAGATACCCGAAACCGGGGATCAGCGCGTGCGGCTGGAACCCGATGGCGCGACGCTCGATATATGCGAAGGGTGCGGGCCGGGCTTGCCCACCGATACGGCCTATCTCGAACGCGCGCGCCAGCCCACCGCCTGGATGCAGAGCGACCATCCGCGCCTGCGCGCGCTCACCGCGATTATTGCCGACGAACCGGTGTCCGACCGGCGCAAGATGGAAATGCTGATGGTTCGCGCGGACCCCTTTATCGAAGACATCGACTTTGCGGGGCACTTTTCGGCGCTGGAGATATTATCGCGACGCTCGGGCGACTGTACGGAATCGGCTGTGCTTCTCGCCGCGTTAGGCCGCGCCGCAGGCATCCCGACGATGGTCGCCAGCGGCCTTGTCTATTCGCGCGGCAGCTATCACGGGATGACCAATGTGTTTATGCCGCACAGCTGGGTTCTCGCCTATGTCGATGACGAGTGGCGGAGTTTCGATCTCGCGCTCGATGAATTCGACTCTACCCATATCGCGCTTACCATCGGCGAGGGCGACGAACGCTCGATCCATGCCTCTATTCAGCTGGCGAGCCTGCTGGAATGGCGTCAAATGAGCGAAGTCAGACCGCGCCCAGCCGAATAATTTTGCCGAAATTAATCCCTGATGGGTTCGTCTTCGACGACAACCGGCAGTTCGGGAATATCCGCATCGGCGGTTTCATCGACCGGCAGGCTGTTTTCCGGGTCGTCGATAGCCCCGATCACGAGGATCTGGGTGCGATCGACATCGATCCGTGTTCCTGTCGTCTGGGCCGAAGCGGCCAGCGGGGCGATGACCATCGCCGTCATGGCGGTGGCAGCACCGAAAATTACAGATTTACGCATG
The DNA here is from genome assembly GCA_041746035.1 of Parasphingopyxis sp. GTDB lineage: Bacteria > Pseudomonadota > Alphaproteobacteria > Sphingomonadales > Sphingomonadaceae > Parasphingopyxis. The sequence continues at coordinate 9,186 of JBGTHW010000085.1, forward strand.
GCAATTTCCTTTCTCAACAGCTCCTTCTAACACATAAAATTACGAGAGTCATCGCCAGACATTGCAAAAGTTTCAAACTGGCAGGCGAAATTCTTGATGGAGCAAAGCTGCCAGAATTGGTCAGTCCGAAACCGACGGCGCACCCTCATCTTCATACGTCACCGGCAGTTCCGGGATCGATGCATCTTCTGGATTTTCGACGAATTCCGTGTTGGCCGGATCCTTGATGCCCCCGACGATTATTATCATGTCCGACATGAAGCCTGCATCCGCCCCTGTGTCCTGAGCGATGGCAGCAGTCGGAACAGTCATCGCCGCCGCAGCAAGCGCGGTGGCCGCAATCGCCGGTCGCATGCTGTAGGACACGCAGACTTCCTCGCCGCACCTGGCGAGAAATGTCTTTCGCTCGTCCTCGATCATCTCGGAGAGATCGAACACCTGGCGTTCGCACATGGTGCAAAAATCGCCGTCCAATATCGCAGCCAGATTGTTCTTGTACGGACACGGTGTGTCGATTTTCGGATATTTGATCATGGCATGTCCTCTCTTCGGGAGAACTTTACCAGATTATCGAACGCACGTTAATCCAGATTCGGACGCAGCCAGCGGGTCGCGGTTTCGAGATCGACTTCGCGCCTTTCGGCATAATCGTGTAGCTGATCCTCTCCCACACGCGCAACGCCGAAATAACTGGATTGCGGATGGCCGAAATAAAATCCGGATACCGCCGCCGTCGGCCACATGGCAAAGCTTTCGGTCAGCTCGATCCCCGCCGGGCCATTATGGCCGGAGCCGCCACCGAGCATATCGAACAGGATCGGCTTGAGGCTGTGATCGGGGCAGGCCGGATAACCTGGGGCGGGACGGATGCCGTCATATTTTTCACGGATGAGATCGGTGTTCGACAGCGCCTCGTCCGGCGTATAACCCCACAGATCGGTGCGGACATGCTTGTGCAGCCTCTCGGCGAACGCCTCGGCGAGACGGTCGGCCAGTGCCTTCAGCAGGATATCCGAATAATCGTCGGTATCGGCCTTGAAGCGCGCAAGCTGCTCGTCGATGCCGTGTCCCGCACAGACCGCGAAGCCGCCGATCCAGTCGCCCGCCGGATCGATGAAATCGGCGAGGCACATATTGGCGCGACCGGCGCGCTTGGCGATTTGCTGGCGCAGCATGGGAAGGCGCGTTTCCCCGCCTTCCATCTCGACAACAATATCGTCGCCTTCCCGGCGGCAGGGCCACAAACCCGCGACGCCGCGTGGTTTCAACCAGCTCTCTGCAATGATCGTCTCGAGCATCGCCTGCCCGTCTTTCCAGAGATCCTGCGCGCTTTCGCCGACGACATCGTCATCCAGGATATCGGGATAGGTGCCGGCAAGCTCCCATGCGCGGAAGAATGGCGTCCAGTCGATATGATCGCGCAAATCTTCCAGCAACCATTCGTCATACACATGAAGGCCCGGCTTTGTCGGCGCGGACGGTTTCGCCGAGATATCCAGATCGAACGCGTTAGCCCGCGCTTCTTCCAGTGTGCTAAGCTTGCGCGGCCCCTTGTCGGCCCGGCCGATGCGGATATTCTCATAATCGTGCGCGGTCTGTTCGACGAACGGATCGCGCTGGGTTTGCGAGACCAGCGTGGACGCCACACCGACCGCGCGGCTCGCATCGAGCACATGGATCACCGGGCCTTTGTATTTCGGCTCGATCCGCAGCGCCGTATGCACCCGGCTGGTCGTCGCACCACCGATTAGCAGCGGCATCGTCATGTCCGCGCGCTCCATCTCTTCCGAGACCGTCACCATCTCGTCGAGCGATGGCGTGATCAGGCCGGACAAACCGATCATGTCGGCATTATTGTCATTCGCCGCCGCGAGGATGTCCGACCACGGCACCATGACGCCGAGATCGATCACCTCGAAGCCGTTACACTGAAGCACGACGCCGACGATATTCTTGCCGATATCGTGCACGTCGCCCTTTACTGTCGCCATGACGATCGTGCCCTTGCCTTTGGCCTTCTCGTCCTTTTCGGCCTCGATATAAGGCAGCAGATGCGCGACGGCTTTCTTCATGACGCGCGCGGATTTCACGACCTGCGGCAGGAACATCTTGCCCGAGCCGAACAGATCGCCAACGACATTCATGCCGTCCATCAGCGGGCCTTCGATTACCTCGATCGGCTTGCCCTCGCGGTCCGCGATCTCCTGTCGCGCCAGCTCCGTATCATCGACAACATGGGCATCGATGCCTTTGACCAGCGCATATTCGAGGCGTTTGGAGACATCCCAGCTGCGCCATTCCTCGGCGGCTTTTTCCTCTTTTTCGGTGGTGCCGCGGAAACTCTCGGCGAGTTCGATCAGCCGTTCGGTCGCCTCGTCATGGCGATCGAGGATCACATCTTCGCACGCCTCGCGCAGGACCGGATCGATCTCGTCGTAAATATCGAGCTGACCGGCATTGACGATGGCCATATCCATGCCGCGCGGAATCGCATGATAGAGAAACACGCTATGCATCGCGCGCCGCACGGTCTCGTTGCCGCGAAAGCTGAAGGACAGGTTCGACAGCCCGCCGGAGATATGCACACCGGGGCAGGTTCTCCGGATTTCCTCGGTCGCCTCGATAAAGTCGAGCGCATAGCGGCGATGCTCGTCGATGCCGGTGGCGACCGCGAAAACATTGGGATCGAAGATAATGTCTTCGGGCCGGAAACCGTGTTCGGTGAGCAGCCTGTAGGCGCGCTGGCAGATTTCGACCTTGCGCTGTTTGGTGTCCGCCTGCCCGGTTTCGTCGAACGCCATAACGACAACCGCCGCGCCATAATTCTGGCATTTCTTGGCGTGGGCGAGAAACTCCGCCTCGCCTTCCTTCATCGAAATCGAATTGACGATGGGCTTGCCGGACACGCATTTCAGGCCCGCTTCGATCACCGACCATTTGGAACTGTCGATCATGAACGGCACCCGGGCGATATCGGGTTCCGCCGCGATCAGCTTGAGGAAGGTCGTCATCGCGTGGTGCGCGTCGAGCAAGCCTTCGTCCATATTGATGTCGATAATCTGCGCGCCATTCTCGACCTGCTGCCGCGCGACTTCGACGGCGGCTTCGTAATCGTCATCGAGGATAAGCTTCTTGAACCGGGCCGAGCCGGTTACATTGGTGCGCTCGCCGATATTGACGAAAGAGGCGGTGCTGGCGGTCATATGATCGGGTTTTCTGTTTTCGTCATTCCCGGTGAATTTTATCATGCGGCCAAGGTCATCGGTTCGATGCCCGCAAGAAAAGTCCGCGTCATAGGACCGGCAACGGCGCGCGGTTCTTTGCCTTCGACCAGTTCCGCGATCGCCGCGATATGCTCGGGTGTCGTGCCGCAGCATCCGCCGACAATATTGACCAGCCCCTGATCGACCCATTTGCCCACCTTGTCGCGTGTCGTCTCGGCGCATTCGTCATATTCGCCAAGATCGTTCGGCAGGCCGGCATTCGGGTATCCGATCACCAGCGTATCGGCGATCGCCGACAGCGCCGCCATATGCGGACGCAGGCGATCCGCGCCGAAGGAACAATTGAGACCAACGGCCAGCGGCTTCGAGTGCCGGACGGCGGCCCAAAAGGCTTCGATGGAATGGCCGGAAAGATTGCGTCCCGACATGTCGGTAATCGTCATCGAGAGGATCAGCGACAGTTCGGCACCGCGCTTCTCGCCCTCCTCCTTCACGGCCATGATCGCGGCCTTGGCATTCAAAGTATCGAAGATCGTCTCGACCAGCAGAAAATCGACCCCTCCCTCGACAAGCCCGGCAATCTGTTCGGCATAGACGCCCTTCATCTGATCGAAATCGACCTCCCGGAAACCGGGATCGTTAACGTCCGGCGAGAGCGAGAGCGTCTTGTTGGTGGGGCCGATAGAGCCTGCCACAAAACGCGGTTTATCGGGTGTGGAGGCGGTGTCCGCCGCATGGCGCGCCAGCTTCGCGGCCGCGACATTGAGTTCATGCACAAGCGCCTCATCGCCATAATCGGCCTGGCTAATCGTGGTGCTGCTGAAAGTGTTCGTGGAAATGATGTCGGCACCCGCATCGAGATAGGCAGCGCTGATTTCCTCGACGATTCGAGGCTGGGTCAGGCACAGAAGATCGTTATTGCCCTTCTGGTCCATCGCAAAATCGCGGCTATTGCGGAAAGCGGTTTCGTCGAGTCCGTAATTCTGGATCGCTGTGCCCCAGGCCCCGTCGAACACCAGAATGCGCTCTGCCGCGATAGTGCGAAGCTGGTCTGCCTTGCTGATCATGCTGGTGGATCCTTTTTCTGGGGGCGCATACCGAGCAGATGGCAAATTGCGTAGGACAATTCGGCCCGGTTGAGCGTATAGAAATGAAACTCCCGGACGCCGCCGGCATAGAGTTTGCGGCACATCTCGGCGGCGATGGTGGCAGCGATAAGCTGGCGGGCGGCGGGAAGTTCGTCGAGCCCGTCGAACAGCCGGTCCATCCATGACGGAATCTTCGCGCCGCACAGCCCGGCGAATTTGCGCGTCTGGGCAACATTCGACACCGGCAATATGCCGGGCACGATCTCGGCATCGATCCCCGCCGCCGCTGCTTCGTCGCGAAACCGGAAGAAATTATCCGCCGAAAAGAAGAACTGCGTGATCGCCCTGCTCGCCCCGGCATCCAGCTTGCGCTTGAGATTATCGAGATCGGCCTGCGGGCAATCGGCTTCGGGATGCATCTCGGGATAGGCCGCCACGGAAACCTCGAACGGCCTGATCGCCTTGATGCCCGCCACCAGATCGGCGGCACCGGCATAGCCTTCGGGATGCGGCCTGAACACCTCTCCCTCGCCTGGCGGGTCTCCGCGTAGCGCGACGATATGCCGCACACCGGCATTCCAGTATTCGCCCAGCACCTCTTCGATTTCTGCTTTCGAGGCATCGACACAGGTGAGGTGCGCTGCAGCTTTAAGCTGCGTCTCCTCGGTGATCCGCCTGACGGTTGCATGGGTCCGCTCGCGCGTCGATCCGCCCGCGCCGTAGGTCACCGACACGAAGCGCGGTGCCAGCGGCTCCAGCATCTTTACCGACTCCCACAGCGTCTGCTCCATCTTCTCGCTCTTTGGCGGAAAGAATTCGAACGATACCTGCGCATCGCCAGCAAGGTCCGCAAATAGCGGGTCATCCAGCGCACGGCGTGCTTCGCCCAGTTGATCGAGTGTGAGATTGTTCATGCCGCTACCGCCTTCAACCGGACATCGGGCCGACGATGACCGAGCCACAGTTTCACGGTGAGTTGCCCTCCTTCGAGTTGGCGGCACACACCGCTTTCCAGCCCGGCAGCCCGGAACCACATATCGATCTGCTGATCCGAAAATCCGAGGCGTGCATGGGCATCGCGACTTCGCAAATCCTCGCGTTCATGCGGCGCGAAATCGACAATGAGGAGCCGGCCGCCGTCGCCCAGTATCCGTGCGGCTTCGGCTATCGCCGCCGCAGGTTGCTGGGCATAGTGCAGTACCTGATGCAGGATGACGGTATCGGCCAGACCTGTCGACAGATCGAGCGCATACATATCGCCCTGCCGCAGCTCGGTCTTTTCAAGCCTCGTTCCGGCAAGTTTCGCGCGGGCCAGACGCAGCATTTCCGGACTTCTGTCAACACCGACAGCTTTCTCGCTCTCCGCAGCAAACAGTTCCAGCATCCGGCCCGTTCCGGTGCCGATATCCACGAGCATTCCCAAGGGGGCCTCGGCAAGCGCCTCGGCCATCGCCACCTCGACTTCGCTCTCTGCAATATGCAGGGAACGCATAGCATCCCACTGTTCGGCATGCGCGGCGAAATAGGCCTCCGCCGCGGTCGCACGATCGGCACGAACCGCCTCCAGCCGCGCGATATCGGTCTTCGCCCAGTGATCTGCTGCGCCATCGGTCCAGGCGTCCATTGCCCTGAGAAGCGGCCGAACCCGCCCGTCTTCGCCGAGACTCAAAAACACCCAGCTGCCTTCCTTGCGCCGCTCTGCCAGACCGGCATCGACGAGAATCTTGATATGCCGGGAAACGCGCGGCTGGCTTTGGCCCAAAACTTGCGCCAGCTCGCCGACAGATAGCTCCATGGCCCGTAACAGCGCTACTATCCGCAGCCGGGTGGGGTCTGCCAGGGCCCTGAAAATATCGAGTTCGACGCGCATAATATGGATATAAAGATATCTTTATATGTCGTCAATATCGCTTTCCGCTCTGGATGACAATGGCGATTGCCTGCCGATCGATTGCACCCGTCCGCTGCAAAAAATCTGGAATTTTATTTGCCAGCCACACCATTGGCAGTGTTTTGACTCGACTCTGTCGCCCCGGCGCGGCAATTGAGATCGCTCTATTTTCTTTCAGTTTCGGAGAGCGGCGTTGCACAAGTCCTTTTTTGCTGTTTTGCTTCTTCTGTGTCTTGGAGCGTGCGCGACGACCCAGGCCGGCCCTAACGGTCTGGCTGACAGGGATCCGCGCGAGGGCTTCAATCGCAACGTCTGGGCGGTAAATGAAGCGATCGATAGCGCGGCAATCGAGCCAGTGGCCGCGCTATATCGTACTATCACGCCGCAACCCGCGCGGCGCGGAGTATCCAATCTGTTCAGCAATCTTTCCGAGCCCTGGTCCCTTGTGAACAACGTCCTTCAGGGAAATCCCGACCGTGCCATCCGCAATCTGGGGCGCTTCATTGTCAATTCCACCGTCGGGATTGCCGGTCTGATCGATGTGGCGTCGGAAATCGGGATCGAAGCCGCGCCGGAGGATTTCGGCCAGACCCTCGCCGTCTGGGGCGTTGGCGATGGCGGCTATTCGGTAAGCCCGCTGCTCGGACCGACAACGGCGCGTGGCACGGTCGGCACAATTGTCGGCTTTATCGCGAACCCGACGACAATATTCCTTGATCGTGTTCTGGGTTTCGGCACGATAGAGCGCCTGGCTCTGACCACTGCCGAGATAGTTTCGGGTCGTGCCGAAGCCATAGACACGGGTGCCGATGCGTTTCTCGATTCGAGCGCCGATCCTTATGCCGCAGCAAGAGCGGCTTTTTTCACAAGCAGGGAGGCGGCGATCCTGAATTACGACACCGCCGGGCTGAGCGGCGACCGGAACGATATCGAAGCCACCGAAGATGAAGCCTTCGAAGCCGCTCTCGACGATCTCGAACAAGAATCACCGCTTGGGCAACCCGATACCGAGGAGCCCGACCCTGGAGAGCCAGACCCTGCGGAACCGGAGCCTGTGCAACCGGAACCTGCGGAGCAGGGGACCACAGCGGAACCGGAAGCCACCGATGAAACCGAACCGGAATTCATTCTCGAACAGGAGTGAACAGGAGCCGAACGCAGATATTGCGTTGCGGCTGTCGAAACGTTACGATGTCTCCGACTGGTCAAAATACGAATTTCATGACCAGGGTCGTTCTGAATTTCAAATCTTGCTATCTGGAGAGAAACACCCATGACGAAAACTTTTGCATTGCCGCTGGCCCTTGCCGCCGCTCTTGGCGTTGCCGCTTGTGCCGAAGCCGACACCGCAGCCGACGATACGGCTGAATCCGCCGACGCCATGGGCGAGGATATCGAAGCCACGACCGACGAAGCAATGGGCGAAATGGAAGGCGCAGCCGACGATGCCATGGCCGAAATGGATGAAATGGCCGATGACGTCGAAGGCGCAAGCAATGACGCGATGGCCGACGATCACATGGACGACACCATGAACGAAGGCGAAATGATGGAAGAAGGCCAGTAAGCCTTTTACCATATGATTCGGGAAAGGCCGCGCTCCGATCCGGAGTGCGGCCTTTTCTTCGAGCGGTCCAATCGGCTATCGGCAATCGCATGATGAAGATTCCCAAAGCGAAGAAACCCCGGAAATTCGTCTTCGCCTTCGCGCTGCCACTCGCGACGCTGCTATCCGGATGCGGAGAACCGGAAGACACCGAGGGCCTCACTGCGGCGGAACAGCGCGAACTGGACAATGACGCCGCGCGGCTCGACGAAGCCCGGACCGAGTTCGAAACCGCGATGAAACAGCCACCACCCGCCGGGGAGGAACAGTCCGAAGAACCGTAAGGCGCACCCGCTCAGAGCGCCATCGAAACACCGAGTGCCAGCAGGAACGCCGCCGCCGTGGCCGCGATGACCGGCGCAAAACTGCGCCAGCCCTGGGTCATCAAGGCTGCCATATTCGAGTTCATCGCCGTCGCGGTGACCGAGATCAGCAGCAGCGAGGACGATCCCAGCCGCGAATTATCGACGACGACGGCAGGAAAAACGAAAAAGGAATTAGCCAGCACCAGCACTAGAAATCCGGCGATAAACCAGGGGATGCCGAAGCGCGGACCGGACTGCGAGGCAACGCCGTCCGACCGGACCCGCACCCGCAACCACACCGCGAACAGCGCGATCAGCGGTGCCAGCAGCGCCACCCTTGTCAGCTTGACGATTGTCGCAATTTCGCCCGCCGCATCGGAATAGGAGAACCCGCCGCCAATCGCCTGCGCGACATCGTGGATCGAGGCCCCGATCAGGAACCCCGCCTGCCGGTCGCTCAACTCCAGTATCCCGGCAATCGGCGGATAGAAGGCCAGCGCCATCGCGCTCATCAGGAAGATACCGACCAGCACCAGCGTAAAGCGCGCCTGATCGATCCGTTTCTCGCCGATCAGGCTCCACAAGGCAAGCGCGGCGGACGCTCCGCAAATCGCCGTCGCTCCGCCCGCCAGCAGCCCGAACAGCGTATCCTGTTTCAGCAGTCTCGCGGCCAGTATCCCGGCGGTTATCGCCCCCGTCATGATGCCGAGCAGCGCCAGGAAAGCGGGAAGGCCGAGCTCGCCGAATTGCGCCAGCGTCACCTGCGCCCCGATCAGCACGATGCCGATCCGCAACAGCGTCTGCGAGGCAAAGACCAGCCCCGGTTTCAGTCGCTTGTTGTCTCCCACGAAATTCAGCCCCAGTCCGATCAGCAGCCCCATCAGAATCAGCGGCGCGCCATAATGCTCGCTCAGCCAGGCGGCGGCGAGCGAGGCGATCCCCGCCAGCGCAAGGCCGGGAAGGACATTGCGGATGCCGGTTGGCCGCTCATCTTCGGCCAGCAGCATTTCCCCATACAGGTCCGCGCCTGAGGGCGGGATGCGCTGCTGTTCGCTCATAGCAAGGGCAGCAGGGCTGTCATTGCACTACGGAGCCCGATGGATCGCCGCGCATTGCGGCAAGCGACGTCATCGCGACGATCTGAGGCCGACAGGATAATTTCGGGGCCGATGCTACCGGCAGAGCGGCAGAACGGCAGAGCGCGACAAACGATATCCGGTCTCAAAGGTCTGGATGTGCTGCGGTCAGTGTTTCGGCGACCGACTGTTCATCGCCGCCGACATAGATGTCGTCGAGCCGCCATTCACCGGTTCGCAGCTTCCAAAGATAGAGAACCGTTTGCGGCTCGCCGAAATTGCGAAAGGTCGCGGTCGCGATCATCTCGCCCAGTTCGCCCGGACGAGCCGTTACCGCGAGATCGGCGATCTCCGCATCCTGCCCCGCAACCAGCCAGTTGGACTCGATAGCGCGCGGCGCGCCGTCATTGCGTTGCACGGCCACCCGTTCGGCGGCGAGCAGCCGGTTGAAATCGGGGGTCAGCGGCAGCGCCGGATCGAGCGGATCGTTGGCGAAAGGATCGTCATAGAGCGCGGCGATGCGCCGTTCGATTTCGCCGGAATTCGTAACGGGGCTGTCAACTGCCCCGGAGGACGATGCTGTCCGGCCGCTCGCCGAACTCTCGCCCTGCGCCCCGGTCGCGGGTTCGCTGCAACCGGCAACAGCCAGCGCCGCGAGCACGCACTGAAGATAGCGGGTGGGTATGGAAAAATTTTCGATCATGGCCGCACCTAGGTTTGCCGATAAGGCGCTGTCCAGAAAAAATCGTTTCGTGATATCGAAAACCGGCTAGCGCGCGAAAATTTCTTCGTGCGTCAGGGTAATATCCAGCGCCGGCAAAGTCACATTGTGCGGTTCGCGGTACCGTTCGTCGTTCCAGGACTCTTCGCCGGTGCGCTGCACTATGCGGACGGTTTGCGTGTCGGGATCGACGAACAGAATGGTGTCGACACCGGACAGCGCCTGATATTCGGGCAGTTTTTCCATCTGGTCGAGGCGCGCGGTCGATGGAGACAGGATTTCGACGATAACTTTCGGATCGCCGATCAACAAGTCATTGTCGTTTTCCGGGTCTTCGTTCTGTCTGCAATATACCGAAACGTCGGGGTAGCGAATGGCATCGGCTGCAGTTTTGACGGCGAGATCGGACGTATAGGGTCGACATCCCGAACCCTGCAATTTGTTCATAAACGAGACAATAAGGTTGCCCTGAATTGCGGAATGCCGACGCGACCCGTCCGCCATCATGTGGATCACGCCTTCGACGAGTTCTGCCTTGGCGTCGCCGAAATCCATCCGCAAGAATTCCTCGGCGGTAATACGGCGATAGGCGGGGTCGAGAGCGTGTGTTGCCATGGGCCTCCTATACCCCCTTTTCTCCCACAAAAAAAGGGCCGGAGACTTGCGCCTCCGGCCCTCGTTATAACGGGTAAGGGGCAGTCCCCAAAGGGACTGTCCCTGTTGTTGGCGTGGAGCCTAGAAGCCCATGCCGCCGCCCATGCCGCCCATATCGGGCATCGCAGGTGCGGAACCCTTGTCCTCGGGAAGCTCGGCCACCGTCGCTTCGGTGGTGATGAGCAGACCGGCGACCGAGGCGGCGTCCTGCAGCGCGGCGCGGACGACCTTGGTCGGGTCGATCACGCCGGCCTTGGCCAGATCCTCATAGGTGTCGGTCTGGGCGTTAAAGCCGAGCTTGTCGTCCTTGCCGTCGAGCAGCTTGCCCGAAACGACCGCGCCATCATGGCCGGCATTTTCGGCAATCTGGCGAACCGGCGCATAGAGCGCCTTGCGGACGATATCGATACCGCGGGTCTGGTCGTCATTCTCGCCCTCGAGGTTTTTCAGCGCCTTGGTGGCATAGAGCAGCGCGGTTCCGCCGCCCGGGACAATGCCCTCCTCGACCGCGGCGCGGGTTGCGTGGAGCGCGTCGTCGACGCGGTCCTTGCGTTCCTTGACCTCGATCTCGCTGGCACCGCCAACCTTGATCACGGCAACACCGCCGGCGAGCTTGGCGAGACGCTCCTGGAGCTTCTCCTTGTCATAATCGCTGGTGGTGTTCTCGATCTGCTGACGGATCGCTTCGACTCGGCCCTTGATCGACTTCTTGTCGCCCGCGCCGTCGACGATCACGGTATTGTCCTTGTCGATGGTAACGCGCTTGGCTTCGCCGAGCATACTGATCGTGACATTTTCGAGCTTGATGCCGAGATCCTCGGAGATCATCTCGCCCTTGGTCAGGATCGCGATGTCCTCGAGCATCGCCTTGCGGCGATCGCCGAAGCCCGGTGCCTTAACCGCAGCAACCTTGAGGCCACCGCGCAGCTTGTTGACGACGAGTGTGGCCAGAGCCTCGCCCTCGATGTCTTCCGCAATAATCAGCAGCGGACGCCCCGATTGCACGACCGATTCGAGGATCGGCAGCATGTCCTGCAGGCTCGAAAGTTTCTTCTCGTGAATCAGGATATAGGGGTTGTCGAGTTCGACATTCATCCGCTCCGGATTGGTGACGAAATAGGGGCTGAGATAGCCGCGATCGAACTGCATGCCTTCGACGACATCCAGCTCGAATTCGAGACCCTTGGCCTCTTCGACAGTAATTACGCCTTCCTTGCCGACTTTCTCCATGGCTTCGGCGATCTTCTCGCCCACCACCGTGTCGCCGTTGGCTGCGATGCTGCCCACCTGGGCGATTTCCTCTGTGCCCTTGACCGGCTTGGAACGCTTCTGGATGTCCTCGACAACTTTGATCGTCGCCAGATCGATGCCGCGCTTCAGATCCATCGGGTTCATGCCCGCGGCGACCGATTTCATGCCTTCCTTGACGATGGCCTGGGCGAGAACCGTCGCGGTCGTCGTACCGTCGCCGGCGATGTCGTTGGTTTTGGAAGCGACCTCGCGGACCATCTGCGCGCCCATATTCTCGAACTTGTCCTTGAGTTCGATTTCCTTGGCGACGGTGACGCCATCCTTGGTGATGCGCGGTGCGCCGAAGCTCTTGTCGAGCACGACATTGCGGCCTTTGGGACCGAGCGTGACCTTGACGGCGTCGGCGAGAATATCGACACCCTTCATGATGCGTTCGCGCGCGTCGCGTCCGAATTTTACGTCTTTACCAGCCATGTTGAGTATTCCTTTGTTTTCGTGTGTTCAGTGGGAAGAGGCAGCGTTTCTCAACCAACAATGCCGAGAATGTCGCTTTCTTTCATAATGATCAGATCTTCGCCTTCGAGCTTGACCTCGGTACCGGACCATTTGCCGAACAGGATGCGGTCGCCCTTCTTGACGTCCAGCGGCGTGACCTTGCCGTCATCGGATTTGAGGCCACCGCCAGCGGCGACAACTTCGCCTTCGGAAGGCTTTTCCTGGGCGCTGTCCGGGATGATGATGCCGCCGGATGTTTTTTCGTCGGCTTCGACGCGGCGTACGAGCACGCGATCGTGCAACGGACGGAATTTTTTGGCCATGTTCGTATATCTCCTAATCGAATGAACTGTG
>JBGTHW010000086.1:0-6930 GCA_041746035.1 Parasphingopyxis sp.
GAGGGGCTGCTGGTCGCCTTCGCCGCGCGCCGTGCGCTGGATCGCGGGGTCGCGCTCGGCTATCTGGAAGGGCTTTTGCGCGAACGCTTCGGGCGGGCCGCGCCGGAGGGCGTCGCGCGGATCATCGCTGCCTCGCAACAGCCGGTGACGCTGGATGGGCTGCAATCCCAGCTCGCGCAAATCGGACCGGCGCTGGTCGGCGGCAGCGAAGACGAAGGCTGGATAAGCGCAGCCCGCCGCGAGTTTTCCGAACTTTTCGTATTGCGGCAGGAGGGCACACCGTCGCCCGCGCCGCGCGACCGATTGCAGCGGGCGCGCAACAAGCTCGCCGTCGGTCAGGTCGATACCGCGCTCGCCGAGGTTTTGCGCCTGCCGGGGCGCGAGGAAGCGCAACAATGGATCGCCGACGCCCGGCGCTATGTCGCCGCGCGCAATGCGCTCGACCGGATCGAGACGATTGCGCTAATGGAACCGCGGATGGCCGCGCGCCAGGAACAACGGCGAGAGGCGATCGAGGAGGCCAGGTGAGAGAACGAAAGCTCAGCCCGATTCCCGCTCCGCCCGCTCCAGCAGCTTCCGGGCCTGCATCAGATGGGGGCGATCGAGCATCTTGCCGTCCATCCCTATCGTCCCGGCATCCGGGTTTTCGGCGAAGATCGCCACGACTTTCTCGGCATGGGCGATTTCTTCCGCGCTCGGTGTAAAGGCGGCGTTGATGATAGCTAACTGCGCCGGATGGATAGCGAGCTTGCCGGTAAAGCCTTCGCGGCGTCCCGCTTCGCAAGCTTTGCGCAGACCTTTCTCGTCGCGAAAATCGCCGAACAGACTGTCGACCGGCTGAACCCCCGCCGCCACCGCGCCTGCCAGACACAGCGAACGCGCGAGTTTATAGGTGAAACTCAGTTCGCCATCCGCATCGAACTTGCCCGCCGCGCCGAGCGCCGAGGAAAGGTCTTCCGCACCCCAGGTCATCGCCGCCAGCCGGTGGTCGCTTCCCGCATAGCTGTCCAGCCTGAACAGGCTCGCCGGCGTCTCGGTCGCGATGGCGGCGATGCGAATCCCGGACGCGACGCCCTCGACACCCTCATGGACCTGAATCAGATCGGCAATCCGGCGAATGTCGTCGCCCTGTTCGGCCTTGGGCAGCATGATGCCATGGGGTCGTCCGCCGACCACTATAGCAAGATCGGCTTCGGCGGCATTATTTTCCAGCGGATTGACCCGCACCCAGAGTTGCGGGCCACCTTTCGGGGCATTCAGCAGGGTCTCCCGGACGAGATCGCGCGCCGCCTGTTTGTTCGTTTCGGCGACCGAATCCTCCAGATCGAAGATAATCGCATCGGCCTCCCCGCCCAGTGCCTTGGCGATCTTCTTCTCGCTGTCGCCCGGAACGAACAGCCAGCTGCGCGGCTCGCTCATGCGTCGCTCTTCCGGATCATAGTGGTGCGCTTGCATTGCGCGACGGTTTCGCCGCGCTGATTGATCGCCCTGTGGCCGAACGTCACGATCCCCGCCTGCGGGCGCGATTTGCTCTCGCGTTTCTCAAGCACTTCGGTCTCGATTGTCAGCGTGTCGCCGATAAAGACCGGCTTGGGAAACACGACATCGTTGAAGCCGAGATTGGCGACCAGCGTACCGACCGTCGTTTCGCCGACCGACACCCCGATCATCAGGCTGAAAGTGAAACAGCTGTTTACGAGAATCTGCCCGAATTCGGTATCCCTCGCGGCTTCGGCATCGAGATGGAGCGGCTGCGCATTATGGGTAAGCGTCGTGATCAGGATATTGTCGGTCTCGGTCACCGTCCGGGTTATGGGATGGCCGATGATGTCGCCGACCGCGAATTCGTCGAAGGTGCGCCCGGCCATCAGCCTGCCCCCTGCCCTGAAAAGCAGGCGGATATGCCGCGCTGCTCGAACCGGGTCGCCGCTGCGGCTTCGTCGCGACCCAATTCCTCGCGCATTTCCCGCACGCGCGCCGCATCCTCGCCGATCGACCCCACCACAAAACGATGCGCCTCATAGCCGAGCTGCTGCGCCTGCTCGTCGAGACAGTCGCACATTTCCGGTTCGAGATTGCCCTCGGCGTTGCAGGCGGCGGCATAGACGCCGGGTTCGGGGGCCGGTTGCTGGCACGCCGCAAGCGCCGCCAATATCGCCATAGCCAAAATCGGTCTCATCGGGATGGTGCCTCCTTGCGATAATGATCCGCACAATCATGGCGTAGTCCGGCACGATTGCAAAGCTCCGGCTTGACAGAATACCGGTTTTTCCGCTCGACAGCATTATGCTTCCGTCTTTGCTCATCGTCGAAGATTTCCTGGCCGATCCGCATGGCGCGCGGCGGCAGGCGCTGGCGCTCGGCTACGATCCGGCTAGTAAGAAGGGCAATTATCCGGGCCTGATGTCGGACGGCCCCCTGTCGGTCCAGGGGCTGGAGGACAGCGTGTCCAAAATCGTCGGTTTACCGCTAAAGCCCGCATCCGATACCAGCCACGGCCAGTGCCGCCTGACGCTGAAGCGCGACAAGGGCAGCACCGGCGTGCATATCGATCCGTGTTTCTATTCCGGCATATTGTTCCTGTCCGCACCGGACGATTGCCGGGGCGGCACCGATTTCTTCCGTCACAAGCGCACCGGGCTGGAACGGGTGCCGCACGACCCCGCCAAGCTGGCGGCGACGGGCTATACCGACGCCAATGCGCTGATCGAGGATGTCGTGAACAAGGACACTTTCACCCTATCCCGCTGGGAGCGGACGATGCGGGTGCCGATGCGCTTCAACCGGCTGATCCTGTTCAGCCCGTGGCTGTTCCACAATGCCGGGCCGGGTTTCGGCGAGACACCGGAAACCGGGCGGCTCGTGCAGCTGATGTTTTTCGCCAGCGCCTGATGCATCTCGACTCATGGATGTCTCCGCTGCATACTCGCCCGACAACAGGAGAGACCATGATGGCAGACAGTAAAGACCCGATGGATACGATCCGCAAGGCGATGGGCGATCTGGAAGCGCGCTTCGACGAAATGTCCAAGGCGATTTTCGGGACCGACGCTTTCGCGCGGGGTTCCGGCGCGGCGACCGAACTGGGCGCGAAGGTGCAAAAGGGTATGTCCGACCAGATGTCCAGGAATCTTGAATTCTTCAACATGCCGAGCCGTGCGGATGTGACAGCGATAGGCGAGCGGCTGATGACGATGGACGACCGGCTGGTGCGGATCGAGGAAACGCTGTCGCGGATCGCGCCGCCTGCCGACAAGCCCTCCTCCGGCCCGAAGCGCACCCGCAAGCCGCCCGCCAAAAAGGCAGCCACGAAGAAAACGGACTGACCCGCAATGGCCACCGCCACCAGGGAACGCCCGGATAGCGGAGAAGACATCCGCAAACTCGTCGAGCGGACGATCCAGCGCAATATCAGGGGCGTCGAATATTTCGCCTCGGCCGCGCCCGCCGTCGGTCTTTCGCCAAAGGAAACGATCTACAAGCGCGGCACGCTGAACCTCTATCACTATAAAGCGCAGGTGGACGAGATTTACCGCATGCCGATCCTGATGGTGATGGCGACGACCAATCGCGGCTATGTTTTCGATATCGCGCCAGAGCACAGTTTCGTCGGCTTTCTGCTCAAACAAGGCTATGACGTTTTCGTGATGGACTGGGATCATCCCCGGCCCGAGGAAAAGACGCTCACCCTCGACGATTACGCCAACAGGTTCATCGGCGAATGCATCCGCCGGGTGCAGGAAACCACCGGCGAGGACGAGATATCGCTGGTCGGCTATTGCATGGGCGGGGTGCTGGCGACGATCTACACAGCAACCCATCCCGAAGCGCCGATCAGGAACCTCGCCTGTTTCACGACACCGATCGATTTTTCGCAGATGGAAATGTTCGCGCACATGGCGCAGCGCAGATATTTCGATGTCGACCGTCTCGTCGATACCGTCGGCAATGTCTCGCCGGAATTGTTGCAGAGCTCGTTCGACATGCTGCGCCCCTCGGGCCGCGCGGCGAGCAACCGGATGCTGTGGGACAATATGTGGAACAGCGATTTCACCGAATTCCACCGCAAGATGGAGCGGTGGGCGAACGACATGCTGCCGCTGGCCGGCGAATATTTCCGCGACACGACCAAGAAGTTGATGTGGGACAACCAGCTGCTCGAAGGCACACTGGAGGTCGGCGGGCGGACGGCGGACCTCGCCAATATCAAGATACCGTTGTTCCACGGTGTCGCGCTGCACGATCACATCGTCCCCTATGAGGCGAGCAGACATCTGGTCGCGCTCGCCGGGTCCGAAGACAAAACCGAACTGGTGATGAAAGGTGGCCATATCAGCCTGATTGCGGGGCCAAACGCGCCGCTTCGCATGTGGCCCGCCCTCGATGAATGGCTAGCCGAAAGGTCGGTATAGAATGCGAGACAGCGTAACCCTGAATGGCGAGAGCTTCGATCTTCACCCGATGACCGGCAGGGACAAAGAGGCGGTGCTGGCCTTCGCGCGCGCGCTGCCCGCCCATGACCTGCTGTTCCTCAATCGCGACATTACCCGCGAAAAGGTCGTCGATGCCTGGATCGAGCAGACCGCATCGGGCGCGTTCGATACGCTCTTGGCCGAGCGGGACGGCACGCTGGCCGGTAGCGCCGCGCTGTTCACCGATCCGCTGAGCTGGTCGCCGCATATCGGCGATGTCCGCGTTCTGGTGGCATCCGACGCGCGCGCCTTCGGGCTGGGCCGCTATCTGATCCAGCACAGTTTCCGTGTCGCGCTGGAGAAGGGCCTGACGAAACTGACCGCGCGGATGACGGTCGACCAGAAAGCCGCGATCACGCTATTCGAGGAACTCGGCTTTCGCGGCGAGGCGCTGCTGAAAGACCATGTTCGCGATGCCGACGGCACGCTGCACGATATCGTCATCCTCTCCTGCGACGTTGCCCGCGCCACCGGCCAGATCGAGGCCTACGGGATGGCGGAGGCCGGCTAGGCGGTTTGCTCTGCGATAAATTTTCCGAGCTGCGCAATCGACTGGCGGCCTTCCTCGACGAGCGGGAAGAAGGCCTGGAAGACATGGATCATATCGTCCCAGATTGCGATTTGGGCATCGACCCCGGCGGCTCTGGCGCGTTCGGCGAGATCGACCGCATCGTCGAGCAGCACCTCCCGGTCGCCGACATGGATCAAGAGCGGCGCGAGACCCGACAGATCGGCGAGAAGGGGCGAGGCAAGCGCGGTAGTGGCGGGCGCATCGCCAAGATAGAGCTTGGCCATCTGCGTTATGCCCTCGCGCGTGATCCAGGGATCGGCATCCCTGCGCGTCTCGTAGCTTCCGGCGGATATGCGCAGGTCCGACCAGGGCGAGAGCAGGGCGGCGCAGGCAGGTTGTGGCAGGTCGTGCTCCTTCAATGCGACGAGCAGCGCGAGCGACAGCCCGCCGCCCGCCGAATCTCCGGCGACCGCGATATCCGCAGGCTTCGTGCCGTCCTCGATCAGTGCACGATAGACCGCCACCGCATCGTCCACCGCCGCAGGGAATGGATGTTCCGGGGCAAGGCGGTAATCGACCGACAGCCCGCGCATTCCGCTGGCCGCGCTCAACGCCGTCACCAATCCGCGATGCGTATTGACCGAGCCGAGCGCATAGCCGCCGCCATGAAAATAGAGCAGCACCGGCCCGGCGTCGGTGCCGTCCATCCATTGCCATTCGCAGGGCACACCGCCAATGGTATCCGCTTTGGTTTGCGCGCCTTCTGGCGGCGGGAAGGCACCCGTCATCTGTTCCATCCCGGCGCGCTGATCCGCAATCGACGGATCCTCGACCGGCGGCGCGGACGCCAGCGTCGCGATGACGGCCTCGATTTCCTGTTTCGACATGCGGTATCTCCCTAGCAGGCCAGCGGCCCGGTGCGGCGGGCAAGCTAGCGGATCGTCGCGCATGCGGAAAGCGTCGCCTGCCTGCGCGCAAGTTTTTATGGTGTGGACTCGGGGCGGACAATCGGCAATCCCGTCGGCAACGCAAGCGACCAGAAGGAAACCCGATGACCGAAGAAACCGAAGAAACCGAAACCCCCGAAAACCAACCGCCCGGCTATGAACCGGCCAAAATCTGGACATGGGACAAGGCGTCGGGCGGGCGGTTCGCCAATATCAACCGGCCCATCGCGGGGCCGACGCATGACAAGGAACTGCAAACCGGCAAACATCCGATCCAGCTTTATTCTCTGGCCACGCCCAATGGCGTGAAGGCGACGGTGATGCTGGAGGAGTTGCTGGCGGCGGGCCATGAGGGTGCGGAATATGATGCCTGGCTCATCGATATCGGCGAGGGCGATCAATTCTCGTCGGGCTATGTCGATATCAATCCGAATTCCAAAATCCCGGTGATGGTCGACCATTCGGTCGACCCGCCGCAACGCGTGTTCGAATCCGGCTCGATCCTCGTCTATCTCGCCGAGAAGTTCGGGGCGTTTCTGCCGACCGACCCGAAAGCTCGCGCGGAAACCTTCAGCTGGCTGTTCTGGCAAATGGGCAGCGCGCCCTATCTCGGCGGCGGCTTCGGGCATTTCTATGCCTATGCGCCGTTCAAGATGGAATATCCCATCGACCGCTTCGCCATGGAGGTAAAGCGCCAGCTCGATGTGCTCGACCGGCATCTGGCAGAGCATGAGTATATGGCGGGCAGCGACTATACGATTGCCGATATGGCGATATGGCCGTGGTATGGCGGGATGGCCAAAGGCGTACTCTATGATGCGGCGGAATTCTTGGCTGTGCATGAATACACACATCTGAACCGCTGGGCCGACAAAATCGCCGAACGCCCCGCCGTCCAGCGCGGCCGGATGGTCAACCGCATTTGGGGCGAACCCGCGACGCAACTCCCCGAACGCCACGACGCCAGCGATTTCGAACTGAAGACGGCGGACAAGCTGGA
>JBGTHW010000087.1:0-3358 GCA_041746035.1 Parasphingopyxis sp.
GGCGGCACAGTGGGGCGCTTCTGTTGCCCGGTGCGCCCCGGACCGCTGGTTTCCACTTCTGTTGCCGGGCGTGGTCCGGCCCCGTCATTGTCCTAGTAACCTAAGCCGTGAGGCTTTGGGTTACGCAGCAATAGCAAGTGCTTCGTTATCGTTTGCACTTATGAGTTTTGAACGGTTTTGCGGCGCATTCAGGCCGGGCGAAGGCTAATCGTCTTTCAACACACGTCGATCCTGGTTCGGCCCCATCGGGCGGAGCATCCTTCGACAGGCCCGGGAGGAGCGGGTCGAGGGACGCTCCATCTGGTGGAGCCGCCGGGTACTGCCCCCGGGTCCGCTGTGCCTATTGCACGACGCGTTTATCGCCATAGCCGGTGTTACCCGGCCTCTCCTATATAGCGCATTGCGGCTTAATAGGAAGTGAGCGCGACCCCATTTCCGGTTTCGCACGATTTATCGAGGGTTTTCGGGCTGTTCGCCGTCCATGATCTCGGGCGGGACGGTGTCGCCGCCGGGCGTGGCTGCGGACGGGACCGGGGCGGGTCGGTCGCCGGGAAGCGGCCGGAAATTGCTATCCGGGGCGGTTTCGACGGCAGGATCGACCGGCGGGTCTTGCGGCAGATCTTGGGGGAGTGGCTCCGCTTCGAACGTGTCGGATCTGGAAAGTTCCCGATCATCGATCGGTGGCTCGGCGGTCTCTTCGCTACAGGCACCAAGCGCCAGGGTCGCCGCCATCGCAACGATCATTAATTCCGTATTTTCCATATCTGCGTTCCTGTGGATGCCGCCGTGTTCCAGACATCCCGAAAACAAACGAAAAACGACGCCGCAACCGGAGTTACGACGTCGTTCGTTGCCTATGGGGCATTCATTACCAAGAAGGCAGTTACTGGCCTTCTTCCATGGTATCGCCCATGCCGGTCTCGCTCGGTGCGATTTCGCCGTCATCGTCCATGGCGTTCGCGGCTTCCTCGCCCTGCTCTTCCATCATGTCCGCTTCCATTTCCATGTTCTCTTCCATGGCCTCGGTAGGTGCTTCCTCGGCCATTTCATCCATGCGATCGGCTTCGGCTTCGGCTGCGTCCTCGACATTGTCGGCACGCTCGCTCTGGCATGCACCGAGCGAGAGGGCGGCGGTCGCGGCAGCGGCGGTAAAAATCATTTTCTTCATAGTTTTCGTTCCCAGTTTGCGCGGCACAATAACAAAGCCGCAATCCCGGTGTTAATAGACGGATAAGCGAATGGTTCCAAGAAAATAATTATCCCTGTGTTTCAGCCACCTAACCGGCGGGCGGTATTGTTCCGGGTTCGGTGGCCGGCGGTGTTTGCGGCTCGTTTTCGGGCATCGCCGGGTCGTCGGACAGGCTATCGTCCACCGGATCGGCGGGGATGCCGTCGTCCATCATGGCATCGTCGGCGACACCGTCTTCCGGCATGGTTTCGCCCGCTATCGCATCGTCCGCCATGGAGTCGTCCGCCATCATATCGTCGTCCGCGGACTCGATATCCGCTTCGCTCGTGCAGCCAGCCAGGGCCAGCACGGCGGCAGCCGCGACGATCGCGATCGGAAGGTTTTTCATGGCCTGTTCCTTTCCCGGATTGCCTTGCAGACGGGCTTTCCGGGCTATCAATGATTCGCCGCGCCGATTGTTCCCCCGCAACGGGCGAGCCTCGCCTTACAGCCGCGGCTGCCTGCGCAGTTCGTCCCGGATTTCGGCGAGCAGGTCGGTCTCGCTCGGGCCGGCGGTTGCTTCGGGCTTGGGACCGACGATGCGGTTGGCCTGCTTCACCATGATGAAGATGATAAAGGCGAGAATCAGGAAATTGATCAGCACGGTGATAAAGGCACCCAGCCCGATCATCGGCACCCCGGCGGCCTTCAGCGCTTCGTAATTATCCGGCGATCCGCTATAGCTTTCGGGGATGCCGCCCAGCATGATGAAATAGCTGGAAAAATCCGCACCGCCGAAAAGCCAGCCGACAATCGGCATGATGATATCGTCGGTCAGCGATGTCGTGATCGTCGCGAATGCCGCGCCGATTATGACAGCGACCGCGAGATCGATGACATTGCCGCGTGCGATAAAGGCCCTGAATTCTCCGAACATGCTTTACCTCCCGCCAGGTTTCTTGATCCATATTCGGTATGGCACAGGATTTTGAGTGTGCCAAATCCCCTCTTGGCATAGCGCGGCATCCGCGCCAGACTGCGCGCATGACAGACACCAAGGAAACCCGCTGGTCTGGCCAATATCTCGCTGTTTTTAGCGAGGGCCGCTGGGAATATGTCAGTCGGGTGCGCGGGATCGGGGCGGTGGTTTTGCTGGCGATCGATGAGGATGAGAACGGACGCTACGTTATTCTGGTCGAGCAATATCGGGTGCCGCTGGGGGCGAACTGCCTCGAATTTCCGGCGGGTCTGGTCGCCGATATCGAGGAAGGCGAAACGTCCGAGCAATCGGCGGCGAAGGAACTGGAGGAGGAAACCGGCTATCGCGCCGGGCGGCTGGAAAATTGCGGGCGGTTTTGCAGTTCCCCCGGCATGACCAGCGAGACTTTCACATTGTTCAGGGCGACAGACCTCGAAAAGATCGGCGACGGCGGCGGCACGGAGAGCGAGGATATTTCCGTTCACCGCGTGCCGCTGGATCAGGTGGCGGCGTTCGTCGATGCGAAGCGCGGGGAGGGCTGCGTTATCGATGTCCGGGTGATGGCGCTGCTGGTGGCGGGGATGCTGATCGACTGACCCGCCGACAGGATGATATTGACGATGAGTGTGTATTATTATACATATGATTGAGGGGCAGCGGAATGAATGACAGCGATGCGATAATCAAGCGGCTGATAAAGGAAGGCTGGGAAAGGATGCGTATCAAGGGCAGTCATCATCCGTTCAAAAAGCCCGGAACGATGAAGGTGATTACGGTTCCGCATCCCAGGAAGGACTTGCCGAAAGGTTTGCGCCTGAAAATCGAACAACAGGCGGGATGGCGCTGAAAAAAATATCGGCGATGAATGACAGGAGTTCGATTAGAATGAGCCATTATCTTGCATTTGTCTTTGCGGACGACGACGGATTCGGATTCACCCTGCCCGATATCGACGGCTTTACCGCTTATGCGGAGAGCACCGATTTTTATGAGGCTGTCTCGATAGCCCGCGAAACACTAGCATCGCATATGGAACTTGTCGTCGATGCCGGTGGCGAATTGCCGATACCCCGCTCGCTCGCGGCGCTACGCGCCGATCCCGAGCTGCGCGAAGAATGGGATTTGGCCGACCTGACGACCATGCTCCCCGCCCTGCTTCCCGCAGGCCGGACGAAGCGCATCAATATCACGATGGACGAACACACGCTCGG
>JBGTHW010000088.1:0-7827 GCA_041746035.1 Parasphingopyxis sp.
GCCGCGGACACCGAACGACCGCTAAAGTCGTACGCATCGATGCCATCGAGGCGGAAGCCGTTGCTGCCGTTCAGCGTCGCCAGATCGAGGCTCGCACCGAACCCGTCGGCGCGTCCGAAGACCACATAGCTCTCCCCGGCATAGCTGTCGCCGCCCGGATCGGCGCCATAGGCCCCGATAATAATATCGCCAAAGCCGTCGCCATTGACATCGCCCGCCGCGGACACCGAGCTACCGCTGAAGTCGCCCGCATCGATGCCGTCGAGCCGGAAGCCGTTGCTGCCGTCCAGCATCGCTAGATCGAGGCTTGCCGCAAACCCGCCCGCCTTGCCGAAAACCACATAGCTCTCCCCGGCAGCGCTGTCGCCGCCCGGATCGCCGCCAAGAGCACCGATCAGGATATCGTCAAAGCCGTCGCCATTGACATCCCCCGCCGCCGACACCGAGCGACCGCTCCGGTCGTTAAAATCAATGCCGTCGAAGCGGAAGCCGTTGCTGCCGTCGAGCGTCACCAGATCGAGGCCTGCCGCGAACCCGCCGGCCCTGCCGAAGATCACATAGCTCTCCCCGGCAAAGATGTCGCCGCCCGGATCGGCGCCATAGGCACCGATAATAATATCGCCGAAGCTGTCGCCGTTGACATCGCCCGCCGCGGACACCGAGCGACCGCTCTGGTCGAACGCATCGATGCCGTCGATCCGGAAGCCGTTACTGCCGTCCAGCGTCGCCAGGGAAATCACGGCAGGAAAATCCGTCATCGCACCACTCCTCATCGGAGGCGGTGCCGCGCACACACCCCGTTAAAGCCATGCAACCCAACAGGCCGGAGCGACTCACACGGCGCTTTCCGGACGCCGCGTCATGCGCCCGTTATCGGGTTAGCGCAATCGTATTGCGCGCGCCGTCACAGCACGAAATCCCCGCTCACGAGATCGATAGTGCCATCGAGCCGGATCGCGAAATCGGCGTTGCCGTCCCCGTCCAGATCGCCGAAGATCCGCGTCTCGCCATCGACATGGCGGTAGCGCAGCTCGCCCGCCGCGCCGCTGAACGCATTCGCCTCGCCGATAAAGGTAAAGGCCTGGTCGCCGGCGATGGTGGTGTTGGCATCGAGGGCGTTGAGCACGATCGCATCGCCGTCGGCCTGCGAAAAGTCCGTGATGAAGTCCGCCGTCCCCTGCGATGCACCGGTATCGCCTTCCTCGAAGATAAAGCGATCCGCATCGGCGCGTCCGGCCAGCGTATCGAGACCCGCGCCGCCGACGAGGGTATCGTCGCCCGCGCCGCCGAACAGCGCATCGTTGCCGTTCTCGCCCTCGATCCGGTCATTGCCGTTGTTGCCGCGCAATTCGTCGTCGCCCGCGCCGCCTTTCAGCGTATCGCGGTTCGAGTTCCCGGAGAGCGTATCGTTGTCATTGTCGCCGAACAGGCGGTCCTGGTCGGCGCCGCCGAACAGTTCGTCGTCGCCCGATCCGCCCTCGATCCGGTCGAGCCCGCCGGTGCCCTTCAGGAAATCGTTGCCGTTGCCGCCGAGCAGCGTGTCGTTATCGACGCCCCCGAACAGCCGGTCGTCCCCGCCCTCGCCGTCCAGCGTATCGCGGTCGCCATTGCCGAAAAGCGTATCGTTCCCCGAGCCGCCGAGAACAGAATCCTCCCGGGTAAAGCCCTCGACCCGGTCGTTATCCGCCCCGCCATCGATGGTATCCTCGCCGCCCTCGCCGAAGATCGTGTCGTTGCCCGCCCGGCCGAACAGCGTGTCATTGCCGGCACCGCCTTCGAGAAGATCGTCGCCATCGCCGGCATCCAGACTGTCGTTGCCGTCGCCGCCATACAGTCCGCCACCGCCGCTATTGCCGGTGAGCGTGTCGTTACCCTCGCCGCCGAACAAACTGGCCGTTCCCGGACTCGCGAACAGGCTGTCATCGCCGTCAAGGCCAAAGACGAAGCCCAGATCGGCACCAGTCAGCGTATCGTCGAAGGCGCTGCCCTCGATATCATCGAAATTGGAGACGATATCGCCATCCGCATGGCCACCCGAGGCGGTGTTCGCCACGAGATCGACCGCGACCGCCGCATTGCTTCCCGCATAGCTGACCAGATCGAACTCAAAGATGCTATCGCCACCGCCATCGAGCGTGTCCGCGCCGAAGCCCCCGATAATCGTGTCGTTGCCCGCACCGCCTTCGATGAAATCGTTGCCGCTGCCGCCGATCAGCGTATCGCGGCCCGCGCCGCCGGCGAGCGTATCGTTGGCATTGCCCGTTTCCAGACGGTTGGCGCCATCGTCGCCGATAATCGTGCTCGAAAAAAGCCTGAGGGCGGTGACATTTTCGAAGCCGCCGATAATATCGCCATCCGCATGGCCGCCGCTGACAATATTGGTCGACAGGTTAACCGAGAGATTTGCGAACTCCGAACCGTTATATTGCAGCGTATCGATCCCGTTGCCGCCGGTCAGAACATCGCTACCCCCACCGCCCTCGACCGTATCGTCGCCGTCGCCGCCAAAAACGCCGTCATTGCCGAAAGAACCGCTCAGCGAATCGTTGCCGCTGCCGCCATTGACGATGTCATTGTCCTCGCCGCCATCGAGCGTATCGTTTCCGCCATTGCCCCTGATCGTGTCGCGCCCGGTTCCACCGAGAATCATTTCGTTTCCATTGAACCCGAGCAGCGAATCGTTTCCGGCACCGCCTTCAATCCGGCCGTCGCGAAAGAAGATAACAGACCCTCCGCTAATAGTATCGTCGCCCTCGCCGCCAAGCAGCGTAAGGTTTTGAGCGAACCCTTCGATCGAATCATCGCCCGCTCCACCCTCGACACGCGCCCCGTCCAGACCGTTCGCGGAAAGCGTATCGTTATGGGCCGAGCCGATGAGTATTTCGAAATTGCTCGTCGCGTCGCCTATTGCATAGCCGCCGCTGTTGCTGCTGCTGTTCAGCAGAACCTGCACAGCCGCGAAGGATCCGGCATAGGTCAGCGTATCGATACCCGCGCCGCCACTCAGCGTATCGGCACCGCCATTGCCCGCTATCGTGTCGTTGCCTTCGTCGCCGGTAATGCTGTCCGCGCCGCCCGCGCCGATCAGCGAATCATTGCCGTCGCCGCCGCCGATAATGTCGGCGGCAAAGGAGCCTGCCGCGAACCCGCCATCGATGGTATCGTTGCCGTCGTCGCCGGCCAGGATATCGCTGTTGCCGCCGCCCTGGATCGAATCGTTGCCGTTGCCGCCCCTGATCCCGTCGGCGCCGCTGCCGCCGTCGATGGTGTCGTTGCCGCCGTTAGCGAAGATTGTGTCGTTGCCGGAGCCGCCCGAAATCAGGTCTCCGCCCTCCACGCCGATCAGCGAGTCGTTGCCAGTTCCGCCGTCGATGGTATCGGCATCGGTCGATCCCGCTAACGAGCCGGTGATCGTGTCGTTGCCGCTGCCACCGACGAGGGTATCGTTGCCCTGGCCGCCATGAATCGTATCGTTGCCGCCGACGCCGAGAAAAAGATCGTCGCCAAAGCCACCGGTGATCAGATCGTTGTTCGGAACCAACTCATCTTGGGTGGTGGTGGCATGACCGGCGACGGAGATATTGACCAGAAACTCCTCATCGCCGTCAAATGTGCCCCCCTGGGCGAATTCGACAATGCGGATGTAATAGGTGCCGGCCGTCGCCACGGTAAAGGTGAGGAATGGGTCGAAATTTCCGACACTGCCGAGGCCTCCCGCCGTTTCTAATGCACCGAAATTGGAGGCCAGGAGATTTTGGCCTGAATCGTAAAGCTCGATACCGGTCAGCGTGCTCGCTCCGCTTCCCAATGTTCCGGCTGCACCATCGATGTCTATGGTTATCGTTCTGGCAGCCCCCACCGCCACTTTGAAGAATTCGGCCGTTCCCGCTTCGGTGAACGGATACACGGTCATATGCGGCACGCTATCGTTCTGGAACAGTGGGTTTTCATCGGTGCTCCATGACAAACCGAAAGCATCGAGATCGAAGGCTGTCCCGAAGCTGTTGTTACCAGTGGTTGAGGAATTGCCGACAAAATAGCCCATGTCGCCGAGAACTATATCGTTGCCTGATTGCGCATTGATCACCGTTGCCCGCTGGGCGAGAATGAAATCCGCGCTGTTCGAGCCAGTGATTGTATCGCCAGCAAAAAACAGATCGCGAATGCTGTCGCCGCCAGACACGGAGCGCCCGAAATCCGACGCGCCGCGCGTCATGTCGTCATTCTCGCGAAGCGACGATATGTCGATCATGTCGCTATTGCCAGCGCCGAATTCGGCCGGTTTCGGTGTCCTGAGCACAATATTTCTCCTCATGCGGAATTGGCCCTGTCGACCGAAATCCGGTGAATGTTACGCAACCCTGGTTTGAGGCGGTTCATGTCCCGCCCTGAAACCCCCGATTATCCGGTCGATTCGCTGCTGTATTGAACAAATGCGACATGTCCGAAAAAATCCGTTTTCGCATCAATGCTATGGTAACTACGCCAGCAGGCTGAACGGCGCGCTGCCCGTCATTTCCACCCGGTCGGTCAGCGCCTCGCGCACCAGCAGGTGCGTTCCACCGACGAATTCGCCCGGCGTGCAGCCGATAAACTGGCGAAACTCCCGAATGAAATGCGGTTGGTCGCAGAAACTGCTGTCGCTGGCGGTGCGCCAGTCGCCATCGTCGCACCAGGCCAGCCGGTTGGAAACGATGATCGCGCGGTATTTGCGCTGCGCTTTTTTCGGCGGCGCGCCCAGATAGCGGCGGCTCAGCCGTTCCATCTGCCGCGCCGACATTTCGAGGCGGCACTTCAGGCTATCGACATTCTCGGTATCGGCATGGAGCAGCCAGTCCGAGGCGGTATCGATGAAACGCACATCGTGCTTGCGCCGGTGTGCCTCGACAATCCCGGTGAAAAAGGCATCCGCTGCGATGGTCATCGCCTGCGTGTCGATGCTGTCCATGATCGGCACCGTCCCGGCCATGGCTGCGGGCGTGAAAATGTCATGCAGCGGCGTAAAGCGATCGGCGAGTTCATGCATCGGCATCCCGAACAGGGTCGACCATCCCAGCGGCGTGATTGCCGCACCGAACACTTTGGTGCCAAGGCTGAAGTCGGTTCGGTAGGCCTTGTAAGTCGGCCCGAACAGCCTGATGGAGGGGGATTCATGCCAGTCCGGATCGGGCGAATCCGATCGCCGTGCCGCGCCTTCCAGAAAGAACCGGAGGTTCGGCATTTCGGCGCGCATGAAATCGGTGCCGCCTTCGGGCAGCGAGAAAATATAGTAGCTTCCTATATAGGGATGCAGGTGCGGCGGCGGATCGAGATAATCGTGTTGCATCGCGAACATCCTCTTCGGAGACCGCCATAGACCTGGCGAATGAAGAAAATAAGACGGTTTTCGAGCGCGAAACCGTTCGGCGCAGATTCGCGGCGTTCGGGGCGGTGGGCGAGCGTCGGGCCGGGAAAAGCCGATTGCATCGCGCGGCCTCCCGCAATAGGCCCGCCGGATGGCCGATCATGCAGGAACCGACAGCCGCACTTTGCGCGACGCCCTTGGCTGCTTCGGCACCGGCGTCACCGTGGTGACGACGCTGGACCGGGACGATGCGCCGGTGGGGCTAACCGCCAACAGCTTTACATCGGTGTCGCTCGATCCCGAATTGCTGCTCGTCTGCCTGAACCGCGCGGCGAGCACCTTGCCCTGGTTCGAGCGCGCCGAGGCGTTTGCCGTCAATGTTCTCCAGATCGCGCAGCGGGATGCGGCGCGGCGTTTCGCGACGCCCGGCGTCGACCGGTTCGAGGCGACCGCCTGGGAACGCTGGTCGACCGGCGTGCCGATGCTGACCGGCTCGCTCGCCAATTTCGAATGCGCGAAATTCGCCGAATATGATGGCGGGGATCATCTGATCCTGGTTGGTCGCGTAATTCGCGTCCGCTTCGACCCGGAGCTCGACCCGCTGCTCTATTTCCGCGGCGGCTATCGCGAACTGCATTTCGATTAAGGGGAGGATGTGCGGCAGCCTTCACCATGCCGCCCGGTCAGATATTCGCTTCAAGCAATTCGATCTCGTCCGGGGTCAGGTCGAACAGGGCGTAGACGCGGGTGTTTATCTCGGCTTCGATGCGGGCGATGGTGGCGGTCAGGGACTGGATGTCGGCGCGGGTTTCGGCGATCAGGTCTTCCCAGTCATTGCGGTCTTTCAGCGGGATTTCGCCCCTGAAGGCTTTGGCGATTTCCGCCTGGAACGCCTTGAAGTCGGGCAGCGCCCACCATTCTTTCAGCCGCTTGGTCAGCTTCGGCGCGCGACCGGCGGGCGCGAGATCGGGGATGCGGCGGGTCAGGCCCTGCTGGAGCGCATAGCGTTCCTCCGCCGCCGACTGCGCCTGCTCGGCAAGCGCGGCGAGTGCGGCTTTTTGCGCATCGGTGGCATCGGGGATGGGGAGGGTTTCGACATATTGACTTTTCATCCTGAAGAACCCCCCGCTCGCAATCGTCGTCTCGCTAATCAGCGAGAACCACATGACTTTTGAATTCAGCAGAGCAGTTTCAAAGAACGAGGCTTTGGGCAAACAGAAGCAGGTCATGTCGATTAAACTGCCTTCATCGACTGAGAATGTTGGGCCATCGGCTATATCACGATATACGACCTTTTGACCTGAATAGACTTCGCTAAACGCAAGTTGGGCCTGTTGTAGCTCGAACCATTTTTGCGAAGCAGCACGTCGTTCGAGTCGCTCTTTATGCTTTTTGAGCCAATCCCTGACCGCTGGGTATTGATCGATATCTGCCTGCCCCTTTGGGATATAAATGATCCAACTGTCTTCATGTTCAATTCGCCAACGGCGAACTGCGCGACCAAAAACTATCGGTCTAATAATTTCCGATGACAATGGATGCTGGACACAAAGCGAAGCTCTTTCCAAGCTGCTGATTATGAAGGCGGCGTTGTAGCCAGTTTTTATTCCAGCCAGTGGCGAACCATACACCTGTTTCAGATTGGACTTTTCGAAACGAACTTTATCGCGGAGGCGTCTAAGATTTGGGTTTTCGAGCTTCCAAGAGCCACTGCTCAGCCGTTCTTGCGGATAAGGCTTGGCCTTGTCGTGGAACATCGCGTCGAAATTCTCTTCGGGTAATTTTTCTATATTCCAAAAATCAAGTTCGTGATTCTTGGCAGATTCGCCCGCTTTCATTGTCAGGATGACCGGATAGGTTGTCACACCACCAAAAATCTGATGGTCGCCGAAATCGACCACCGTTTCGAGCGTCGCATTCTTTCGCAGATAATTGCGTAGCGGTTTCCCCGATCCGGTTTTGAAAAAGGTCGAGGACGAAATATAACCGAGCCGCCCGCCGGGCTTGAGCAATTTCAAGCCACGTTCGAAGAAATAGGCATAGAGATCGGCACGATCCGAGACGACCTCGAAGCGCCGTTCCAGATACGGCTTCATCGCCTTGATCAACTCCATCCGCACATAAGGCGGATTGCCGAGCACGATATCGAATCCGCCCTCCTCGAATATCTCCGGGAATGCCTCTTTCCAGACGAAACCATGCTCGCGATAGGCGTAGCTGGAATCCTCGATCAGGCTGTCGCCGACCTTGAAATTGTCGTTTAGGCTGTCGAGCACCTTGCCGCGCCGCGCGGTCTTGATCCAGAGGCTGAGCTTGGCGATCTCGACGCTTTCCTCGTTCACATCGACGCCGAACAGATTGTTGGTCAGGATTTCGCTGTCCGGATCGAACAGCCCGCCAGCCTGCCCCTTGCCCTCCAGCTCGGCGAGCTTGTCGTTGACCCGCACCAGCTCCGCCTTCAGGAAATCGAACGCCATGACGAG
>JBGTHW010000089.1:0-27308 GCA_041746035.1 Parasphingopyxis sp.
ACAGGCGGGCCGTAGCCCACGCCGTACGCTTGTTCCCGTCAACGAAAGGATTGTTTCGCGCTATGCCGTAGGCATAAGCCGCAGCCAGCGAAGCGGGGTCCGGATCGCCATAGGCGGCAAGATTTCGCGGACGCGCCAGTGCGGACGTGAAAGCATTTGCATCCCGCACACCCGACGGCCCGCCATGTTCGGCGAGTTGGCGATCATGCAACGCATTGGCCACATCCGAACGCACCCATACCCAGTCGATCATTTCGACAATTCACGCAGGACATCCCGGTCCTCGCGCATGATCTTTTCGGCCGCTTCCATCTGAGATTCGAACTCGGGATCGTAAACCCGCATCATGATACCATCGGGCGTTTCGCTTATTGTCACTTGATCGCCCTTTTCCAGACGCAGCCTTGCCAATAGCTCTTTCGGCAAAAGCACACCCGTTGAATTGCCGACGGCAATCAGATTGGTCGATTTGGTAAAGTTTGCTGGTTTGTTCATACGTCAGTTATAACATCATTTCGCGTTTTTCGCAAGCGCCCGCACGACACCCATGACGATCATCGCCTGACCCGTGAAATAGAGCGGCCAGATGAGTAGGCCGGGGATGACCGAACCGCTCATCGGACCCAGTCGCGCGAAGATCAGCAGATCCGATATGACGAACAGAACCGCGCCAATCCCGGTTCGGTAGCGCGGGAAACGGCTGGTCCAGGCCGTCGCGGCCATTGCCGCGAGCGCGAGGCTGTAGAAAGCGATACCCGGAGCGGCGGAGCGGTCGGCGGGCAGGAACCAGGCGATCGCCACGACTGCCGGGACCAGAATAGTGACGAAAAGCCTCTGACTGAATGTCAGACTCTCCCGGCGGTTTCGCAGATAAAGGACAATCGCGACAAGATGCCCGACCAGAAACGCCGCTGCCCCGGCATTCAGGCCGACAGCATCGAGCAAGACATCGCCCGCCGCGCCGCACGCCATGACGAGCGCAATCAGCCAGCCATCTATATTCCGCGCCTGCATCGCCGCCCAGAGCGCCAGCAAACCGACACCTGTCCCCTTCCAGATTATCAACAAACCCGAGGGTTCCATGATTTGCGTCGCCGCCCAATAGCTTAGACCCGCGAGCAGTGCGGCCAAGAGTATCAGCCCGACCGCCGCGTCCGGTGCGTTTTCTTCGATATTCATGCTGTCCTGCATCCCGGTCATTATGCTATTCGCGACGATTGCTAGATGCGCTGTCCTTACCAATCGGTAACACATCGGCGCGGCTCAGGACATTTTTTGCAATTCGCGGCCCGTGAGCCGCCTGAGACGGGATTATGACAGACACTATAGTGACAATTATCGGCGGCGGGCTGGCGGGTTCGGAGGCGGCTTGGCAACTCGCCGAACAGGGCGTGGGTGTCCGCCTTTACGAGATGCGCGGCGGCGGGGATATGACGCCCGCGCACCAGACGGACGGTCTGGCCGAACTGGTCTGTTCTAACAGCTTTCGGTCCGACGATGCCGAGCGCAATGCGGTCGGCCTGCTCCATCAGGAAATGCGCGATCTGGGGTCGATCATCATGCGATGCGCAGACCAGCACAAGGTTCCGGCGGGATCGGCGCTGGCGATGGATCGCGATGCGTTTTCGGCAGAAGTGACCAAAGCCCTTACCGCGCACCCCAATATCGAGATTGTTCGCGAGCGCGTCGATCAGCTCCCTTCCGAAGGACTGACTATCGTTGCAACCGGCCCGCTCACCGCGATGGGCCTGGCCGAGAGCATCGGCGCGGCGACGGAGGCGGACGCGCTCGCCTTTTTCGATGCGATTGCACCCATCGTCCATAAAGACAGCATCGATATGGATATCTGCTGGATGGCGTCCCGATGGGACAAGGGAGACGGGGACGATTACGTCAATTGCCCTATGGACAAGGCGCAGTATCTCGCTTTCCACCAAGGGTTGCTCAATGGCGAGAAAACCGAATTCCAGGAATGGGAGAAGGACACACCCTATTTCGAAGGCTGCATGCCGATCGAGGTCATGGCGTCGCGCGGCGTCGATACGTTGCGCTATGGCCCGATGAAGCCGGTCGGGCTCGACAATCCGCACGACGCTACGCCCGAACATCCGAAGGGCCGCTGGCCCTATGCGGTGGTCCAGTTGCGGCAGGATAATGCGCTGGGCACGCTGTGGAACATGGTCGGCTTTCAGACCAAGCTGAAACATGGTGCGCAGGTCGAATTATTCCGCACGATACCGGGGCTGGAACAGGCCGAATTTGCGCGGCTCGGCGGGTTGCATCGCAATACTTTCATCAATTCGCCAAGGCTGCTGGATGACCGGTTTCGCTTGAAATCGGCCCCGCATATCCGCTTTGCCGGACAGATTACCGGCTGCGAGGGCTATGTCGAAAGCAGCGCTGTGGGCCTGATGGTCGGGCGGATGACGGCGGCGGAGATGCGCGGCGAACAGCTCTCCGCCCCGCCGCAAACGACGGCGCTCGGTGCCTTGATCGGCCATATTACCGGCGGTGCGGATGCGCGGGACTATCAGCCGATGAATGTCAATTTCGGGCTGTTTCCGGAACTCGGCGAGCGGGTGCACAAGAAGCAGCGCAAGGAGGCCTACACCTCCCGGGCGCGGACGGACATGGCGGCCTGGCTTTCGGGCATTCGCGAATGCGTAGCGGCCTAACCGGCCAGCTCCGCCTCCAGCAACAATATCCGCATCCCGCGCACCGTGCAGGGCACGACATTCTCATTGTCGATCCAGTATTCGTCGAGCGAATGCGCGCGTCCGCTTTCCCCGCAACGGCTGATCGTGATCGCCGGAATACCGAGCGAAATCGGGATGTTGCTATCGGTCGAGGAGGCCGAAAGCTGCGGCTCCAGCCCGTCGGACCGCATAGCCGCTTGCGCGCGGAGAAGCAGCGGTGCGTTCGCATCGCCCCGCCCTGCCGGGCGCCTTCCTATTGGCTCGATCGCGACGGTCAGCGGTTCGTTGCGGGTCAGGGTTTCGTTCTCGTCCGAAAGCCCCTGCTGCATCGCCTCCTGAAATACCTCGTCCAGAGCCGCGAGCCTCTCCGGATCGCCGGAGCGCATATCGACCTCGAACCAGCTTTCGAACGGAATCGAATTGACCGAAGTCCCGCCGCCGATGCGCCCGACGCTAAAGCTGGATCGTTCGCCTTCCTGGGTCACCGGCAGCGCGGCATCGGCGAAATGCGTGATCGCCCGCGCCGCCGCATGATGCGGGTTGGCCGCGCCGAAATCGCTCCAGCTATGCCCGCCCTGTCCGTTGAACGTCACCTTGTAGCGATTGGACCCGACAGCGCTGTTGATGATCCGCGATTCGTCACCGCCGTCGATAGCAATGAAGCTGTCAGGCCGTTCCGCGCCCTCGCGAAACAGGTGCCGTACGCCGCGCAGATCGCCAAGCCCTTCCTCGCCCACATTGCCGACCAGCGCGATATCCGCGTCCGTCCGGATATCCGCCTCTGCGATAGCCGAGGCAATTTCGAGCAGCATGATCGCGCCGCGCGTATTATCGCCGATGCCGGGGGCTGTGTAGCGATTGCCATCCACGGTGACGCCGACATCGGTATCCGCCGGGAAAACCGTGTCGATATGGGCAACCATCATCACGCTGCGCTCGCTCGTGCCTTCGCGACGCGCGACGACATTGCCGACTTCGTCTATCGTTACTTCGCCGAAGCCGGTGGCGCGCATCATATCGGCGAACGCCGCTGCCCGCGCTTCTTCGGCGAAAGGCGGCGCGGGAATTTCGTTGAGTGCAACGAGATCGTCGAGCCGGCTGTCATGATCGCTTGCAATATGCTCGGACGCTGCAACAACGCGTGGGTCGCCGACAAGGCTTTCGAGCTCGGTATCATATTGCGAACTCTCTGCGGACTGATGGGCTTCGGCAGCCGGAACAGTGCCGGCGAACGCAACTGCGCTGGAAAGTGCTATAATAATCGAATTTTTCATGATCCGATTGTCGGGAAGCGAGCGCGCCGCGTCAACTCAACAATTGCAGCGCGAGCGGCTGGGCGAACGGCGCGGGCGCGTGGTCGCGAATTCGGCAGGCGTCAGCGCGCCAGAGCCGTCGCCATCCGCCCCGGCAAACCGCTCGCTGGTCCGTACCGCCCATTCCTCGAACGTCAGATAATTGTCGCCATTCACATCGAGCCGCTTGAAGGCGTTGGAGCGGCTGGCCATCATTTCGCGCCGCGTGATTTTGTTATCGCGATCTTTGTCGTAGCGAAAGAAGCGGCGTTCTTCACGGGTCAGTTCGGTGGCTTCGGGCGGCGGCGGTCCGATACCGGGCGGGGCAGCAGCCTCCATCGGGTCGATTTCCGGTTCCTCGATGGCGGGCGGCGCTGCGGGCAGCGGATCGGCTTCGTTTGCTGTCTGCGCGCAGGCCTGCCAGACAAACAGCCCGGCGATCAGCAACAGCATCGAAGACGCGACGCCCGCGAGATAACGGCCCATTCTTTCCCTCCCTCGATCCGGTCGCGATACTATAACAATCGCGATTTCAAAAATCTATCGTCCCGTGAGCCGGTGCCACGCCATCCGCGCGACGCGGGCGGGCGATCCCTGCCGCCGTTGCGATGGCCGCGTCCTGGCGTCCCTGCGAGCGAGCACAGTCAAGGCACCGAGCGGGCGCAGCGATTTGGGCCAGCGTTTCCGGCGCATTCCGGCGAACGCGTTTTCCGCACCCTCGAATGCGAGTCCGGAGAGGCTTTTGTCCGATATATGACAGGCGACATCGACGAGCGCCCAACCCCTTCCCGCCTCTTCGACATCGATCGGTTGCGATTCGCCGAGCAATCGGGCGGACAGGCGGAACAATCGGCCACCACGTTCGCGCGCGAATCGGTCGATCTCTGTTGCCCTGACAGGTTCCTGCAAAAGGGCGTGCCAGCCTTCCGCCATGGCACCCCACTCGGTGCCATCGCTCCCGATTGCCGACAGCACTGCACGGATATCCTGCAACAGCGGCTCGGCGGGTGCGTCGTCTCCCACCGCTTCCAGCGCCTCGCGCCACCAGAGCAGCCGCATTTCGCCGATAGCCGGCTCGGTCGTCCCCGCCACAATCGCGCCGAACCGTTCGTCCAGTTTCCATAGCGCGCGCAGATGCTCTCTTCTTAGAGGTTTTGCGTAGCTCAATGCCAGCTCGCGCTCGGGATCGGCCAGCGGGTCGGTCATCGCAAAACCTCCTATAGCGGCGGCGCGTTATCGCAAACATCCCGTTAACCGCTCCGCTAGAACATTGCTTAAGCCTGATCCCCCATATTGCAGCGAACAAAGGCGAAAACCGCCTGCACATATTGGGGAAAGTCCATGCGCTCACTGCGTAAGAATCGCGAATCGGGTTCGGTCGACATTCGGCCTGACCTGCTGTCGCGCCTGAGAGACAACACCGCCGGCACGACCATCGCGATGATGGGGATGGCGCTGATTCCGATCGCCGCGATGATCGGCGCGGGTCTCGATATCAGCCGCTCCTATATGGCGCACTCCAAGATGCAGAATGCCTGCGACGCCGCGGCCCTCGCCGCGCGGCGCACCATGGTCGGCAATATTTTCAACGACGATGTCGAGCGGGAAGGCGAACGCTTTTTCAATTTCAATTTCCCCGAAAATACGATGAGCGCGGAGAATCTCTCTCTCGACATCCGCCAGAGCAATCGCGATGCGTCGATCGTCGAAGTCGAGGCAAGCGCCGAAATCCCGGTCACCGTGATGGCGCTTTTCAATTACGATACGGTCGAGATCGGCGTCGAATGCGATGCCAACCAGGATTTTGGCAATAACGACATCATGGTCGTGCTCGATGTTACGGGCTCGATGAACGAAAATGCCAGCGGGGGCGGCGGACGCAAGATCGACCGTTTGCGGACCGGAGCGCGCGGACTTTATCGGGCGCTGGAAGGCATACCGAATACGCGCACCCGCTATGGGTTTATGCCATATTCGACTAACGTCAATGTCGCCCAGGATCTGAGGCCCCGCGATATCAGACGGGACCACTATTACTATCGCTACGACTTTGGGTCACGCAGATGGGAATTAATCACTCGCCATATCGACGACACGGATTGGGCTGACTCGACGCCCGCCAGAGGAATTGAAAACTGGCAGCGCGATGGCGTTACCTGCATCGACGAACGGTCTGATTTTGGAACGACGCCTCCTTCCGACAATGGCTCAACATCGATTGTCCGGGTCGATACCGGCGTGACGCGCCAGGATATTGATGCGATCGCCAGCGACGATGACGATTATGAGCTGCAATGGGGCCGATTCGGATTTGTCGAAAGCAATGTCAACAACAAGCCCTGCCCCGCACCGGCGCGCCGCTTGCGCGAATATAATTCGCAGAACAGCTATAATAATGCCGTGAGCGGCACAACCGCGGACGTGGGTGGCAACACTTACCACGATATCGGGATGATCTGGGGAGCACGCTACCTTTCGGGCAGTGGAATGTTTGGGGGCGACAATCCCGACACATTCAATGGGGTGCCCGTCCGAAGGCATATCATCTTCATGACGGACGGCATTATTCAGCCTCATACCTCCATCTATTCAGCCTATGGAGTTGGTCAGCTGGAAAACAGGATAACGGGTTCCGGAAACCTTACCGCCCGTCACTCCGCCAGATTCCTGTCGGCCTGTAACACCGCAAAAGGCATGGGTATGACCATATGGGTAATCGCGCTTGACGTCGAGGCGGTGGACGCTATCCGCCCCTGCGCCACCAGCACTGGCCACTTCTTCACCAGCGATGGCTCCGATCTCGAACAGGTCTTCGAGAGCATCGGCGCGGGCATCGGCAGACTGAGGCTGACCCAATGATCGGCGCGACCGGAAAATTCCGCCGTCGGCTGTCCGCCAACACGCGGGGGATCGCCGCCGTCGAATTCGCGATCCTCGCCATCCCGATGTTCATCCTGATCTTCGGTGCGCTCGATCTCGGCTATCAGAATTATCTGCGCTCGACGATGCAGGGGTCGCTCAACGATATCGGTCGTATCGCATCGGTCGAGACACCGAATATTGGCAATGGCAAT
Source organism: Parasphingopyxis sp. (assembly GCA_041746035.1). Lineage (GTDB taxonomy): Bacteria > Pseudomonadota > Alphaproteobacteria > Sphingomonadales > Sphingomonadaceae > Parasphingopyxis. Next base: position 7,063 of record JBGTHW010000089.1, read on the forward strand.
GACACCGTCGAACAAAGGATCGAGGACGAACTGGAGGAGCGCATCGATGTCATCGCCCGCAATGCCGATATCACGGTAACGCAGCGCAATTACACCCGCTTCTCGAGCGTCAACCAGGCGGAAAAACTACTGACGGATATTAACAATAACGGACAATATGATAGCGGCGATTGCTGGGAAGATGCCAACAGAAACCGTACTTTCGACGCCAGCGGTGGCTCCGACGGACGCGGTGGCGCGGACGATGTCGTGTTCTACGATGTGAATGTCGTCATGCCCCGCCTGTTTCCGATGGCCGGACTTGTCGGGGCGGACGAGGACTATGACATTACGGTCAGCGCAGCCTTCCGCAACCAGCCTTATGCCAACCAGACCGAACCTCCCGTGGAGTGCGGATAATGAAAATAGCTGTCCTGATTCAAAGCCGAGCGAAAACAATCCGTCGGCTGAAGGACGATACTCGCGGCGTTTCGCTGCTGGAATTCGCCATCGTGATGCCGACCATGGTTCTGCTCGCCTTTGGCGGTCTCGAAGTGGCCAATCTGGCGCTGTCGCATCTCCGCGTCAGCCAGATGGCGATGACCGTGGCGGACAATGCAGGGCGCGTCGATACCACCGTGGACGAAGCGAACATCTATGAGGTTTTCGCCGGCGCGGATCTGATCGGCCAGAATCTCGATTTCCGGGACAATGGCCGGGTCGTGCTCTCCTCCCTGCAGGAGAATGGGCAGAATGGCCGGGATCGGGGCCAGATGATCAACTGGCAACGCTGCTGGGGTTCTCGAGGAACGCCACCCGCCTATGGGGTCGAGGACGATGGCCGCGAGGATGATTCTCTGGAGGACGGCATGGGTCCGAATGGCAACAGGATTATTGCGGCACCGGGCACGGCTGTGATGTTCGTCGAAGTGACCTATGATTACCAGCCTCTGATCAGCACCAGCTATCTGGGTGGCGATCAGGTCATTCGCTATGAAACGGCATTCAATGTGCGCGAACGAACGAACCAGGATATCACCAACACCAACAACCTCGCCCTCAATGATTGCGGCGGTAATGGCGGCGGGAACGGAAATGGCAACGGGAACGGGAATGGCAACGGGAACGGGAATGGCAACGGGAACGGAAACGGAAACGGCAACGGGAACGGCAACGGCAACGGGAATGGCAACGGGAACGGGAATGGCAACGGGAATGGAAACGGAAATGGTAACGGCGGCGGGAACGGAAATGGTAACGGCGGCGGGAACGGAAACGGCAATAACGGCAACGGTAATGGCAATGGGGGCAGCAACCCCTAGCCGCTAGTTCCGTGTCGGCACTCCGGTGATTATCTGTAACACACCGCTTTCGCCGCTTTCACCACCTTCCCGGCATTGACCAGCGCCAGCTTTTCGAGATTGGCAGCATAGGGCATCGGCACATCCTCGTTTGTCACCCGCGTCACCGGCGCGTCGAGATGGTCGAAGCCCTCCTCCATGCAGATCGCCGAGATTTCCGAGGCTATCGAGCAGGTCGGCCAGCCTTCCTCGACGACCACCATCCGGTTGGTGCGCGACAGGCTTGCGAGCACCGCCGCCTTGTCCAGCGGGCGCAGCGTGCGCAGATCGATGACATCGGCCTCGATACCCTCCTCCGCCAGTTTCTCGGCGGCCTGGAGTGAAAAGCCGACACCTATCGAATAGCTGACGATACTGACATCGTCGCCGCTGCGCACCGTTTTCGCCTTGCCGATCGGCACGACATAATCGTCGATATCCGGCACCTCGAAACTCTGGCCGTAAAGCAGCTCGTTTTCGAGGAACACGACCGGGTCTTCGGAGCGGATCGCGGCCTTGAGCAATCCCTTCCCGTCCGCCGCCGAGAAGGGCGCAATCACCACCAGCCCAGGAACGCTCGCATACCAAGGCCCGAAATTCTGGCTGTGCTGCGCAGCTACGCGGGAGGCCGCACCGTTCGGGCCGCGAAAGACGATCGGACAACGCATCTGCCCGCCCGACATATAGTTGGTCTTGCCCGCCGAATTGACGATGTGGTCGATCGCCTGCATCGCGAAATTGAAGGTCATGAACTCGATAATCGGTCGCAACCCGCCCATCGCCGCGCCTGTGCCGACACCCGCAAATCCATATTCGGTGATCGGCGTATCGATGACGCGCTTGTCGCCGAACTCGTCGAGCAGACCCTGGGTGACCTTGTACGCCCCCTGATATTCCGCGACTTCCTCGCCCATCACGAAGACGCGGTCGTCGGTGCGCATTTCCTCCGCCATCGCATCGCGCAGCGCTTCGCGGACGGTGATTTTGCGCATCTCCGTGCCCTCGGGAACGTCGGGTTCAGGCCTTCCCTCTCTCCGCTCGCGGGGAGAGGAGGGAGGCGCGTCAGCGGCGGAAGGAGAGGGGGAGTCGGGTTCTTCCTCGTCGGACGATGTGTCGGGAGGGTTATCGTCACTCCCCCTCTCCTCGCTCGGCTTCGCCTCGCTTTCCTCTCCCCGCGAGCGGGGAGAGGAGGATTCGATATCGCCCGCATCCTCGCCCTCCTCGGCCAGAATCGCGATCACCGCGCCAACCGCGACCTCACCGGTTCCTTCCGGCACGACGATCTTTGCCAGCGTGCCCTCATCGACCGCCTCGAATTCCATCGTCGCCTTGTCGGTCTCGATCTCGGCCATGATGTCGCCTGCGGAAATCGTATCGCCCTCTTTCACCAGCCACTTGGCAAGCGTACCTTCCTCCATGGTCGGCGAAAGTGCGGGCATTTTGAGTTCGATGGGCATCAATAATCTCCCACCAGGATATCGGTATAGAGTTCTTCGGGCTCGGGCTCGGGCGAATTTTCGGCAAAGTCCGCTGCCTCGACGACGATCTGCTTAATCTCCTTGTCGGTCGCTTTCATCTCGTCTTCGCTTACCCCGGCCTTTTCGAGTTCCTTCTTCACGGCCTCGATCGGATCGGATTTTTCGCGCACCGCATCGACTTCCTCGCGCGAGCGGTATTTGGCCGGATCGGACATCGAATGGCCGCGATAGCGGTAGGTCTTGAGCTCGAGGATGATCGGCCCCTTCCCTGCCCGCACCCAGTCCAGCGCCACTTCCGCCGCGCCGCGCACCGCCAGCACATCCATGCCGTCGACCTGCAGGCCGGGAATGCGAAAACTCTCGCCGCGTTTGTATAATTGATCTTCCGCCGAGGAGCGGTTGATCGAGGTGCCCATCGCATATTGATTATTCTCGATGGCAAGGATTTGCGGCAGCTTCCACAGTTCGGACATGTTGAAGGCCTCATAGACCTGCCCCTGATTCGCCGCGCCGTCGCCGAAATAGGTTAGGCAGCAGCCGCCATCGTCGCGATATTTATGCGCGAAGGCGAGGCCCGCGCCGAGCGGCACCGAAGCCCCGACGATGCCGTGCCCGCCATAAAAACGATCCTCGACCGAGAACATGTGCATCGAGCCGCCTTTGCCTTGCGCGGTGCCGGCGGCGCGCCCGGTCAGTTCGGCCATGATATTTTTCGGATCGAGACCATAGGCGAGCATGTGGCCGTGATCGCGATAGCCGGTGATGACGCTGTCGAGATCGCCATCGAGCGCCGATTGCAGCCCGACCGCGACCGCCTCCTGGCCGATATAAAGGTGACAGAAACCGCCGATCAGCCCCAGCCCGTAAAGCTGTCCCGCGCGTTCCTCGAACCGGCGGATCAGAAGCATCTGGCGATAGAATTCGAGCAGCTCGTCCTTCGACGCCTGATAGCGTTTCGGCTCGTCGGGCCGTTCGCGTTCGGGCGCTTCGGCCTTTTTGTTCGCGGGCGCTTTCTTGCGCGCGGCGGGTTTGCGGGGTGCGGTTTTCTTCGGTGCCGGTGCCTTGGCCAAGATCGTGCTCTTTCCTGTCAGAAATCGAACCGCAGGATATGCAGAAGCCCGCGCGATTCCGCAACGTTACGTTTAGGGAAAGTCTAATCCAGCGGCAGGATATGCTCGTCTTCGCGAATCAGGCCGGTATTACGACGCACCAGTTCGTCGGCGAGATCGGGATCGACGCCGCGCGGATCGAGCAGTTCGACGCGGTTGTTCAGTTGCGCGCGCTCGACATTCAGCTCGGCGAGTTCGATGGCGCGCTGATCGTGCAGCCGCGCATAATCGCCCCAGGCGAACAGCCCGTTCGGCCCAAGCAGCGCATAGCCGGCGAAATTCGCGATCACCAGCAAGGCCAGCGTCGGCGCAATCGCCGCTTTCAGCGTGTGGATAACTGTTCTTGGCCGCCCGGTCATGTGCGCCTTGAATCACAGGCGACTCAGGGATTCAAGGGTGATTCGCGTTTTGTTGCGTTTTTGCGACGAATGGAATCCGGGGAGAGACGAATCGCTAGCGATGCAAAATCCCTCGCCTGCATAGACCGCCCTGTCCCCCAATTCCTCCTCGATCCGGATCAGCTGGTTGTATTTCGCCAGCCTGTCCGAGCGCGCGAGGCTGCCGGTCTTAATCTGCCCGCAATTGGTTGCCACCGCCAAATCCGCGATGGTCGCGTCTTCGGTTTCGCCCGAACGGTGCGACATGACGGCGGTGTAGTTCGCCTTGTGCGCCATATCGACGGCTTCCAGCGTTTCGGTCAGCGTGCCGATCTGGTTGACCTTGATGAGGATCGAGTTGGCCAGCCCCTTCTCGATACCCATCGACAGGCGTTCGGTGTTGGTGACGAACAGATCGTCGCCAACCAGTTGCACCTTGTTGCCGATCGCATCGGTGAGCGTCTTCCAGCCCTCGAAATCGTCTTCGCCCATGCCGTCTTCGATAGAGATAATCGGATACCGCTCGCACAGATCGGCGAGATAATCGGCGAATTCGGACGGCGAGAGGGACTTGTCCTCGCCCGCCAGAACATATTGCCCGTCGCGGAAAAACTCCGTCGCCGCACAATCGAGCGCCAGCATGACATTTTCGCCCGGCACATACCCCGCTTTCTCGATGGCCGCCTGAATAAAATCGAGCGCATCGGTCGTCGAGACGATATTCGGCGCAAAGCCGCCCTCATCGCCGACCGCCGTGCTGTGCCCCGCCGCGCTGAGTTCCTTTTTCAGCGTGTGGAAAATCTCCGCGCCCCAGCGCACCGCATCGGCCATCGTCGCCGCGCCGACCGGCATGACCATGAATTCCTGGATATCGATGGGATTGTCGGCATGTTCGCCGCCATTGAGGATATTCATCATCGGCACCGGCAGCGTGGTCGCCCCCTCGCCGCCGACTTGCCGGTAGAGCGGCATGGCGTTGGAGGAAGCCGCCGCCTTCGCCACCGCGAGGCTCACGCCCAGAATCGCGTTGGCCCCGAGCCGCGCCTTGGTCGGCGTGCCATCGAGATCGATCATCGCACGGTCGACGGCCTGCTGGTCGTTCGCACCCATCCCGACCAGCGCATCGGCGATTTCGGTATTCGCGCCCGCCACCGCCTGCAACACGCCTTTACCGAGATAGCGCGCGGCATCGCCATCGCGCTTTTCGTTCGCCTCATATGCCCCGGTCGAAGCGCCCGAAGGCACGGCGGCTCGTCCGAAACTGCCATCTTCCAGCCTGACATCGACCTCGACCGTCGGGTTGCCCCGGCTATCGAGTATTTCGCGGGCATGAATCGTAGCGATGGCGGACATGAAAAGGCCTTTCAGGAGGGGAAAATTCGAGAGAGCGATTTATCCATGCTGCGCTTGCGAAGCAAATCATGTATCGATGGAACGCAATTGCCTTTCAAGCGCTGATAAGCTGAAGAAACAGTTTTTTCTTACGGAGACAGAATAATGCCGACAGCCAAAATAGAAACGCTTCCCGAAGGCACCGATACGGTGATCGACGGGGCCATGGAAACCCGCGAACCCGGTACCGTCGAAAAAACCAGGACCCGGATCAAGGAAGAAGCGCGCAACCTCACATCGCAGGCCACGGGTAAGGCGCGCGAAAAGGCAACGGAACAGAAGGTCAAGGCGACAGGCGCGCTGAAAGAGCTTTCCAGGACGGTGGAGGATGCTGCGGGCACCGTCGATGACCGTTTCGGGGAAAGCTATGGCGAATATGGTCGCATGGCCGCCAGTGCGCTCGCCAGCTTCGCCGACAAGCTCGACGGCAAGGAAGTCGACGATCTTGTCAGGGACGCCAGCGACATGGTGCGCAAAAGCCCTGTCATGGCCATCGGCATCGCCGCCGTCGCCGGTTTCGCCATCTCGCGGCTGGTCAAATCCGGACTTGGCGAGGAACAGAGCGACGCATGAAGGAAGGCACTGAGCCAACCTATGGCGACTTGATCTCGCAGCTTTACGAAGACGGCAAGGGTTACGCGAAAACCAGGGCGTTGCTGTATCGCGCGCTTGTTCAGTATCGCGCGATGCAGATGCGGTTACCCGCCGTCATGTTCATGGCGGCGGTGGCACTGGCGAGCGCCGCCATGATGGCGATGTTGCTGGGTCTGGTTCTGACACTCGAGGAAGTGATGGGCGGGCTGCCGGCGGGATTGCTGGTTGGCTTTGTCGCGCTCGCTATCGCGGGAGGTCTCGTTTTCTGGGGATGGAGCCTGATGCCGGACCTCGATGAAAGTCCGTTCCAGGACGACGACGGAATTTCGGATCGGACTCTTGCCGAAAAGAGCGCTGAAATAACGGAAGACCTGGCCAGCAATGCATAAAGCACGGAAAAAGATGGCCGCCGCGCGTCTTGAGGAGCGCTTCGCCCGCGCGCGCTGGTTCGATACGCTCAGCAAGGCGAAATCGCGTTTCGCCCCTGCCGAATTGGCCGAAGACGCTCTGGACACTGTCAAACGAAAGGCGCGCTCTACTGTTTCGGGTGCTGCGGATGCGGCCAGCAGGCGACCCGGTGCGCTGATTGGGGTCGCCGCCGGGATTTGCCTCTTCCTGCTTCGCAAACCGATAGCAAAGGCGGTACAATCGCGAATCGAACGGCGCAACGAAACCGGACCGCAGGATGAAGCGTTAGCCACTTATGAAGCGAACACCGCCGAAGCGGAAGCTTCGGACGCACCGCCACCCCTTATTTTCGAGGAGATGTAGAAATGACTGTCAAGGAAACCGTAAAAGAAACCGCCGACAAGGCCACCGGAAAAGTCCGCGAGACCTACGAAGCCACGCGCACTCGCGTCGGCGACACGTATGAAGCGGCATCCGCCAAAGCAGGCGAAGCCTATACCAGCGCCCGTGAACGCGCCTCCGCTGCGGGCCGCACAACCGCCGATACTGTGAACAAGAACCCGCTGAGTGCTTTGGTCGGCGGGCTTGCCTTCGGTGCGCTGATCGGCGCACTCCTGCCGAAAACGCGCAGGGAAACGGAGCTCATGGGGCCTTATGGAAGCAAAATCACCGATCGTGCCCGCGACGCCGCGCAAGCCGCGCGCGCCGCAGGACAGGAAAAGCTCGACGAAATCGGGATCAGGGATACGGCGAAAGATGCAGCGAAAAAGGTGGTTGGAGAAGCCAGGGCCGTAGCGAGCGAAGCCGGTTCCGCAGCCGCGAAGAAAGCGCGCGGCGAGGAATAGTCCGGTAAAATGAACCGGTAATTCAATTTCTGTTCAGCCGGTGGTCGTTAAACCACCCTCAATCCAGATACGACTTTCCTGATATTGGAGTATTTCATGACCCGTTTTTCTAAAGCCCTGCTTGCGACCATTTTGTCGGTCGGAAGCTTTTCCTTCCCGGTGGCCATTGCGCCGGCCGCGGCGGCGATCAGCCAGTCTAGCCCGGAGGCTTTCGTAGAAAGCCTCTCGCAGGATGGTCTCGCTGTTCTCCGGTCCGGCAGCGATGCGCAGAAGCGGTCCCGCTTTCAGTCGCTGCTGCAACAGCATTTCGCGGTCGACCGGATCGGCGACCGGCTGATCCAGCGCTGGAGCAGCCGGATCACCCCGGCGCAGCGCAGCGCCTATCAGCGCGCTCTTCCCGGCTTTATTCTCGGCACCTATGCCGACCGGCTGGGTACCTACTCCCGCGCGAATGTCGAAGTCACCAATTCGCGCCAGCAGGGCAGCACCCATCTCGTGCAAACCCGGATCACAAATCCCGGGAGCCGACCGGTAACGGCGATCTGGTATCTGACGCGCAATGGCGGGGGCTATCAGGTCTATAATATGCGCGTTGCGGGCATTAACCTGACACTGAACCAGGCTGCGGATTTCGACAGCTATATCCAGCGTAACGGTTTCGACCGCCTCGTCGCCTTCATGGAACGTCGCGGATCGTAGCGTTCTCCTCATCGAATATGCGAAAAGGCGGTAGCGTTGCTGCCGCCTTTTCTTTATGAGACAGCGCCATGAGCGAACCAAAACTGCATCTCGTCTTCGGCGGCAAGGTCTCCGACCCGCGAACCCTCGATTTCAACGATTTCAGCACGATGGATCTTGTCGGCATTTATCCGAATTACGAGGAGGCCGAAGAGGCCTGGCGCGAAAAGGCACAGCGCACCGTCGACGATGCCGAAATGAAATATGTCGTCGTGCATCTGCACCGGATTCTGGAACCGGACCTTACGGATTCCGTCAAATCCTAGGATAATTTCCGCTTACGCATCCCGATAGCGCCACAGCAACAGCGGTCGCGCCAGCACCAGTCCCGCCAGAAACCCGAAAATATGCGCCATGATCGCGATGCGCGCGGGCGAGCCTATGGTCGACAGGCTGATCAGCAACTGAATCGCAATCCATCCGCCCGCCAAAGACGCGACATGCTTCCACCCGCCCCTGCCCTGACGCGGTTTGGAAAAGAGCAGCGCATAAGCACCGATGATCGCCGAAACAGCGCCGCTCGCGCCGACCATCGGGCCGTTATCGGTCATATTGAACAGATAATGCCCGCCTGCCGCGATATAGGCACCGACAATATACAGAACAATCAAACCCCGTCCGCCCAGCGCCTGTTCGACGCCGCGCCCGCAAAACCAGAGCAGCAGCATATTGAATGCGAGATGCATGAAATCGGCATGCAGCAGGGTCGCGGAAAGCGGGGTCAGTATGGCCGGCAGCGCGCCCGGCACATCCAGCCCGTCGAAACGCAGGGGGATAAATCCCAGCGAGCCGAACGCCCATTGCCGGAAACCGAACAGTGCCACGAACGCCCAGCAGATCGCGGTTACGCCTACTATTCTCGTCGATAGGGACGAATTGGCGATGCGCGACTGCCAGTCCATAATTATGGCCTCCATCTTTAGATAAACTCGACCTTTTCGATCAGGTAATATTTGTCGCCGGCCGGAACTGTAAATTCCACCTCGTCGCCCTTGTTGCGCCCGATGAGCGCGCGTGCCAGCGGCGAGCTGTAGGAAATCCGCCCGCTTTTGGCGTCCGCCTCGAACTCGCCGACAATCTGGTATTTCAGCTTCTTGTCGTTTTCGTCGAGCAGATGCACGGTCGCGCCGAACACCACCCTGTCGCCCGAAAGATCGGTCGGATCGATCACCTGGGCGCGGGTCAACTGGTCCTCGTAGCTGGCGATGGTCGCCTCGATCTGGCCCTGTTTTTCCTTGGCCGCGTGATATTCGGCGTTTTCGGAAAGATCGCCATGCGCGCGCGCTTCCTCGATCGCCTGGATAACTTCCGGACGCTCGATCTCTTTCAATCGCTTCACTTCGCTGTTCAGCCGGTTGTAGCCGTCGATCAGCATCGGCATTTTTTCAATGGTCGCCATACCCCTTGCCTTTCATCAAAACTTGCCAGTGAGCGGACCTTCCCGGTCGCGCCTTGGGTACAGGCAGGTTTTAGGGATTAGTGTTTCGATGAACCGTAATAGTCCTGAAGCGGCCTTACTTCAAGTTCCGTCGTGCGCAACGCCCCGATGGCTTCTACGGCGGCGGCGCTGGCGGCGGCGGTGGTGAAATAGGGAATCCGGCTTGAAACTGCCGATTTGCGGATGGAGGCACTGTCTTTCAGCGATTGCCAGCCTTCGGTGGTGTTGAAGATCAGATCGATCCTGCCATCGACGATGGCATCAACGATATGCGGACGTCCCTGCGCGACCTTGTTGATCCGTTCCGCCGAAACGCCGTTTTCCGACAGAAAGGAAGCGGTTCCACCTGTCGCCACAATGGTAAAACCATAATCGGCAAGGCTTTTCGCGGGCGCGAGAATATGTGGTTTGTCGCTCTCTTTCACCGAGATGAAAACAGTGCCTGTCTCCGGCAGAGTGGTTCCCACCGCGAGCTGCGACTTGGCGAAGGCGATGGCGAAATCTTTATCGATACCCATGACCTCGCCGGTGGATTTCATTTCCGGTGAGAGGACGGGGTCGGTTCCCTGAAAACGCGCGAAGGGAAATACGGCTTCCTTGACCGCAATATGATCTATCGCGCGGTCGATTGCGGGCATATCGGCGAGTTTCTCGCCAGCCATAACGCGCGCCGCGATCCTGGCGACCGGATGCCCGATAGCCTTGGCGACGAACGGCACGGTGCGGCTTGCGCGCGGATTGACCTCGATCAGATAGACCTCGCCATCCTTCACGGCGAACTGGATATTCATCAGACCACGTACCTTGAGAGCCACGGCCAGAGCCTCGGTCTGGCGCTCTATCTCGGCGATGATATCGTCGGGCAGGCTGTAGGGCGGGATTGTGCAGGCGCTGTCGCCGCTATGCACGCCCGCTTCCTCGATATGCTGGAGTACACCCGCGACGACGACCTGATCTCCATCGGCAATCGCATCGACATCGACTTCGATGGCATCGCGCAGATACTGGTCTATCAGGACCGGGCTGTCGCCGGAGACCTGCACGGCGGTCTGGATATAATCCTCCAGCTGCGCATCGCTATCGACGATCTCCATCGCGCGTCCCCCAAGCACATAGCTGGGCCGCATCAGCACCGGATAGCCGATCCGCTGCGCCACAAGCAGCGCCTCTTCGCCGCTGCGGGCGATACCGTTATTTGGCTGTTTGAGATCGAGCTTCGCGACGAGCGCGGCGAATCGTTCCCGGTCTTCGGCCAGATCGATGGCATCGGGCGAGGTGCCGAGAATGGGAATGCCCGCATCCTCCAATGCCTGCGCCAAGTTGAGCGGGGTCTGGCCGCCGAACTGCACGATCACACCCGCCAGCTCGCCCCTCGATTGCTCGACATGCAGGATTTCCAGCACGTCCTCCGCCGTCAGCGGTTCGAAATAGAGGCGGTCCGAGGTATCGTAGTCGGTCGACACCGTTTCGGGATTGCAGTTTATCATGATCGTTTCGTAACCCTGTTCCTCAAGCGCAAAACAGGCATGGCAGCAGCAATAATCGAACTCGATCCCCTGCCCGATGCGGTTCGGGCCGCCGCCGAGAATCACGATCTTCTTACGGTCGGACGGATTGGCTTCGCACTCAGGCTCGCCAAAGCTCGGCGCTTCATAAGTGGAATACATATAAGGGGTTTTCGCCTCGAACTCGGCGGCGCAAGTGTCGATGCGCTTGAAGACCGGGCGCACGCCGAGCTTGTGGCGCAGTTCGCGGACCTGGCTTTCGGTCACGCCGCCCGCCATCGCCTTCATCGTTTCGGCGATCAGACCCGATCCGTAGGCTGCGGCTTTGTCCATGCCTTCGGGAACATGCGTCGAGGCCAGCGCCAGCCGCGCGAGCCGCTTGTCGGAAAAGCCCATCGCCTTCAGCCGCCGCAGCCCCTCCGCCTCGCGCGGCAGACCGTCGCGGATTACACCCCATTCCGCCTCGACGATTTCTTTCAGCCGCTCCAGAAACCAGTGATCATACTTGGTGATCGCATGAACGTCCTCGACACTCATCCCCTCGCGCAACGCCTGCGCAATGATCAGCAGGCGATCCGGCGAGACCTCGGACAGAGCCGCCTCGATCCGCGCGCGCGGCGCGCCGACCAGATCGTCGACCCAGTTCAGCCCGACCAGCCCGGTCTCCAGCCCGCGCAGCGCCTTTTGCAGGCTTTCGGCGAAATTCCGCCCGATCGCCATGACCTCGCCGACCGATTTCATCGAAGTGCCCAGCGTGTTCTGCGATCCCTTGAATTTTTCGAAGGCGAAGCGCGGGATTTTGGTGACGACATAGTCAATGGTCGGCTCGAAACTTGCAGGCGTGACGCCGGTAATATCGTTGTCGATCTCGTCCAGCGTATAGCCCACCGCCAGCTTCGCCGCGACCTTGGCAATCGGAAAGCCCGTCGCCTTGGAAGCCAGCGCCGAAGACCGCGACACGCGCGGGTTCATCTCGATCACCACGAGCCGCCCGTCCGCCGGATTGACCGCGAACTGCACATTGGAGCCGCCGGTCTCGACGCCGATCTCGCGCAGGCAGGCGATGCTGGCATTGCGCATGATCTGGTATTCCTTGTCGGTCAGCGTCAGCGCGGGCGCCACGGTGATGCTGTCGCCGGTATGGACGCCCATCGGATCGACATTTTCGATCGAACAGATGATGATGCAGTTGTCGTTTTTGTCGCGCACCACCTCCATCTCATACTCTTTCCAGCCGAGGACCGACTCTTCGATCAGCACCTCGGTCGTCGGGCTGGCCGACAGGCCACCGCGCACGATTTCCTCGAATTCCTCGCGATTATAGGCGATGCCGCCGCCCGTTCCGCCCATCGTAAAGCTGGGGCGAATGATCGTTGGAAGCCCGACCAGTTCCAGCCCCTCCAGCGCCTCATCCATCGTATGGGCGATATGCGAGCGCGGGCTTTCAAGACCGATTTTCGACATTGCGTCGCGGAAGCGCAGTCGGTCCTCCGCCTTATCGATGGCATCGGCATCCGCACCGATCAGTTCGACATTGTATTTCTCCAGCGTTCCATCTTCATGCAGCGCCAGTGCCGTGTTCAGCGCCGTCTGCCCGCCCATCGTCGGCAGGATCGCATCGGGTCGTTCCTTGGCGATGATCTTGGCGACGATACCCGGCGTGATAGGCTCGACATAGGTCGCATCCGCCAGCCCGGGATCGGTCATGATCGTCGCCGGGTTGGAGTTGACGAGGATGATACGATATCCCTCCTCCTTCAGCGCCTTGACCGCCTGAGTTCCCGAATAATCGAATTCGCACGCCTGCCCGATGATGATCGGACCGGCACCGATGATAAGGATGGAGGATATGTCGGTGCGTTTGGGCATTGTTTTCAACAAGGTTTTTTTGTGGTAAGGAAGCTCCAAATCGGAGACGTAAAGCAATGGACAAGCCAGGTAACCCAGAAAGAGATATGCCTGAAGATGGGTCGGCCAACGATGCGGAGGATTTCGCACCGAATTGGGTGGAGGAGCTTATTGCAATGACCCGTCCTGGCGCAGAGATCCAATTTCCAGCCCGCGAAGTGAATGAACGCCCGGTACCATTCGTCTATGATGATTTTGATTGATACCAATGTTTTCAGCGAGATCGTCAGACCGCAACCGGACGATAACGTTGTTGACTGGTTTTTTGCCCACAGAAATGAAACCTTGCTATCGACACTTGTAATTGCCGAGTTGCGTGTCGGCATCGGAACAACCCCTGGCAGAGGAAAGCGCGAACTCCTCCGCGCATGGCTCGATCGGCTTATAACTAACCACCAAGGCCGTATCGTGGAGTTCGACCAGGCCGCAGCGCTGCGGTGGGGAGAGATGGCCAGTGCGATGATCATCGGCGATGGTCGCGCGAATTATGTCGACAGTTTGCTTGCGGCTCAAGCCTTGTCGCGAGATATTCCGGTAGCGACAAGAAATATCCGTGATTTCGAAGATACGGGTGAAACCACGATAAACCCCTGGGATGACTAACCGACCTAACCCAAGGGGGAAGAAATATGGCGGTACATTCAGGCATTCGGTGCGGACAGTCTTTCATTCACAGTAAGTTTTCGGTTTCCGGTGCCCCGGCGTGGCGATGCGCCCCTCTCCTGCGCGGGAGAGGGGGTGTCTTTCGTTTGGCGATACGGCCTAGCCGGCCGCCGTGGCGCCGCCCACGGCTTCCTGCACGCATTGCTGCGTCCGGCCCGTGATCGCGTCGTTGGCGTCGGAAACCGAGCTGTTTTCGTCGATGTCGGCGAGGATGCATTCGCAGAACTGATCGGGATCGACGCCCGCGGCGGAAAGCTGCTCGCCCATCGCCTCGGTCTGCTGCACACACTGCGCTTCGGCCTGTTCGCGGACACTGCCGCCGCACCCGGCCACCGCGACCGTGGCCGCGATTGTTACAAGATATTTCATATGTATTCCCCCTTTGGGTTAGCGAGGCGCACTATGTTGCCTCCTGGATTTGCGACCGGTGCCTTGGTCGCAAGAAAATTAGTCTTTGGCCATCATCTAGCCTCCGAGAACTCAATGCAGGTTGGTCCGTAGGCTGCGAATCGAGGAGACGGATTATCATCGCTCAGTTTCGTGCATCGGATGGTGATATTTCCAAATGCAATGATGGACGCCTGTTTCCAAGCGTCAGCAGCGATCGGATATTGGCTCAAAATCGACATCATCTCTGCTGAGTAACGGACGCCCTCATTTAACCACTCGCAGTTTGGGCGCATATTCTCCAAATCGTTTGAAGCCCACTGCCAAAATCTTTCATTTGAAGGGATTGGACCGACAGCTCCGACTGGCCTGAATGTTCGTGCGCAAACCCATCCTGATCTTCCTTCCGTGAAGAGCCTCTGTTCGAGTTCTACAATCCTACCATCATCAACCAACGAGATTTCAAGGAAGTCATCAGCGGACCTCCAAATCAAACGGGTTTTTGTCCAGCGAAGAGGGGCATGAAGAATGGGCCTGTCGGTAGCATCATAAGTTTCAGTCTCAACGACAAAAGGCCCTATATTTTCGCGATCAAACGTTGTGTCCGCGAGAGCGGCTTTCGAATAAAATAACCCAGCAACGGCGATTGATGCTAAAATTAACTGAAGCACACGATCTAAACGTTTCACCCCAGCCTCCCCACAAACTTCTCGAACAAATACGCACTATCCTGCGGACCCGGACTCGCCTCAGGATGATATTGCACGCTGAAGGCGTTGCGGCCTTCCAGTTCCAAGCCGCAGAGGCTGCCATCGAACAGGCTGATATGGGTCGCTTTCACGCCCTCGGGCAGGCTGTCGATATCGACGGCGAAGCCGTGATTCATGCTGGTGATCTCGACGCGGCCATCGTCCAGCCGCTTGACCGGATGGTTGGCGCCGCGATGGCCCTGGTGCATCTTCACCGTCTTCGCGCCCGCCGCGAGGCCGAGCAGCTGGTGCCCAAGGCAGATACCGAACAGCGGTTTGCCGGTCTCCAGCAGCTTGCGGATCACGGGCACGGCATACTCCCCCGTCGCCGCCGGATCGCCGGGGCCGTTGGCGAGGAAGATGCCGTCGGGTTCGTGGCGCAGGATATCTCCGGCAGACGCGGTGCCGGGGACCACTGTGACGCGCGCGCCCGCGGCGACGAGATGGCGGAGGATGTTGCGTTTAGTGCCGTAATCTATGGCGACGATGTGGGGCAACTCCCTCTCCGCTTCAGGGGAGTGGGCCGGGGAGAGGGGCAGTCCGTTTCCGGCTGTCTTCTCGTTGAAATTTCGGGCGGACTCCCCCTCTCCTTCCGCCGCTGCGCGGCTCCCTCCTCTCCCCTGAAGGGGAGAGGGATTTTCTCCCAGCGTCCAAAGTCCCTCGTCCCAAGCATATTGCTGACGGGTCTCCACCTCCCTCGCGAGGTCCATGCCTTCCAGACCGGGCCAGTCCGCCGCCTGCTTGACCAGCGCCGCGACATCGAAATCGCCCTTCGCATCATGCGCGATCACCGCGTTCGGCGCGCCGTTTTCGCGGATAAGCCGTGTCAGCGCGCGGGTATCGATGCCGGACAGGCCGATACGTCCATTCACCTTCAGCCACTGATCGAAATGCTGCGTACTGCGGAAATTGCTCGGATCGGTAACGGCTTCCCGCACGACACACCCCACCGCGTGAGGATTGATCGCCTCCATATCCTCCACATTCGTGCCGACATTGCCGATATGCGGAAACGTGAAAGTGACGATCTGCGCGGCGTAGGAGGGATCGGTCATCGTCTCCTGATAGCCGGTCATCGCGGTGTTGAAGCAGACTTCGCCAACCGCCGCGCCTTCCGCGCCGAAACCGTGACCCCACACGCATGTTCCGTCCACCAGAACCAATACGCCCGTCGCTCCTTGCGGCGCGGGCGTGGGTTTGGCGTCAGCCATGACGGGCGTGTCCTCGATTGTGCAAATTTGCCGATGGCGCAAACGGGTGTGAGCTAGGGAGCCGCACCGGGCGGGTCAATGGCTGTTCATTCCGCTTATCCCCAGTTAGGGTTGCGGGAACATTTCGGGAGCACGACAACCATGATCCGGGACGACATCAAAGCCGCGCAGACCGACGCGATGAAAGCGGGCGACAAGCCACGCACCGCCGCGTTGCGCCTCATCCTCTCCAAGGTGAAAGACCGCGATATCGAATTGCGCACCGATGGCGACGCGAAAGACGACGACGCGATGGTCATCGAAGTGCTCCAGAAAATGATCAAACAGCGCCGCGAATCGATCTCGATGTACGAGAGCGGCGGGCGACAGGAACTGGCCGATGCGGAAAAAGCCGAGGTCGCGATCATCGAAGAATTCCTGCCTGCCATGATGAGCGACGAGGATGCC
Organism: Parasphingopyxis sp.; assembly: GCA_041746035.1. GTDB lineage: Bacteria > Pseudomonadota > Alphaproteobacteria > Sphingomonadales > Sphingomonadaceae > Parasphingopyxis. The sequence continues at coordinate 23,631 of JBGTHW010000089.1, forward strand.
GCCGCAGCCATCGCCATCATCGTTGCCGAAACCGGGGCCGAAAGCCCTCAAGATATGGGCAAGGTGATGGGTTTGCTGAAGGAGCGCCACGCCGGCGAAATGGATATGGGCAAGGCCAGCGGGATGGTAAAAGCGCAGCTTGCCGGTTGACGTTGGGGAAACCGGTCACGACATCGGTCGTGAAATATGCCATAACGGGATTTCTTATGCGTCTTGCCACTGCCCTGCCCTTCTGCCTGCTCCTTGCCGCCTGCGCGGGCGATCCCGCCGCCGACGAAAATGAGGGCGATACGCTGAGCGAAGCCGGCAGTATTGTTACCCCTACCGATTTCGATCTGCTGGCGCTGGGCGGCACTATCGAAGGCCCGCTCGGCCCGACCGTCGAAGCGTCGCTTGCCGATGGCAGTGTCGCACTCGCCGATATCGTCAGCCGCGTGCGCTGCCCTGCCGATCTCGATCCCTGCGTACCCGCCGATAATCCTCCCGGTACGATCTACACCTATATCCATGAAGTCCGCCCGGGTTTCGACGGGCCCAACGACGAGGGAATTGCGATGCCCGCCAGCGTCGAACCGGTCGAACGTGCCCAGAGCTTCGCGCTCGATTTTCCGGCCAACGGGTTCACCGGCGTCGCCGGTTACGCGATTGCCGAGGCGGACGAGGCGCTGGCGACCGGTTTCAACGCGACGATCAGTTGCGAGGATGGTCACATTATCTGGACCGTACCCGAGGAATCGGGCTGGAGCACGGGCGAAACCATCACCTTTTTCTGGCAGACCACCCGCCCGCCCAGCGGACCGGATGGAGAGTATCGGTTTATCGCGGACGGCAGGACGGCTACGGGACGGGGTCCGAAGCCCCGGGGAGACCGCCTGCTGCCTGCGGTTTGCGAATAGTGCTGCGCTGTGTGGATAATGATTCACGAGACCATTGAATTTTCCGCGCGCCCGCGTTAGTTCGGTTAAAATAAGGATTATGTCCCTCACCCCTCAATTTCTGGATGAGCTTCGGATGCGCACGACCTTGTCGAGCGTTATCGGGCGGCATACCAAGCTCCAGAAAGCAGGCCGGGAATGGAAGGCCTGCTGCCCTTTCCACAAGGAAAAAACGCCGTCCTTCACCGTCAATGACGAGAAGAGTTTTTACCATTGCTTCGGCTGCGGCGCGCATGGCGATGCGATAAAATTCCTCACCGAAACGCGCGGGTTGCCTTTCATGGATGCGGTAAAGGAACTGGCCGATGGGGCGGGCATGCCAGTCCCCGCGCCCGATCCGCGCGCGCAGGAGCGACAGGAAAAATCGGCGGACCTGCGCGATGTGACCGAGGCGGCGGCGGCCTGGTATATTGAGCAACTTCACTCGAATGCGGGGGCCGATGCGCGGCTCTATCTCGATCAGCGCGGCATTTCGAAGGCAACCCAGCGCGCATTCGGCCTCGGCTTTGCGCCCGATGATCGGGGCAGGCTGGAAGAGGCACTAAAGGAATTCGGCACCGACAAGCTGCTCGAAGCGGGCCTGATCGCCCGGCCCGAAGAGGCGAGCCGCATACCCTATGATCGTTTCCGCAGCCGCCTGATGTTTCCGATCCGCGACCGGCGCGGACGGGTGATAGCGTTTAGCGGACGGATCGTCGGCGACGGCAAGCCCAAATATCTCAATTCGCCGGACACGCCGATTTTCGACAAGGGCCGCGAACTATACAATCTGGACCGCGCCGCCACCGCCGCGCGCGAGGCGAAGCGGATTATCGTCGTCGAAGGACAGATGGATGTCATCGCACTCGATCAGGCGGGCTTTAGCGAAGCGGTGGCCCCGCTTGGCACCGCGCTTACCGAAAGCCAGCTGATCCTGCTCTGGCGCATCGATCAAGCGCCAATCCTGTGTTTCGATGGCGACGCCGCGGGGCAGAAGGCCGCGATGCGTGCCGTGGAACGGGCATTGCCCGAAATCCAGCCCGACAGGACGCTCTCCTTCGTCGAACTGCCCTCGGGGAAAGACCCGGACGATATCATTAAGGGTGGCGGCACGGAGCAGTTGCGCGCGTCGTTCGAAAACCCGCTCGGCCTCGATAGTTTTCTTTGGAATTACGAAGCGCGCCGCGCGGATACGGCCAGTCCGACAGGCCGCGCGAAGCTGAAAGCGCGGCTAGGGCAGCTTGCAAACGGTATCGGCAGTCCCGATCTGCGCGCTGAATTCGGACGTGAATTCCGGGATCGCCATTGGAATGCCTTTGGCTGGAAGAAAAAGGAAGCCGATTTTGTTCGCGAGGCGATTGAGGCGACTTCCGAACGCGCACGTCTCACGGGCCTCGATCTTTATATTCGTGCCATCCTGCTCGGCCTCTGCCGTTATCCATCGGTAATTGCCGATCGTATCGAGCAAGTGCAGTCGCTCGCCATGCAGGACCGGTATCTGGCGCGCTGGCGCGATATTCTGGTTTCGACCTCGTTCGAAAATCCAAACCTTGATGCAGACCTGATAGCGACCATATTGAGCGAGTCGGACGTGGCATCCGCCGGCGAACGACACGCGTGGCACGATCTCGGTTTTTCTTTTTTCTACGAGAAAACCGAACCGGAGATTGCGAAACGCGATCTGATCGCGGCAGTCGATGCGATCGCGCGGACACAGGAACTGGAGGCGGACCTTGCGGTCGTCCGCAGCAATCTTGCGAACGCGTCTGTTTCGAAAGAACTGGAGACGGTGTGGGATCGGGAAACGAAAAAACGACAGGCGCTGATGGCTGAAAAGCAGCGTCTGTTCGATGAACTGGAATCACTGGGAGAAGTCGCGGCGTGAGGCGGCTTACAGAATTAGGGACTATTTATGGCGAAGACGGCAGCAGCGGCGAAGAAACAGGACGGCGACGAACCCGTCATCGATCTTGGCCAGGCTTCGCTCAAAAAGCTCATCGCCACGGGGAAGAAGCGTGGCTTTTTGACATTTGACGAGCTAAATACCGCGCTTCCCAGGGACAAAATGGGGCCGGATCAGCTCGAAGATGCGATGACCGCGCTTACCGAGATGGGTATCAATATCGTCGAGAACGAGGAGGCGGGCGAGGAAGCCGCCGCCGAGGCGAAGGCCACGCCCAAAGCCGTCGATGGCGAAAAGAAGGAACTCGTCGAGGCCCCGAAGGCCAAGACCAACACCGATCGGACCGACGATCCGGTGCGCATGTATCTGCGCGAAATGGGCGCTGTCGAGCTGCTCAGCCGAGAGGGCGAGATCGCCATCGCCAAACGGATCGAGGCCGGACGCGACATGATGATCATGGGGCTCTGCGAAAGCCCGATTACTTTCAACGCCATCATCGAATGGTCCGACGCGCTGAACGATGAAGAGATGCAGTTGCGCGAGATTCTCGATCTCGATGCGATGCTGACCAAGGGGCCGACTGCCGAAGAGGTCGAAAACAACGACGATGATGGCGAGATTTCCCAGAAAACCGCCGGCCCGTCCATCAAGGACGATGACGAAGACTTCGACGACGATGATGACAGCGACAACAATGACGAAGACGAGGCGGACGACGACAAGGACGGCGAAGAAAGTCCTGCCGACAAGCGCCGCCGCGAAGAAGACGATGACGACGATAACCAGCTATCGCTCGCCCAGATGGAAGAGGCGCTGAAGCCCGATGCGCTTGAGCGATTTGCGAAAATCACATCGCTCTAC
>JBGTHW010000090.1:0-9663 GCA_041746035.1 Parasphingopyxis sp.
CATGGTGCGCGCGGGTGGTATCGGTCCACATCGGTCATTCCTTTCAGTCGTTTCGTCACAACTGATGAATCAACCATGTGATTGTGCGTCAAGCACAACCTGCTGATACCTCCCAACTTAATTTCGGGTCAGACACTTAGAGAGCGTAGCGAACTTAGAGTGAGCTGGGTGAGGGGTTTCGCCCTATCCGATAGCGTGGAACCCCTCATCCAACTCCGCCTAATCTCGTTCCTCGCCAAGGCTCCGTATCCTTCTCCCCCCTGGGAGAAGGTTTGGCTCCCGGACTTTACCGCAGCCGCCGCATCAGATCGTGGACGGGGCCGAACCCGGCTACAGCCGCGCCGATAAAGGGCAGCGCGACGACATAGGCGCACGCCGGTGACGCCCGCAGGGCTGGCAATGCTGATCGCGGCGCTCGCAGCCAGACCAGCAGAGACCAGCAACAGCCCGGCGATCAGGCGCCAGTGGGGCAGTTCGCTCGTCCCCGCTTTCATCCGTTCATAGCGGACGAAGATCGCAATCAGCGGCAGCAGCGCGACGATATAGAGCGCGAACCAGATCGGGCGCGCCTGCCACCATGCGGCGCTGCCCGGTGCTACATCCAAACCGACACCGCCGAGCAGCCAGGCCGCAACCATCACCAATACGAACGCCGTCAGGTGCCAGAGATAAATCGTCATGATCATGCCGTTGACGAGCACGACGCCCGTCCAGATGCGGATATTGTCGAGCATCCGTCGTCCAGCTGGTTCCAGCGCCAAAGCGAAACCCGTTTGCATGATGCCAAGCGCGAGCAGCGCCAGCGTTGGTGGCATTGAATTGGTGATGCTGCTCCCCGGCACGCCGATCATCGCGACGGGGTAAGGGCCGAAGCTCACGAGCAGGATGAGCGCGGAGAGACCGCCTGCACCCCAGAGCAGCGCGCGCGATGGTTTGGCGAAATAGCCCTCGCTCCAGGCATAACCAAGTTGATGCACGGCAAGCCAGACAAAGCCGAAATTGAGGTAGTTGATATACGGAATGCCAAATCGGTAAGTGGCAATATCGGTCAGGATCGCCCCGGCGACCAGTCCGGCGAACGACCCCAGCCCGAACCGCTTCCACGACGCATGGGTTATCGGCACCACCGCAACGACCATCAGATAAACCGACAGGAACCACACAGGGACCAGGGCGAGCTTCACGATTGCGCGATCCAAGCCCATCGCGGTGCCGAACAGAGCGAACAGCGTCCAGAGCAGAAACAGCGCCAGCACCGGGTTGATGAGTCGCTGCAACCGCCCCGAAAACCACGCCGAATATGTCCCGCCATCGCGCCGGTTGGCCGACCAGCTCACGCCGTTGGAAAACCCGCCGACCAGGAAGAATACCGGCATCACCTGAAACCCCCAGGTCAGCCATTGCGTCCAGGGCAATATGGCCCAGCAAATGCCCGCCCTGCACCACGCCATCTTCCATGTAAGGCGCGGCTACGAGCCAGTGGCCGATAACAACGGCGAGGATGGAAAACGCCCGCAGAAAATCGACATAGCGATTGCGCTCGGGCGGTGCTTGCTCGGCCATGGAGCGAGCGCGGGACCAGAGGGAGGGTTTGGGTCGCAAAAATAAAATTGGGGCTGACCTATGAGATTGGTGATTGGGAGTATGGTTTGAGTCATTTGCGCAGTGTTTTCAAGGGCTGGTCTGGCGGACCATAATTGAACCGCCACTCGCACTCTTTGAGAAAGAGATCGAAGTTCTTTTTGGGGATGCCGTTATATTTTCGCAGGTGTCTTTTTGCCTGGTTCCAAAAGTTTTCGATACCCCCTTCGACAGGCTCAGGACAGGATTGATGTGATTGTGTCGGTCGGCAAACAGCTTGCTATGGTTGATTCTGAAATGATGGAAGTCGGTAATGTCGAGCACATCATAGCTGCAATAGCTGTCGGTGTAGACGATGCTGTCAGGCTGGACTTTGCAGGCAATTATCGGGATTAACGTATCGGATTTTGTATCCTTGACAGCCATCGTGAACACTTTGCCGCCGCGCTTCAGCAATCCGAATACGACCGTCTTACCCGCAGCTCCTCTTCCCCGCTTGCCCTTCCTGACGCCGCCGAAATAGCTTTCGTCCACTTCCACTTCGCCAGCCAGCTCACCGGCTTCTTCCAAAAGCCGATCGTAAATTACCTCGCGCAATTTGTGGTAGAAGTTCGTCGCAGATATCTTGTTTACACCGACCAGCGCAGCAGCTGTTCTCGCCGGTGTCCCCGCAACAAACTGCTCAGTCAACCGATCGGTCTGAAAATGAGATAACTTTGAATACTTTAATCGCATGAGATAAGCCTATATAGCTAAATCTCATAGGTCAGCCCCATAAAATTTTCACAATCAGAAAGATAGCTTCTGAATTACGGTGTCGATACTTGCAAGGCTTCAAGCCAATCCGTGTCATTACATGTTTGTGCGACTTGTGTTATTGCAGCTCGAGCACCAGATACATCAATGACATGAACGGTTGATTCGTAACGAAAATTTGTGAGGCTTATCGTTGGCGATTGTGTAGTTTACAAACCCATGCCAGCAACGCACCTATCGGCCAGCCAATACGGGCGGGACTGTGTGGCCGGACCTCGGTCGCGTTCGTCGAACTCTTGCATGTGACTCGCTTTTTCTCACCCAAGTGATATGTTTCCGGTGTAGATCGGGAACAATGGGAGGCGTCATGTTTGACTATTTCACATATCCGCATCGGCTGAAAAACGAGATGCTGGCACTAGGCTACATGCATGACACCCTTCCTCGCCCATCTCATCGGTGGTTAGGACTCGTTCATGAGTTTCGGAAAGCTGGCTATTCCCCCCAGCGGACTGCCCGCGTTTTTAATGATGCGAGCAGCGGCGATGCAAACGCTTTGAATGAACTTCGCGCTGTTGGGGGAGTTTATGCAGACGCTTTATTTTTCTGACTATCCGGTGGCGGCTTCTGCTTCACCAGCTTCGCCAGTCGATCCTTGAAGCGGCCTTCGTCGTCGTCGCATTCTAGCTCGCGAGCGGCTTTCCGGAATTTTTCGGATTGATTCATGGAATTTTCCACATTTTTGTTCACAGTGTTACCAATTTTATTGCTTTATCCCAAGGTCTTACATTGGTTCATAACTAACCACTTGCAAACGAATCATTCGGTGCTATCAAGGCCACTCGCCCCTATGGCGGAATTGGTAGACGCAGCGGTCTTTAAAACCGAAATCCTTCCACGGGTGTGTGGGTTCGAATCCCACTAGGGGCACCATAACTCTAACGTTTCCGAAGGAATTTACCATGACCACAGCGAGAGAGCAAATGCAGCTCATCGAAGATGAATTGAAAACGGTCCGCTCGCATATCGAGAAATTGAAAATCGAAGAGGCCACCCTTTTACGGTTGATAGACAGCTTCGGCGGGAAAGATAGCGCGACTCCTAAGAAGCGTAAACGTTCCCCTAGTGTGAAGCCTGTTGTATTGGATATAATGCGCGAGGCTGGAACGCTGGGCGCATCGTCAGCAGAAGTTGACGCTAAAGTGCGAGAAACTATTCCTGGCGTCGGTAAAGACACGCCAGCGGCGATCTTGTCACGCTTAAAGGGCGAAGGCGCACTCGTTTATCGCAATGAGCGGTATTATGAAAAGCAGTTTGCCCCACAAGAGCCGAGCAACCCTTTTGATTCAGGGCTTCACGCCGTGAACTGATCTCGCTTCGATCAGCCCTGAAAAGCAAAAACGCCGGAGAGTGATCTCCGGCGTTTCTTTTTGGAATTGAAGATACCTTCCACGGGTGTCTCTATCGCTTCCAGATAAAGTGTATCCCACAAATGTCTCCAAACTCCTAATCAATCTTGTTCAATGTGTTTTTTGATGCGCTGGTTGATGCGTTGATCGTCAGTGCAATCAATTGCAATCTAACTGGCATAGGTAAGTCTTTTACCGATAATTCCTTTGATGCCATTCATGACCCTTTGGCTGTCGTTCACTCCTTGCGCTTCACGATTGTTATATCGGAAATCATATTCCGCCAAATATCGATGCAAATGTTTTTCGCTGCAATGTTGGTAAACCCCTTTCATGCCGCGTTTGAAAATTGAAAAAACTCCTTCGATGGTGTTGGTATGCACTGGCCCGTCAACATATTCGCCCGCGCTATGGTTTACCCAAAGGTGATTATAGCCCTTGCCGATGGACTGATACTGGCGGGCTTCGTCGGTAATCAGGAAAGCCTCTTTCGACACGTTGGCATTGACGATAGCGCCGATCTCGCGAGCGGTCGTTCCGTTTAGCTGGAAACTGCGAACACCGCCGTCGCGCTGGACAAGCGATAGAACGGCCATCTTATGAGCGGTGCCACGGCGCTTTTCAGTGCCTTTCTTACGGCCAATATACGTTTCATCGACCTCGACCGGCTCGCCGCCGCCGCCCATGATGTCCAGATCGCCGGAGCGCATTGCTTCCCGGATGCGATGCGAGAGGAACCATGCCGAATTATAGCTGATTTCCAGAACACGATGCAGTTGATGCGAGCTGATACCCTTCTTGCTGGACATCATAAGGTGCACCGCCTGTAGCATCTTGTGCAGCGGGATGCGGGCGTGTTCGAATACGGTGCCAACCTTGACCGTGAATTGCTTGCGGCACTCGCCACACTTTTTCAGGCCGTAGCGAACCTTTCCTTCCGGGTTTTTCTTGCTGGGTTTCGTGCGGACGCCTGCCAGATCGTAGACCCGGCCATCGACAACTCCGCAATGCGGACACGTTACGCCATTAGCCCAGACAATGCTTTCGACAAACTCAAAAGCCTTCGCTTCGTCATGGAACTGGGGCTGCGATAGAACGGACATTGGTATTTTCTCCTCGTAAGGATTTTATACCAAATCTATCTGGGTTTGTAAAGTGCGTAATCGTTTTATCGTTAGCTCAGAAGCGTCAACAATACGCCTTAGAAATTGTCCTCCACTTCTGTCCGGCGACAGATTAAATATGCTAGCAGTTCGGCCATCGTGACGAGCGCTTATTCTTTCCGCCGGAGCGCCGTCTATCCTAAACTGAATATCGCGACCACTGTTGCGACTTGTGCCTCCAAGATATTGATCAGCGATAAAGCTCAAATATATCGTTCCAGGGCCGTTCCTGTCACACTTTACGACTAAAACAATTGGTCCTGACGGGGTGTTAGCAATACCACGACGCGCATCAGACATCGGATCTACAATCTCATTAAAATCCCACTCAGCGTGAGCCGGAGCTGCGGTCAATGCAATAGTAGTTGCTAGCAGCGATAGCATGGCATTTCTCATATTATTCCTTCCTTCTAGATATCTAACGTCAGACGTTCGGAAGGGCTTAATCCCAAAATTGACCGTTTGACTAGCCTGAAGATTCCCAGAGATGATGATAAATTCTTTCTAGATCGAATTTGTTGAGAATGCGTTTCGGTTAACTCCGCCCCCAAGCAATGAAGTGCGGATTATCGAAGCCGCGCTCTTTCTTGTTATACATCAGCGGTCCGGTTTCGCTTTCGCCTTCCAGTGCCATGACGCGACCGCCAGCGGCTTCCAACACAGCTTGGCCTGCGCCGATATCCCATTCCATCGTTCGGCCGAGCCTCGGATAAACGTCGGCGGTGCCTTGGGCGAGGAGGCAGAGTTTGAGGCTGGAGCCGGCGGGGGTGAAATCCTTGACGCCGATTTTTTTCATCAGCGCATCGGTTTCGGGCGAGCGGTGGCTGCGGCTGGCGACGGCAATCAGGCCTTTGTGGAACGGCGCGCGGGCTTCAATTTCGTGCGGGTGTTCGGCGGTGGCGCGATCCTGTCCCGGCGCGATTTCCTGATAGAACGCGCCTTCGCCGGATGCGCCATAGTAAAGCTTGTTGATCGCGGGGGCATAGACGACGCCCGAAATCGGTCGGCCATGATCGATCAGCGCGATATTGACGGTGAACTCTCCGTTGCGGCTCAGAAACTCGCGCGTGCCGTCGAGTGGGTCCACCAGAAAGAAAGTATTGCCCAGTTCGGGAATGCGGCCTTCGCTGGCGGCTTCTTCGGCGAGGATCGGGATATTGGGCTGGGCGGCTTTCAGGCCCGCTTCGATAGTGCGTTCTGCTTCCTTGTCGGCGGCGGTGACGGGGGAGCCATCGCCCTTGGCCTCGCGGTCGAAATCGGTCCTGTAGATGGCGTCGATGGCCGCGCCCGCCTTGAGCGCGAGCTCTATCATGAGCGGGAGGTGGGTTTCGCGTTGCAAGGATTGCCTTTCAATATGAGAAACGTCCGTTCGGGCTGAGCTTGTCGAAGCCCTGTTCTTTTCCTCGAGACCGGAAAAGTGCAGCCCTTCGACAAGCTCAGGGTGAACGGAAAGGGTCAATTCACCTGCCGTTCGCTACCCTCCCAATAAGGCGCGCGCAAATCCTTGCGCAGGATTTTGCCGCTGGCGTTGCGCGGCATGACCGCGATAACCTCCACCGATTTCGGTGCCTTGAACCCGGCGAGCCGTTCGCGGACATGGTTGATGATCGCCTGCTCGTCGAATTCCGCGTCGGCCTTCAGCGTGATGAGCGCCTTGACAGACTCGCCCCATTTCTCGTCCGGCACGCCGATCACCGCCGCTTCGGATACCGACGGATGCTCATAGAGCGCGTTCTCGACCTCCGCCGGATAGACATTCTCGCCGCCGGTAATGATCATGTCCTTGATGCGATCCTGGATATAGATATAGCCGTCCTTGTCCATATAGGCTGCGTCGCCGGTACGCAGCCAGCCATCGTCGCTGACCGTTTCCTTCGTCTTGTCCGGCTGTTTCCAGTAATAGGCCATATTGGCCGACGAGCGCGTGCAGACTTCGCCAAGTTCGCCGCGCGACACTTCCTTGCCATCGGGATCGGCGATCATGATTTCGACGCCGGGCACCGCTTTACCTGCTGAGCGCATCCGCTCATTGCCGCCCGGATCGTGATCTTCAGGTTCGAGGATGGCAATGGAGCCGGTGGTTTCGGTCATCCCGTATGACTGGACGAACCCGGCATTGGGAAAGGCCTTCATGCAATCGCGCAGCAGGGTTAGCGGGATGGGCGAGGCACCATAGCCGATCTGATTGATGTGGCCTGTGTCGGTCTCGGCGGCCTTCGGATGGGTGATCAGCATCTGGAGCGCGGCGGGAACGAGGAAGAATCGGGTGACCTGTTTGCGGTTGATCAGATCGAGAATCTCCTCGACATTGAATTCCTGCGTGATCGTGCAGGCCGATCCGCGATTGAACGGCACCAGACCATAGCCGGACCCCGCAATATGCGCGACGGGCATCGGGTTCAGCCCGGAATCGCCTTCGTGCCACGCGTCCCAGCTAAGCGGTTCGATATCGGGGCCGGACCGCCCGAGAAAGTTCCTGTGTGTCAGCACGACGCCCTTGGGCTGCCCTGTCGTGCCGGAGGTATAAAGCTGGATGACCTCGTTTTCCGGTGCCGGCGCGGGGAGGTCGCTTTTCGCGTCCATGTCCCTCGCCAGTTCGCCGATGCCCGGCTCCGATCCGCCATCCTCGCTCACCCAGACATGTTTGATGGCGGGCATTCCCGCCGCCAGTTTCTCGGCGAGCTGGACGAATTCGGGCGCGGCGACAATCGCCTCGGCTTCGGCGTCCTTCAGAATATATTTCATCTCCGGCGGGGCGAGCCGCCAGCCGACCGGCACCAGCGCCGCGCCAACGCGGGCTGCGGCGAAGAACGTTGTGAAATAGCGGTCGCTATTCTTGCCGATCCAGGCGATGCGCTTGCCGGCACCGATGTCGTTTGCGTCGAGCGCCCGGGCCAGTCGTTCGCTCTCTTCGCGGATTTCGGCAAAGGTCGTCACCCGGCCTTCGAAGCGATAGGCGATCTGGTCCGGGCGGCGCTTCGCCCAGTAATCGCAAAGTTCGGTCAGGGTGGTGGCATGGTGTTGCTGTTTCATCGGCCGGACTTTCTCCTTCTTGGAACCCTGAACCGCAGTCAGGAGTCCCCTATACTGATAGCATGGTCATCGCGAAACGCGCGGACTATGTCGGGCCAACCCTATTCGGAACGAGGAATAAAGCAATGCGGACAGTCGAGCATTTTATCGCAGGGAATGCAGCGGGCGGCGGATCGCGCCAGCACGATATCTGGGATCCCAATATCGGCGAGGTGCAGGCGAAGGTGGCACTGGGCGGACGCGACGAGCTGGCAAAAGCTGTCGATGCCGCTAATGCCGCACAACCCGAATGGGCCGCGACCAATCCGCAAAGGCGAGCGCGCGTGATGTTTGCCTATAAGGCGCTGGTTGAGGCGCATATGGACGAACTGGCCGAGCTACTCTCGTCCGAGCACGGCAAGGTGGTTGCCGATGCGCGCGGCGATGTGCAGCGCGGGCTGGAGGTGATCGAATTCGCCTGTGGTATTCCGCATGTCCTGAAGGGCGAGTACACACAGGGCGCGGGGCCGGGCATCGATGTCTATTCGATGCGGCAACCGCTCGGCATCGTGGCGGGCATTACGCCATTCAACTTTCCGGCGATGATCCCGATGTGGATGTTCGGCGTCGCGATTGCGGCGGGCAATGCGTTTATCCTGAAACCTTCCGAGCGCGATCCGTCCGTGCCGGTGCGGCTTGCGGAATTGATGAAGGAAGCAGGACTACCCGATGGCATTCTTCAGGTCGTGCATGGCGACAAGGAAATGGTCGATGCGATCCTCGATCATCCGGATATCAAGGCGATCAGCTTCGTCGGCTCCTCCGATATCGCGCATTATGTTTACAAGCGCGGCGTCGAGAACGGCAAGCGCGTGCAGGCGATGGGCGGGGCGAAGAACCACGGCATCATTATGCCCGATGCCGATATGGATCAGGTGGTCAACGATCTCGCCGGGGCCGCGTTTGGCTCGGCGGGCGAACGCTGCATGGCGTTGCCGGTGGTCGTTCCTGTGGGCAACGACACGGCGGACAAATTCCGCGAAAAGATGATTCCGGCTATCGATGCGTTACGCGTCGGTGTCTCGACCGATGAAGAGGCGCATTATGGCCCGGTGGTGACGCCCGAACACAAGCAGCGCATCGAGAACTGGATCCAGACCGGCGTCGATGAAGGCGCGGAACTCGTCGTCGATGGCCGCGGTTTTAGCCTGCAAGGCCATGAAGAAGGCTTCTTCATCGGGCCGTCGCTGTTCGATCATGTGAAGCCGGGAATGGAAAGCTACAAGGAGGAAATCTTCGGGCCGGTCCTGCAAATGGTCCGCGCCGAGAGCTTCGAGGAAGCCGTCAAGCTGCCCAGCGAGCACCAGTACGGCAATGGCGTCGCCATTTACACGCGCAACGGCCACGCCGCGCGAGAATTCGCCAGCCGCGTCAATGTCGGAATGGTCGGTATTAACGTCCCGATTCCGGTCCCCGTCGCCTATCACACCTTCGGCGGCTGGAAGCGCAGCGCCTTCGGTGACACCAACCAGCACGGCATGGAAGGCCTGAAATTCTGGACCAAGGTCAAGACGGTCACGCAAAGATGGCCCGATGGCACTGCGGATGGTATGGATGAGAACGCGTTTGTTATTCCGACGATGGGGTAAATTAATGATACGAATTCTTTTTGTTCCCGGCCTTGCCATTTTTATCGCTGCCTGCACGGCCAATCAGGAGGCCTCGGAAGGCGATATCGCAGA
>JBGTHW010000091.1:0-7869 GCA_041746035.1 Parasphingopyxis sp.
GCCTTGTCGCCGAAACCCTCCATCAGCCCGCCCCATTGCGCGCTTGTCAGCACCGGCGAATCGAGCACCAGCACATTGTCCTGCTCGGCCTCGCTATCGAGGATATTGGCGAAATTGGCGAAGCGCGTTTTCAGGCTCATCACATGGCGTTCGCGCAAACTGTCGATCGGCGGGTTCGTTACCTGCGAGAAATTCTGCCGGAAAAAATGGCTGATAAGCCGGGGCTTGAGCGAGATCACCGCGAGCGGCGTATCGTCGCCCATCGATCCGACCGCTTCCTTGGCGGTCTCGACCATCGGCGCGAGGATCAGTTCCATATCCTCCATCGTCTGCCCCGACGCCACCTGCCGCCGCAGCAATTCGGCGCGTTCGCAGTGCAGCGCGTAATCCTTCGTCGGCTTGGGCAAATCGTCGTTCGTCTTGAAGCCCTTCACCCAGTCGCCATAGGGCCGTTCGCCCGCCACCTTGTCCTTGATCGCATGATCGCCGAACAGCTCGCCCTTCTGCATATCGACAGCAATCATCTGACCGGGGCCGAGCTGGCCCTTCTTGACGATCTGCGCTTCGGGCACGACCACCATGCCGGTTTCCGATCCGACGATCAGCAACCCATCGGTCGTCTGCGTAGTGCGCAGCGGGCGCAGCGCATTGCGGTCCAGCCCCGCGACAGCCCAGCGCCCGTCTGTCATCGCCAGCGCGGCGGGGCCGTCCCACGGCTCCATCATGCTGGCGAGATAGGCATACATGTCCTGATGCGGTTTCGGGATATCGCCATCATGCTGCCAGGCTTCGGGGATCAGCATCAGCTTGGCCGTCGGCGCATCGGTGCCGGAGCGGCAGATGGTTTCGAACACTGCATCCAGCGCCGCCGTATCGCTCGCGCCCGCCGGGATCAGCGGCTTGATCTCGTCGCCATGCTCGCCAAATGCGAGGCTCGCCATCTTGATCTCGTGGCTCTGCATCCAGTTTTTATTGCCGCGGATCGTGTTGATCTCGCCATTATGCGCGAGCGAGCGGAAGGGTTGCGCGAGCCACCATTGCGGGAAGGTGTTGGTCGAATAACGCTGGTGGAAGATCGCGACACGGCTCTCGAAGCGTTCATCGGTCAGGTCGGGATAAAAATCGGCGAGGCTCTCGGCGAGAAACAGGCCTTTATAGACGATATTCTGGCACGACAGCGAGCAGATATAGAAATCGCGCACTTGCGCCTGCGCAATCCGCTTTTCGATGCGCTTCCGGATCAGGAACAGGTCTTTCTCGAACTCGATCAGGTTTTCGTCATCGGGCAGCGGCCCCGCGATCATGATCTGTTCGATCTCGGGCCGCGTCGCCTTGGCCTTCTCGCCGATGACGCTAACATCGACGGGCACCTGCCGCCAGCCATAGATGCTATAGCCAAACTCGATAATCTCGCTCTCGACGATAGTGCGGCAAGTTTCCTGCGCGCCAAGATCGGTGCGCGGCAGAAACACCATGCCAACTGCCAGCCGGTTCGGCATCGGGCGATGGCCGCTATCGGCAATCGCATCGTCGAAAAACCGCTCGGGCAAATCGACCAGTATCCCCGCGCCATCCCCGGTCTTGCCATCCGCATCCACCGCCCCGCGATGCCAGACCGCGCGCAACGCCTCGATCCCCGCCTCGACAACACGGCGCGAAGGCTGCCCATCGATAGCCGCGATGAGGCCGACGCCGCAGGAATCGTGCTCCAGCTCGGGATGATACATGCCGTGCGTGGCGAGGTGGTGATGTTGGGGCGAGGTGTTATTCATCATCGTCATCCGATGAGTCTTGCTCGAGCACAACGGTGTACGGGTCCGACTCCTGTTCGACGGGGAAACCTTGGTCGATCAAACTAGACCGAACATTCTGAGTAACTTCCGCAATAATATCTTCGGTATTCGTCGTTGTGTACGCATTCATACGCCACAATCCATCGAGATAATGTTGACCTGTATCACTCCGCAGGAAGCCGTTGATCGTTCGAAGCTCTTCTTCGGTGAACTCCCAGTTTACATGGCTTGCATATGCCTGTTGGAACTGGTCCCGGTATTTGGCAAACTCTGTTCGATAAGCATCGAAAACGTGATCAAGTGCCTCACGAAACGTGAATCGCCGCTCGTCTGAGCCTCGCCAAACAGCCATATGGTCTTGCATGGCAAAACGATCAATAAAGGACGCGCGGTCGATGCTTTGCTCTACCCCGGTTAAGCGGAGGAACTCGGCAATCAATCTTTGTTTTTCCTCGCTCGGCGGCGTCGTGATCGTTGCAGATCCACTAGGACTTTCTTGAATATTGGCGCTTTCCGACATCGCACTGGCAACGCTTTCTACTGACAACTGCGCGTGCGCTGAAAAATTGAACGTTAGACAAGCCATCATTCCCGCGAAGGCGGGAATCCAGTCCAACCGTCGGACTGGACTCCCGTCTTCGCGCGAGTGACGGCGGAGTTTGGTGGCGAAGAACATCACTCCTCCCCCTCCAGCTCTTCCTCAGCCGCCTCACCGCCGCCGCGCATCGCATCCAACAAACGGTTGGTGGCAGGTTGTTGCGCTTGCGGGGTGTTCGCGCCCGCATCCCCCTCCAGCGCCGCGATCTCCGCCGCGAAGTCCGCGAGATCGGCCTGCACATTACCCATCGACTGCATCATCACGGTGCGCTGCCACGCGGCGATATCGGGGTCGGCCATGATTGTCTGGGATTCGCGCATATAGGCGCGCCCGGTATCCGTCTCGAAGAAGTCGCCGATCTGCCGCATCTGGCGCTCGGTAAACCGCCGCGCATAGGCGCGGGTCATCGCGTCGAACAGGCCGGGGAGCGATGCCTGAATCTGCTGAAGCGTCCGCGCCCGCTGCCGCGCCATGAACTGCACGAACAGCGCCTGCGCGCGCGGATCGCTGGCAAAGACATTCCGGAATTGCGGGGCCTGCATCATGCCCTGCTCGATATTCGCCATCGTCGGCTCCAGCATCTGCGCAATCATCGCCTCGCGCTGCGCGGGCGGCATGATGATTTCGAGGAGGTTTGTGGCGGCCTCGATGCGGTTCGCGGAGGGGGCTTCGCTTCGGGAGGGTGCGGGCATCTGGGCGGCGAGGGGTGGCACCCATATCGTTGCAGCCAGGAGCAAAAGAAGATTACCGCGCGTCATCGATCTGCTCCCGACAGATTGCGCTTTGCGACATAATCGAGCGCCCTGTCCATTTCGGTCAGCATCGCTTCCGCTTCGCGCAAGGCATTCTGAATGGTTTCCGCCCGCTCCCTCTTTTCGAGCGGATATTCATGGATCAGCCGGTTGCGAAGTTCCGCGCGATTGACCCACTGGGCCGCATCCTCGACAAGGCCCACCTGCTCGAAATGCGCGATCAGATCGATGAGCAAGGGTGCCGGTTCTCCGATTTGCTGAACCCGGTACAAAGCCGGATAAAGCCTCCGAACAAAATGTTCGTAAAATTGCTGATACCGCTGAACGAAAGCATCGGTCGCGCGCATTCGGTCCTCGTCATGCGGATCGGCACCGTCTTGCCCGACCGTCTCCAGCAAATCGCGGTCGCTCTTCAGCGAACTGCGTATCCGCAGGGCCGCGCCCTCGATGGTCTCGATAGCGGACGCAAGTCTGCGCTCGCCGGTCATGACAGCGTGATTCCCTGTTCATAGGCGATATCGTCGATTGGTCGCCGGGGTCGCCCGCGCACCCGGAACACCAGATCCACCTTGCGCTCGTCGATCATGCGGAAAAGCCGGTATTTGAAATCGCCGGCTTTCCTGTAATCCTGCCCGCCTTCATCGACTTCCAGATGGAGGTCGATGTCGCCGCCTTTCAGATCGTCCCGCACCCGGCTGCCGAACAGGCGTACTACCGCATCCGGGCCGAATGCCTCCAGCGCAGCCGTTCTGATTGCGTCGATCTCGGTCTGTGCCAGCCGCATCACGCCGCCTCCTTCTGACTCGACGATATAGCAGCCGCCTTTTCTTTCAGATAGCGATGCATATGCGCCGCCACATCGCGGCCATCCCTTATCGCCCAGACCACCAGGCTCGCGCCGCGCACAATATCGCCCGCCGCGAACACGCCGTCGAGGCTGGTCTGCATGGTTTTGTGGTCCACCCTTAACGTGCCCCAGCGGGTGACCGAGAGGTCCGCGCTGCCGAACATCCCCGGCAAATCTTCCGCATCGAAGCCCAGCGCCTTGATCGCCATGTCGCAGGGCAGCGCGAATTCGCTGCCCTCCTCGATCTGCGGCGAACGGCGGCCTGAGGCGTCCGGCGCGCCGAGCCGCATGGTGTGGGCGCGGACGCCGGTGACGCCTGCGGTGCCATCGAACGCTTGCGGGGCGGAGAGCCAGACGAACTCGACACCTTCTTCCTCGGCATTGCGCACTTCATTCTGTGAGCCGGGCATATTGTCACGATCCCGGCGATAGAGGCATTTCACCGATTTCGCACCCTGGCGGACGGCGGTGCGGACGCAATCCATCGCCGTATCGCCGCCGCCGATCACGACAACATGCTTGTTCGCGGCATTCAGCGCGCCGCTGTCGAACGCCTCGACCGTCTCGCCAAAGCCCTTGCGGTTGGATGCGATCAGGAAATCCAGCGCGGCCACGACACCCGGCGCGCCGACGCCGGGGGCTTTCAATTCGCGCGCCTTGTAAACGCCAGTCGCGATCAGCAGCGCATCGTGCTTCGCGCGCAGCTCTTCCAGCGTGGCATCCTCACCCACCTCGAAGCTCTCATGAAACACGATACCGCTGTCTTTCAGCCGCTGGACGCGCCGCATCACGACATCCTTTTCCAGCTTGAAGCCGGGTATGCCATAGGTCAGCAGCCCGCCCGCGCGGTCATACCGGTCATAGACATGCACCGCATAGCCATGCCCGCGCATATATTCCGCCGTTGCCAGCCCCGCCGGTCCCGCGCCGATCACGCCAACCGATTGATCGGAGCGATCACGCACGGGTTGAATCGGCTTCACCCAGCCTTCTTTCCAGGCGGTGTCAGTGATATATTTCTCGATCGCGCCGATCGTCACCGCGCCGTGGCCGGTAAATTCGATCACGCAATTGCCCTCGCACAGCCGGTCCTGCGGGCAGATGCGGCCGCAGATTTCGGGCATGGTCGAAGTGGAGTTGGAAAGCTCGAACGCTTCTTCGAGGCGGCCTTCTGCCGTCAGCTTCAGCCAGTCCGGGATATGATTGTGCAGCGGGCAATGGACCTGACAATAGGGCACCCCGCATTGCGAACAGCGCGCCGACTGCTCCTCGGCTTTCTCAATGGCATAGGCGCGCGCAATCTCTTCGAAATCGTTATTTCGAGCACGGGGCGTGCGTTTCGCAGGATAATCCTGCTCAACGCCGACGAATTTGAGCATGGAATTGTCAGCCATGATGTCTCCATGGAGCATCATATATGCTTTGAGAGGCGCAGAGTCACGGGGAAAACGATCAATTAGGTCATAATATCTGCCATATAATTTTTACAGTGGCGGAATTCAGCCATCACTCGTTCATGTAAAAATAGAGATACATCCGAAACGGCCCTGAATTACCCGCAAGACAAGTACTAATCCGCTGTGATAGGGGCTGCGCAAGGCCATTTCGGCCAGCTCTTCCGGAGTTCGCATGACCTTCCTGCAAATGCTGATTACCGCCATCGTTCAGGGCGTCACCGAATTCCTGCCGATTTCATCATCCGGCCACCTCATCCTGACGCCGGTGATTATGGGATCGGAAGATCAGGGGGTGCTGATCGATGCGGCGCTCCATATCGCCACATTGCTGGCAATCATCGTTTATTTTTTAAAGGATGCCCTTGGCCTCGCACGAGGCGGTTTCGCGACGGTCGGTATCGGCAAGGCACCGGAACAGCGCCGCCTGTTCCTCTGGATAACATCGGCCACCATCCCCGTGCTTGCCTTCGGTGCGTTTCTCCACGCCAACGATTATATGGAGCAGTTGCGCCTCACCGATCTCGTGGCGGCCAACCTGATCGGCTATGGCATATTGCTCGGCATCGCCGATCGCTTCGGGCGGCAGGAGAAGGTCTATGAGGACATGACGCTGCGCGACGCGATCATCGTCGGCCTGTCGCAGGCGCTGGCGCTGATTCCCGGCACCAGCCGCTCGGGCGTCACGATGACCGCCGCGCGCTTCTTGGGCTATAAACGCGTCGAGGCCGCGCGTTTTTCGTTTCTGCTGTCGATCCCGGCGGTCGCCGGCGCAGGGATACTGATTGTCCCGGATATCATGGGTGCGGGTGGCGAGCTTGTCACCGCAGCACTGATTACCGGCGTAATGACTTTTATCGCCGCGCTGGCGACCATGCACTTCCTGATGCGCTTCCTGAGCAAGGCATCGATGATGGTGTTCGTCATTTATCGCGTCGTGCTGGGCATCCTGTTGCTGGCGATGTTTTAGGCATAGCGAGCTACGCCGCAGTCTTCCGGGCGAATCGTCCCTGATTGCTATACTGGACCAGCATCTGTTCGGACACAGCCGATAAGGGGCGCGGCGTTATACCAAATGATTCGAAGCCCTTCGCGCCGTCGCTCACCACATTATCGCTCTGTAACGATTGCCACTGATCCCAGGTAATCGGCGCGCCCGGCAGCCAGCCGAATTTCGCCATCGTCCGCCCGATAGCGTCGGGCACTGCTATGGTATCCTTGCCCGGCTTGCCGATACCGTCGAGGATGAAGCGGTTGATCTCCTCCAGGCTCAGAATTTCCGGACCGCCGAGCTCGAACGTCTGGCCGCGATAGTCTCGGGGATTCATCGCAGCCCTCGCCACGACCTCTGCGACATCGGCGACATACACCGGCTGGAACTTCGTCTCGGGCCGGATGACCGGCACCGCCATCGGTATCATCCGCGCCATCGACGCAAAGCGATTGATAAACCGGTCTTCGGGTCCGAAAATGACCGAGGGCCGGATGACGATCGCATCGGGGAACGTTTCGCGCACCGCAGCCTCGCCTCTGCCCTTGGTCTGGGCATAGGAGGACAGGCCGTGTGCGTCCGCCCCGATCGCCGAAATCTGGATAAAGTCCGCGACGCCGGCATCCCTCGCAGCGCGGGCGGCATTCGCCGCGCCGCCGATATGGACGCTTTCGAAATCGCCATCGAGAATACCAACCAGATTGACAACGATATCCGCGCCATACACGGCGCGATCCAGCGTTTCGGGCTTGCGGATATCGGCACCGATAAATTGAACCTGCCCCAGCCCGCCAAGCGGCCGCAGGAAAAATGCATCCCTGGGATTGCGCTCCGCAATCCGGACGCGCGCGCCTGCCTTCAACAGATTCTGCGCGACATAACGCCCGACAAATCCGCCGCCGCCGAATAGCGTCGCCAGCCGTTCCAACATGCTCGCATCCTCCTGATCGTGCGCGGTGCTACTGCCTTGCCGCCTCATGTGCGCATTGACAAGCATCGCGCGCACCATCATAGCCGCGACCCTGCGTCGATGCGAGCCTTCTCGCGGCGGACGCGGGCCCAGATGGCGGAATTGGTAGACGCGCCAGCTTCAGGTGCTGGTGTCCCTTGTGGACGTGGAAGTTCGAGTCTTCTTCTGGGCACCATCGCTCTTTCCGGACAGGTCCACAAATGTCCGTGTAAGTCCAGTAAAACAGCCAAAAATTGCGTCGCAATCGTCCGCTACCGTCCGTCCAGATTTGTTGATTTTGACGGTATATGACGGTATGTTTGACGGTATAAATCACAACTTTGGAGGTGCTGTTATGCTGTCCGACATGGCCGTCAGAAAAGCCAAGGCAAAAACCAAACCATACAAGATGGCGGACGGTGGTGGGCTGTATTTGCTCGTGACGCCCGCCCAACAGCGATACTGGCGCATGGATTATCGTTTCG
>JBGTHW010000092.1:0-2911 GCA_041746035.1 Parasphingopyxis sp.
GGCGTTCGCGACGACGGGCCTCGCGGCGGCTTTCGCGCTCCGCTGTGCGCGCATTATTCTGGCCGAAGGCCTGGCCGGATGGCACCAGCCCCGCACCCGGCGCATTCGGTTCCCCGCTGTTCGCCGTCGCAAATTCGGGAAAATCGCTCAGCGCGTAGCGTGGCCCGCGCCCATCGGCGGGGAAATTACCGAAATGCACCGCTTGCGCCTTGCCTGCATCGCTGAGTCCGGGGAGCTGCCCGAGATAGGGCGTGAGAATTTCAAGTTCGCGTAGCGTCAGGACAAGCGCCGCCGCCTCCACCGCTTCGCGGACTTCGCCGGTCAGCCCCAGAATGAAAGCACGCGTGCGCCAGGCCGTGCGATCCTGCGCAGCCAGCAACGGATCGAGGACCTGCAACGCGTCCTCCCGCTTTCCGGAGATAGCGAGGCTGATGGCCAGGCGTTTTGTGACATCCGGCGAGTTGCGGCGGGAAAGGAAGCTGCGATAATCGGCCTGAGCGCGTTCCGGCTCGCCCAGCAGATCGAGCGCAAAACCGCGATCGGCAATATAATCGTCTTCGGGCGTGCTGAGCTGTTGTGCCTCGCGAAAATTCTGCATTGCCTCAAGCGGGCGTTCGAGGCGGACAAGCGCGCGGCCCAGCCCCGCCTTTACGCGGCCATTACGCGGACTCAGTTCGTTCGCGCGAACAAAAAAGCCCAGCGCCGCCTGCGCGTCGCCCAGATCGAGAGCCGATCCGCCTGCGCCCACCAGCGCCGAAACATTATCGGGATTGTCCGCCAGCATGCGCAAAAACGTCGCCAGTGTATTGGCCGGGGCATTTTGCCGCTGCCCGGCCATGAACGGGAAGGCGTCGGACTGCTGCGCCGCCAGCGGCATCGCCGCCCCGGCAAAGAGCAACGGCAGCGCCGCCCGGCGGACAAGCTTCATCGGGTTTCGTTCAGGACTCACGGGATCGTGTTAGCGATGTCGGTCGCGAGAGTCACAGTGTTGTAATCGCCCAATAGCGGCAAGGCGGTATCGCGCACGGACGAACGGGGCACATGGCTCCCGCGCACCCCTCAATTGCGGTCTCCTACTGGTTGTTCTGCCGATTCAGAAAGCCGGGAATATCGAGCGAGTCCCCGCTGCTGCGATCGCCACCGGCAGCCGCCTTTTTGCCACCATCGTCCACTTTCGCCGCGCCGCGCGCGATATTCGACATCCGCTCGAACAATGTGCCGCCGGCGGCCTTGCCCGGCTTCGACGCTTCGTCTTCTGCCATCCATTTGCGCTCTACCGGCGGCGCTGCTTCTTCCGCGTCGGCTCTCTGCTCTTCGGATTTCACCATCTGACCGGCATCGAGAACGAGTTCGTCATCATTGTCCGGAGTGGCCTCGACAGCGCGCGAGTCCGCCGAAATGCTGCGCGGCTCGTCGCCGGCCGCGCGAACCGTGAAGCTCGGCATCGGCGCGATGGTCTTGCGCTCCAGTGCGGTCGGCGCAAAATCGTCGAAGCGCTTGATTTCCGGCTCCGGGTCCGCCGCAACGATTTCCTCTTCGGCAGCCAAATCGTCATCCGCAAAAATTTTCGCAGGTGCCTCATCCGCCATTTCGGACTCCGCAGGCGCTTCCGCCTCGACGCGATCTTCCGGTGCGGTTTCCGTTTCGACATGTTCCCTGGCAAGCGGCGCAGAAGAGACTGCGGTGCTTTCTTCCGGCATGGCGTCCGCTATTTCGAGATCTGCATCTTCCATCGTTTCGGTGTCGCGCGCGGACGGAAAAGTGAAAACCTTCGCTGGCTCCGGACGCCGCATGGCACCGGCTTCGCTCTCTATACCGGTGGCGACAACCGATACCCGAAGCTTGCCTTCGAGATCGTTATTGAAAGCCGACCCCCAGATGATGTTGGCGTCGGGATCGACCAGTTCCTTGATATGGTTGGCTGCTTCGTCGACCTCCATCAGGCGCATATCCTCACCACCGGTGATCGAGATGATGACGCCCTTGGCACCCTGCATCGACACCCCGTCGAGCAGCGGATTGGCGATCGCTTTTTCGGCGGCTTCGCGTGCACGATCATCGCCTTCGGCCTCGCCGGTGCCCATCATCGCCTTGCCCATTTCCTCCATCACCGAGCGGACATCGGCGAAATCGAGATTGATCAGGCCGGGCATGACCATCAGGTCGGTAATCCCGCGCACGCCCTGCTGGAGAACCTCGTCCGCCATCTTGAAGGCGTCCTTGAAGGTCGTGTCCGGATTGGCGATCAGGAACAGATTTTGGTTCGGAATGACGATCAGCGTATCGACATGCTGTTGCAATTCCTCGATCCCGGCATCGGCAGCCCTGGAGCGGCGCGAACCTTCGAAACTGAACGGCTTGGTCACGACGCCGACGGTGAGGATGCCCTTCTTGCGGGCCGCCTCGGCGATAACCGGAGCGGCACCCGTGCCGGTGCCACCGCCCATGCCGGCCGCAAGAAAACACATGTGCGAGCCATCGAGGGCCTCTTCGATCTGGGCGATAGTTTCCTCGGCGGCGGCGCGACCGATCTCGGGACGCGAACCGGCACCGAGGCCTTCGGTGATTTTCGGGCCAAGCTGGATACGCGTTCCCGCCTCGCTATGATTGAGCGCCTGCGCGTCGGTATTGGCGATAATGAAATCGACGCCCTGAACATCGGACTCGATCATATTGGCAATCGCATTGCCGCCCGCCCCGCCAACTCCAACAACGCTGATTTTCGGCCGCAATTCGCTGACCTCCGATTTTGTAAATTCGATGCTCACAATGCGATCTCCCTTTGCATTTCTTGGCCCGCTCGCGCGTTAACCAACATTAAACCAACCGAACCGGGTTGGACCAGAATAAAATACATGCGACTCGTGGATAATCCTCTCTTTTTCACTCAATATTCACTTTTGAACGCGGT
>JBGTHW010000093.1:0-17163 GCA_041746035.1 Parasphingopyxis sp.
GTCATGCCGGTGCTCCGCTGGCCCACGCGGCGGCTCGCTTTGCTGTCGGTACGTTCGCGGAAAACCAGACCGCGACCGGGGCGAGCGCAGGGTGCCGCAAATCGCGCTCCAGATATTTCCAGACGCGGGGCTGATACGAAATATAGCGCGACTTGCCGTCCCGCTTCCAGAGCCGGGTAAAGATACCGAGAATTTTGGCATTGCGCTGCGCCCCGAGGATCGCGTAGGCGGCGTCGAAACCGGTTCCCGCATCGGGGTTGGTAGAGCGATAATGATCGAGCATTTTCGCTTCCAGTTCGCTATTCACGTCGCGACGCGCATCCTGCAGCAACGATACCAGATCGTAGGCCGGATGCCCGGCGAGCGCGTCCTGAAAATCGAGGAGGCCGAGCGAACCGATACCGTGCCGTCCCTCCAGCAGCATCAGATTTTCGGCATGATAATCGCGCAAAACCGTTACCGGGTCTGCCAGTGCAAGCACCGGCTCCAGCGCTTTCGTCCAGGCCTTGCGATAGCCATCGAAATCGACGGAAAGATCGAGCGCGGGGGCATACCAGTCCGTGAACAGATCGGCCTCGCGCAGATATTCCTCCAGCGTATAGGGCGGCAGATCGCCGGCCGGGGAACGATGCAACACACCGAGCAGGGTCACCGCATCGCGATAGATCCGGCTTTCGCTTTCCGGCGCGGCATCGACCACCTCCCGCATCCGGGCATCTCCGAAATCTTCCAGCAGGATCAGACCATTATCGAGATCGGTTGCCATGATTTTCGGGGCAGCGAAGCCGAGGCGGTTGAGGTGTCCGGCGACATCGAGAAAGGGCTGGCTGTTCTCGTGCTCGGGCGGCGCGTGCATCAACACCGCCGTGCGCCCGGGGGCTACCACCCTGAAATAGCGGCGAAACGAGGCATCTCCTGCAAGCGGCAGGATTTCGCCATCGGTCCAGCCGCTCGAGAGTAAAAATTCGGGTGCCGACTTGGGTGTTTTCAATCTGGTGGCCATCGGCTCTCCCAAGCCTCCGGAACCGTCGCTGTCAAGCGCCGTGCGGCGGAATATCCCCCTTTTTGCGGCTCGACGCGAATATCCAGGCGCAGAATATCGGCCCACAACCGCTCGCCAAGCCGGTCGGGCCATTCGATCAGCATCGCGACATCGCGGCGGGCTTCGTCGAGGCCCAGTTCCCGCGCCTCGTCCGGCGTCTTCAGCCGGTAAAGATCGACGTGCCAGACCGCGATGGCCGTTTCCGGCGGTTCGTAAGGCTGAACAATCGCAAAGGTCGGACTGGGCGCTTCTCCGGCGAGACCCAGCGCATCGAGAATGCCGCGCGCCAGCGTGGTCTTTCCCGCGCCGAGATCGCCGGACAGCCCAATAGCATCGCCGGGTTCGAGGATCGCGGCGATGCGGCTGCCCAGCGCCAGGGTTGCCGCTTCATCGAGGAGTATCATCCGGTCTCTCTCGGCAGGCTTATGGTAACGAAGGTGCCTTCGCCGGGCGCACTGTGAAGCGCAATAGTACCGCCATGCGCCTCCACAAACTGGCGCGTCAGCGGCAGGCCGAGACCGAGCGCGCGCGACCGGTCTTCGCCATCGATCCGGTGAAACCTGTCGAAAACCTTTCGCTGCTCGTCTTCGGCAATTCCCGGTCCGTTGTCGGAAACCGTAATCCGCGCTTCCCGTGCATCGCCCTCGCCATGAAGAAATATCCGTCCGTTCGCGGGCGTGTAGCGGATCGCGTTGCGCAAAAGATGGTCGACGGCCTGGCGCAGCCTCAGCCCATCGCCGGTCACACTGCCGACCGACCAGTCGATATCCTCGACCAGCTCGTGCCCCCGCGCGGCCGCCGCGGCTTTCGCATCTTCGCCGGCTTCCTGGCACAGGCGGCCCAGATCGACCTCCTCCTGCGCCATCGCCAGGCCGCCCGCTTCGCTCTGGGTCAGATCGAGCACATCGTCTATCTGGGTGCGCAGTTTGCCCACCGATTCCAGGATCGACGATACATACTCCGTGGCCTTTTCCGGCAATTTGCCCGCATAGCCGCCATCCAGCATTTCGGCGAATCCGGCGATCGAGGTCAAAGGCGTCCGCAGCTCGTAACTCATATTGGAAACGAACGAGGTTTTGAGCCGGTCTGCGGCTTCGAGAGCCTCGTTGCGATCGCGAAGCGCTCCCTCGATGCGCTGCGTGTCCGAAATATCCAGTATCGTAAACAGCGCATTGCCATCGGGCAGTGGCACCGCCGCATAGCGGAAATGCCGTCCGTCCTTCAGCGCAAAACGCCCAGCCTGCTGCCGCCGCTGGTTCGTCGCCACCCGAACCGCTTTGCTGATTTCACCGGCGCGTTCAGGATCGTCGAAATGCGCCGCCACCATGTCCGCCAGCGCATCGACGCGAGGATGGGTGGCCAGCGCCTGCTCCTCAAGCTCCCAGATTTCCCGAAACCTTCTGTTCCAGAGATGAAGCCTGCCATCGGCGGCGAACACCCCGGTTGCCTCGAACAGATTATCGAAGGTCGCCGTGCGCACCTGCAATAGCGTATCGCGCGCGCTGGCAAGCTGCGCCTGTTCGGTGCGATCCTCGAATATCAGCAGCAGCCCGCCATCGGGCAGTGGCTGGGCGACGAGACGCAAATGCGTCCCGTCGGGCAACAGCCAGTTTTCCTCGATCGCCTCGTTACCCGATTGAAACCATTGTCGCCGCTCGGCGCGCCATTCGGGGAAATTCCGGCTGGCAGGCAGACGCTCGGCCTCGCGCATGCGATCGAGCACCCGATCGAACTCGGGCCGTTCGGCGAGCCACTCATTCTTCATCGCGAACATGCGCTGGAAAGGCCGGTTGGTGAAGGAGAGACTGTGGTCCGCACCGAACTGGGCGACACCCGCCGAAAGCAAATCGAGCATATCCCGCTGTGCTCTCCCGAAACGCTCCAGTTCCCCGCGCGCCTGTTCCAGCGCTTCGATATCGACCGCATATCCGGCGACGCCAGTCTCGCCCAGCGGCACATCGACGATCCGGACGGTTCGCCTTTCGCCGGCCAAAGTGACCGGCAGGGTTCGGCTATGCGGCTTTGCCGTCTCGCGGACCTGCGCGGCGATGGCCTGCGGGCTTTCCGGCCCGGTCAGATCGACAAGCTCAAGCCCGCGCGCAACCGCCTCGGCGGCATTTTCCGCTTCGACCGCCTTGACATAGGCCTGATTCACGAGCGTGAGCCGCAAGTCCGGGCCGCGATGCCACATCGGCAACGGCGCGGCTTCGACTATGGCGGAGAGCGCATTCAGCGCTTCGGTC
Source organism: Parasphingopyxis sp. (assembly GCA_041746035.1). Taxonomy (GTDB): domain Bacteria; phylum Pseudomonadota; class Alphaproteobacteria; order Sphingomonadales; family Sphingomonadaceae; genus Parasphingopyxis. The sequence goes on from JBGTHW010000093.1 coordinate 3,286, forward strand.
GTCCGGGTTACCTGCGATTGCAGTGTCGCAATCTCGCTGCGCATCTCGCTCGCATCGAAAAACCAGACAAGCGCGCCATTGTCGTCTCCCAGACCCGCCGGCACCGGCGACCCTTGCGCGAACAAGATCCGGGGCGAGCCTTCGATGCGCAATTCGATGCCGAACGGTCTGGCCGTCCGTCGCGTCGCACGGATCGCCTCGACAAGCGGTTTCCGGTATTCTTCGGCGAGCGTCTTTCCCAGATCGTCGAGTTCCCCCGGCGGCTCATCGAGACCAAGCCAGTCCGCCAGCTTCGGACCGGACCGGATCCTGTCCTTGCCATCGACAATCATGAAAGCCGTCGGCGCGCTTTCCAGCAGCGCACCGCCCGTCCGGGCCGCCTCCGCCGCCCGTTCGCCACGTCTGCGCCGTTTGACGGCGTCGGCTGTCGCCCATACCGCCGCGCCCAGCCATGCCGCCAGCACCATGCCGGTCAGTACAGCCGCGGTCGTGGAAAGGACAATCATCCGCCTCGTCTTAGAACGGATGGCAGCGGGGCGGAAGACGCCTTTGCCTTCCGCCTTTGCCGAACCTTACGCTTTTCTAGAAATTCACCCGTGCGCCGACCCGGAAATCGCGGCCCGCAAGCGGCACGAAATCCTTGGTGAAGGAGGCATGACGGCGCGCCTCGACATCGAAAATATTATTGACGGACGCAAACAGCGAGGTGCCATTCTCCCGCCCGAACGGTCGCCAGTTCAGCGATGCATTGACCAGCGTGAAATCGTCGGTCGGCGTCTCGAACGCCGCGATCCGGTCCTGCTCGAATATATGCTCGATTTCCGCCCGCGCGCTTATCGCATCGGATTGGGCCTCAAGCCCGCCGAGCAGACGCAGTGGCGGGATACGCGGAAGCGGTCCACCGCCATCGCCTATCGTCGCCCGGACATAATCGGCAACCACATCCGTATTGATTCGAAAACCGCCAATTTCGGCGAGCGTCGCGGAGGCTTCCGCCTCGAACCCGTAATAGGTCGCATCGCGCTGAAAAAACTGGAAGACCGGCAGGCCGTCCTGTTCCTCGCCGATATCGGTATCGAAGATGAAATCGTCGAACCAGCTGACAAAGCCGGTGAGCGCAAAATTAACCGGACCGGCATCGCCGCGGATATAGCCCTCGAGGCCGATACTTTTTTCGGTATCGAAGAAAGGATTGCCGATTTCGAACGCCTGAGTCGCGATATGCGGGCCGTTCGAGAAAAGCTCCTCCGCCGACGGCGCACGCTCGGCACGCGAGAGGTTCGCGCCGATGCGCACGCCTTCCGAAATTTCGTAATTCGCGCCGATCGCTCCGGAAAAGGCATCGAACGAGCGGTCGATGCCAATCGGCGGCGCGCCGACTTCGGTATATTCGTATCGGCCAGCGAGCTCTATGCTCGCCCGACCGAGATCGAACTCCTGCAAAGTGAAGAAACCGAGCTGTTCGGTATCGTTGCGCGGCACGAAAGCTTCCGCTCCGATGGCGTTGAAATCGCGGACGTAAAGCTGGGCCCCGGTCACGCCGCGCCAGCCATTGCGATCGCGCTGGACGAGTTCGAGACGGCCTTCGAGACCTTCTACGAAAAACTCCGTGCCGATCTCGGTGCCCTCGAACTCGGTATGCTCATAATCGGAATAACCGAGACGTAGCCGGATGCTCTCCAGAAAGCCGCTCTGGACCAGCACTTCGCCGCGCAGATCGGCGCGGATTTGCTGGAGGCCGATGGTGACCGGGGCCTCTTCCTCTTCGCCCTCGCCTTCTTCGCCGCCCTCTTCGCCTTCTTCCTCGCCATGGCCGTGGCCGGCACCGGGGCGGGAAGGAACGCCGTAATCGGTATCGTAATAGCTCACCGACGCGCCAAGGCTGCCCCATTCATCGATAAAGGCCAGACCGCCGCCGGCCGTATAGGTCTCGGTTGCCGTATTCGGTATCGTGCCGCGCAGACCGGCAAGCTCTGCCGCCTCGGCGGCTTCATCGAGATTGCCCTCTTCGGTCTCCTCCGCGACGATATCCAGCTGCTCGGCCCGAAGCTGGCGAGACAGCACAAAGCCGCCCGTCTCCAGATCGTCGGTGTTGCGATAGCTGCCATCGATATGGGCGACCAGGCGTCCGGTCAGCGGCACATCGAGGCCCGCCGCAAAGCTGCGTTCATTGGCGGCGGAGCCATAGCTGGCCAGTCCGTCGATATGCACCGCTTCTTCGGGCACTTCGCGCGGGATGCGGCGGTCGAGCACATTGACCGCGCCGCCAATCGCCTGACTGCCGAACAGCAGCGCCGCCGGGCCGCGCAGCACCTCGATCCGATAGGCGGTTATCGGATCGATGGTCACGGCATGGTCGGCCGAGGTGTTCGATACATCGATCGCCCCGATGCCGTCGGTCAGCACACGGATGCGCTCGCCCTGAAGACCGCGCAAAACCGGCCGCGAGGCACCGGGCGTGAAGGACGTCGCCGAAACCCCGGGCAGGCTGGTCAGCGTGTCGCCGATCTGCGGACGAAGGCTCTGCGTCAATTCCGCGCCGGTCAGCACGGACGTCCCCGCCAGAATATCGAGGCTATCGACGAATCGTGCCGTCACCACGATTTGCGCGCTGTCTTCATCGTGAAGCCCCCCCTGTGCAGCACGCTGGCTTTCCTGAGACAAGGCCGGCGAGGCAATGATCGCGGCACTTGCCGCCAACAGGGTACGTAACTTCATTCGGTATCTCCTTGATTGTTGCGGTGCAGTAGAGGAGATGTTGCACTATATCAACGTAATGTTGTAACGCTTCATCTCGCAATAGAGACAGTTGGACGTATGTCCACACACAGCGGCTTGCCATACGTGATATAAGGTATCATTACAATCTGTGTCTTGCAACTTCTCTCGATTGTCCGGATTGAAACCGCGAATAGCCTGCCTTCCCCTCATGAACGTCTTCGACGGCACGGCGATGGCGCTCTCGGGCTTGTGTCTCATCCACTGTATAGCACTGCCAATTGCTTTTCTGGCATTGCCATCGCTGATCCTGATTTCCGAGCTGCCCGAGAGCATTCATCGCTGGCTGGTCGCCATCGCCCTGCCGCTGGCGACGATAGCCTTGTCGATTGGTTACCAACGGCATCGGCAGACGTTGCCATTAGTGTTGGGATTCGCGGGGCTGGTTTTCCTCTCCTCGGCATTCGTGCCTGTTTCGTTTCCGCATTTTGAAACCTTTATGACCGGTATTGGCGGAACCCTGCTTGCGATAGCACATCTGAAAAACTGGCGAATGCGCCGTGCGATCGGATAAACGGGGCGTGCGTCGTCGGCATGGCGAAGTTGCCGATCTTGTCATGCAGGAGCTGGCGAAAATCGATCGACCGGTCTCGGGATTGGAACTGGCGAAAGACCTTGCCCGGAAACGGTCTCCTATATGGCCCTCGCAGGTCTATAGAAGCCTCGCGCAACTCGTGAAAACAGGCCGCGTTCTCAAGATCGCTTCGCTGTCGGCCTATATGATTGCGCCGAATTTACCCAGCATCGTCCTGATCTGTTCGGGCTGCGGAAAACATAGTTTGCTATCCGGCCGACGAGCGCAGAAAGACTGCGAGCAGCTGTCCGCCCGGAACAATTTTGTTCCGCACCGGTTTTTTCTGGAAGTGAATGGCCGTTGTAAAAACTGTCGGCAATGAGACTGCGGGCGATCAATCGCTTCTATTGCGATTCACCGTCGGCAGCTACGAAAAAAGGGCGTCCGCATCGCTGCGAACGCCCTGTCGATTGCAAGGCTGACTTGCCTAATACCGATACTGGTCGCTCTTGAACGGGCCCTGCTGCGGCACGCCGATATATCTGGCCTGCTCCTCGCTCAGTTCCGTCAGTTCGACATTCAGCTTGGCGAGATGGAGCATCGCGACCTTCTCGTCGAGATGCTTGGGCAGCACATAGACATCGTTCTCGTAATCGCCGGTATTCTTCCACAGTTCGATCTGGGCGAGCACCTGGTTGGTGAAGCTCGCCGACATCACGAAGCTCGGGTGGCCGGTCGCGTTGCCGAGATTGAGGAGGCGACCCTGCGAGAGCAGCAACATCCGCTTGCCATCGGGGAAGGTATACATATCGACCTGCGGCTTGACCTCGACATGCTCCAGATTGGCGAGGCCGCCAACCTGAATCTCGTTATCGAAATGGCCGATATTGCCGACAATCGCCATGTCCTTCATCGCGCGCATATGATCGAGCGTGATGACGTCCTTGTTGCCCGTCGTGGTAACGAAGATATCGGCATGCGGCGCTGCGGCTTCCATCGTCGTAACCGCAAAACCATCCATCGCCGCCTGCAGCGCACAAATCGGATCGATCTCGGTGACCATGACGCGCGCGCCGGCGCCTTTGAGCGACGCTGCGGACCCCTTGCCGACATCGCCATAGCCAGCGACCACCGCGACCTTGCCGGCCATCATCACATCGGTGCCACGGCGGATGCCATCGACCAGCGATTCCTTGCAGCCATATTTATTGTCGAACTTGGACTTGGTGACGCTGTCATTCACATTGATCGCCGGGAAAGGCAGCTTGCCTTCCTTCGCCAGCTCATAGAGCCGGTGGACGCCGGTCGTGGTTTCTTCCGACACGCCCTTGATCGCATCGCGCGTTTTGGTGAAAAAGCCCGGAGTTTCCGCAAGGCGCTTTTTCAGCACCTTCTGCATTTCCTCTTCTTCCTCATTGGTCGGCGCGGGCATCTCTTCGCCTTCTTCGACCCGCGCGCCCCAGATGATATACATCGTCGCGTCGCCGCCATCGTCGAGGATCATGTTGCACGGCTCGTCGCCCCATTGGAAAATATGATCGACATAGTCCCAATATTCGGCAAGCGTTTCGCCTTTCTTGGCAAACACCGGCACACCGCTCTCGGCGATCACCGCCGCCGCATGATCCTGCGTCGAATAGATGTTGCACGACGCCCAGCGGACTTCCGCGCCCAGCGCCGTCAGCGTCTCGATTAGCGCCGCCGTCTGGATCGTCATATGCAGGCAGCCCGCAATGCGCGCGCCGTTGAGCGGCTTGCTCTGGCCGTACTCTTCGCGCGTTGACATCAGTCCGGGCATTTCGGTTTCCGCGATATCGAGCTCGCGCCGTCCGTAATCCGCGAGCGAAATATCCGCGACAATATAGTCCTGTTCGGCCATTAAAAGGGCTCCTGCATTCTGGTGGTCAAAAAGAAAGACCGCGCGATCCATCGGGCGATCAGTTGGGAGTGCGATAGCGGTTTCGCGGCCCTAATGCAAATATAAAGATATCTTTATATGTGAATTACGCATGCCCCGCATCGTGCGCCAGCAGCGCCGGATCGATCCCCGCGCGCTTGTAGGTCTCGGGCCAGCGCTGATGCGTTTCCGTCTCGAACAATATCCCCGTATCGCCCTTCGCCGTGAACCAGCCATGCCGGGTCATTTCCTCATCGAGCTGGCCTGAGCCCCAGCCCGCATAACCCAGCGCGGAGATCCAATGCTTCGGCCCCTTGCCAGCCGCAATTGCGCGCAGCACGTCGAGCGTGCCGGTCAACCCCCATTTGTCGCCGATCTGCATGCTCTCCTGCCCGCCCCAATCGAGGCTGTGCAGGATAAAGCCACGCTGCGGCTCCACCGGCCCGCCAAAATGCACCGCAGCATTGGGTGCCTCCCCGGGTTCGATCTCCAGCTGCTCCAGCAACGCATGAAAGCCGATATTGGCAATCGTCGCACCGACGCCGATGCCGAGCGCGCCCTGCTCGTCATGCGCGCACATGGCGATAACCGCGCGGTCGAAACGGGGATCGGCCATGCCGGGCAGCGCGAGGAGTATCTGGCCGGAGAGAAAGCGGGGAGAGGTCATGAAGCTGGAGGAGCGGCGACTATTATTCGGGGCCGGGCCGGTTAAACAGCTCGTCGCAATAGGCCCGCTCGTAATCGTCGCGGCATTCGCGATATTCACGGCCGAGCCTTTCTTCCTCGGCGCGAATCTCGCGCCCGCGATTGCGGTCGGCTTCGTCCTGGCTGGTCGTCGCCCAGTCGGCGGCCTGGCCGACCACCTTGAACGGCGCGGTCACGACGCCGGCAGCCGTGCGTGCGATGCAGCCGCTCAGCACCATCGCCAGCGTCAGGGTCATCAGGATACGCATAACTCTCTCCGTCGATTGGGCTTTGCATCGGGGCACAGCATGTGCGTCCGGTGCCCCCATATCATAAAGCATCGGCTCATTGCCAACCGGCGATGAATATCGGCTGGACGCATGCAATTTTTCATGGTTGAGGCCATTGATGCAACTATATTCCCATCCCAAGCAAAGGAGCGCTCCATGACAATCAGCGAAGGCGACAAGCTGCCCAGAACCGGCTTCGTCACAATGACCGAGAACGGCCCGCAGCCGGTCGATCACGACAGGTTTTTCGGAGGGCGCAAGATTGCGCTGTTTTCGGTTCCCGGTGCCTTCACACCGACCTGTTCGGCCAAGCATCTGCCGAGCTATGTCGAGAAAGCCGGGGAACTGAAAGCCAAAGGCATCGATGAGATTGCGGCGACCGCCGTCAACGATGCCTTCGTGATGGGCGAATGGACCAGGGAATGCGCTGAACAGGTGACCCCGCTCGCCGACGGCAATGGCGAATTCGCGGAAGCTGTCGGCCTCACCATGGACGGCACCGGCTTCGGCATGGGCATGCGCGGACAGCGCTATTCGATGATCGTCAATGACGGTGTTGTAGAAAAACTGAATGTCGAGGCACCTGGCGAATACAAGGTCAGCTCGGCGGAACATATGCTGGGGCAGCTTTAGGCTCGTCGCACCGGTAAAATCCGCTCTTTTGTCGCCCGGGTGGAACTCTTTGACCGTCCGGGCGATTATACAGGCGACCCGCAATTTTTACCGGAGACACGAAAATGGCTACCAAGGACGAAACCATGACATCGCAACCCTACAGCAAGCCCGGCATGGGCGAAAAAATTGCCGGCGGCGCAAAAGCGACCGCAGGCAAGGTCGGCGATGGTGCCAAAACGGTTGGCAAGACGGTCAAGGACCACCCGATCAAGACCGCCGCAGCCGTTGGCGGTGTGGCCGCAGCCGCCGCCGGTGCGGTTATCGGCAAGAAATATTACGACAAGAGGCAGGAACAGAATGCCGGTCGCGATGAAGCCAGGGAAGCGGTGAAGAAAGCCGTTGCAAAGGAACAGGGCACGGCACCCAAGGTCGAACCGAAGACCAACTAGGCGCGGCTAACACAGGAAAAAAAGGGGCGGTGGCCGACAAAGCCGCCGCCCCTTTTTCTTTAATGACCAGCCAATCCGACAAGCCTTTCACTATCATTCCATAATTTGCGCGCGGCATCGTCATCGCGCGCCAGCACGGACGGCTCGGTTCTGACAAGGGCCGGGCCGCGCACCGACCAATAGTCGCCGTGTGCAATGTCATAGCGCGGGTCTGCGGCCAGTTCAGCGAGATAACGACCGGAACGGGAAACCGTACTCGTTCGGTCCCGCGCCATCATCAATGGAAGAATTCGGGATATTATGGCCACAATCCATTTGGGATAATCGCGCGCCAGCCTTGTCGCTGGAACGTAACCCGGATCATAGGATAATGCGGCAATGTCCGGATGGCGCTGGCTGAGTTCTCGCGCGGCCATTATGTTGCACAGTTTCGAAGAGGAATAGGCGCGGGCACAGTTCTTGCGCGTACCGCTCACGGCCTGAGGATCGCGGTCAGGATAGGCCAGCCATTCGGCGACAGCATGGTCTGGCGGTGTCACGGGTGCCTTCTCATCAGGATCGTGCGTGCCGCTTCCGGTGAAAATGACGCGTGCATGAGAAGCGAGCGAGGGAATGAGCAGCCGCAGCAAGAGATAATGCGCCAGATGATTGACCGCGAAGGTTCGCTCAAAACCATCCGCAGTCGTTTCGGGTCTGGCCAGTTGCAATCCCGCATTCAGCACCAGCCTGTCTACCGGCACCATTTTCTCGATTTCCGTCGCGAACACGCGGACATTTTCCAGCCTATCCATGTCAAAGGGTAGTATTGTCAGACGATTTTTTTTCGGCAGGGAACCCGCGCCACTTCGCGAGCCGATGGTCAACTGAATGTCTTTTCGCTCAATCAGTATTTTCGCTGCCTCTTCGCCGATCCCCGAAGTCGCACCCGTCATCACAATATGCATCATCAAACTCTTTGTTGGTTAACCAACCAATACCGGAATAAGGAGTGGGCTGTCAATGCGTCGAGACGGCTATTGGAGACTGCGATCATTTACCATCGATCTGATTGCCGCTTGCCAGATATCGAAGCTCTCGCACATTGGGAAATCGGGCTGACTGAGCCATGACAGCATCATTCCCTCGAAAGAAGATTTGACCGTGCGGGCGATTGCATCATGAATATTGCTTGGTTCCGATGCCCCCATATGGGCTGCAAATATCCGCGCCATCGATCCTCGAGCGCGCTGGTTGGCTGCCTCCAGTCGGATGCTGAGGGGCGGGTCGTTCATCGCGCGTACCGCCAGGCCCAATCTCACACGGAACAGATCGCGATGCGCGTCGAGATTGTCCCGGATGAAATTGGAGTAGGCCCTTAAAACCTCGGACGACTCATAATCGTCGAGTAGCGCTTGCAGCTGCTCCAGATAGCCCGCGAGCCCGCGCTCGACCGCTGCCTCCAGAACCTCGTCCTTCGTTTTGAAATGATAATGAAGCAAGCCCGACCTCACCCCGGCCTCAGCGGCTATCGCTTTCACACTTGCACCGTTAAGCCCTTCTCGTGCGACAACGCTGAATGCCGCATCGATCAGCCGGTCACGGGTGGAAAGCGTTTTCATCCCATCAGGCTAAACCATAGCTGCCATATTACCAGCCGCATTCGCGTCCCTCATTCTGCTCCTGCAACCATTCCTGCAGCGGCTCGAAATAGGCCAGCATCGGGCGGGCCGACATTTCGCGGGTGCCGGTGAAAGTCTCCAGGGCCTCGGGCCACGGTCGGGACGCGCCCATCGCCAGCATTTCGTTCAGCCGCGTGCCGACTTCCTCATTGCCATAAAACGAGCAGCGATGGAGCGGACCTTCCCATCCCGCCTGTCGGCACGCCGCCTCGTAAAACTGGAACTGCAAAATGCGCGCCAGGAAATAGCGGGTATAGGGGACGCTGTTCGGGACGTGATATTTCGCGCCCGCCGAGAAGTCCGTCGCGCTACGCTCGACCGGCGGCGTGATACCCTGATATTGCAGCCGCAGATCGTTCCAGGCGCTCTCATAGGTTTCCGGCGTCACCGAGCCATCGAAAATCGCCCAGCGATAGCGATCGATCAGCAAGCCGAACGGCAGGAACGCCACCTTGTCCATGGCCTGCCGCAGCAATAGCCCGACATCGCGATCCGCACCCGGCACGTTCGCCTCGTCCAGCAAATCGATCTGGGTCAGATATTCGGGCGTGATGCTGAGCGCAATGGTGTCGCCGATGGCTTCATGGAAGCCGTCATTGGCACTATTGCGATAGATCAGCGGCTGCTGGTTATAGGCGCGCTGATAATAATTATGCCCGAGTTCGTGATGCACGGTAACGAAATCGTCGGCATTGACGCGGGTGCACATTTTGATCCTGAGATCGTCGACATTGTCGATGTCCCAGGCACTGGCATGGCATACGACATTGCGGTCGCGCGGCTCGGTGATTTGCGAGCGTTCATAGAAGGTTTCGGGCAGCGGAGCGAAACCCAGCGAGCTGAAAAACGCCTCGCCCGTCTGGACGATTTTCAGCGGTGTATAGTCCGCTTCTTCCAGCAGCGATGTCAGGTCGTATCCGACATCGCCCGCCCCTTCCGGCGCAACGATATCGTAAATATTGCCCCATTCCTGCGCCCACATATTGCCGAGCAAATCGGCGCGGATCGGCCCGCTCGCGGCCTGGACATTGTCGCCATATTCGCTGTTGAGTTCGGCGCGGACATAACAATGGAGCTGCTCATAAAGCGGATTGAGCTCGTTCCACAAACGCTCTGTCAAGGCCGCGAATTCGTCCGGATCCATGTCATAATTCGAGCGCCACATTGCGCCAGCATCCTGATAGCCAAGTTCCTGCGCGCCATTATTGGCGATGGCGATAATCCGCGCGTAATTGTCACGCATTCCCTCACCATTGGCGTGCCATGTTGTCCACATTTCCTGCAGCGCCGCCGGATCGCGCACCGTGCCCATCCGGGCTTCGGCCTCGTTGCCATTGATCGTCTCGCCCCCCATTGTCGCGGTGCCGGTGCTGTAAGCGGTGCTCAGCGCGGTCGCGAGTTCGTTGAGTTCGGACGCCGCGCCACCGGTGGTCGGAGCGGGCAGCGTGATGCCGCCGCGCAGCTGGTTCAGCTGGCGATTGGTGTCGTAGCTCAGGCCATCGATCTCCGCATAACGCGCCGCCTCATTGGCCAGACGCACCTGCATTTCGGTCACCTGCGTCCCGAAATAGGTGTTCAGCGCATCGGTATCGACATTCAGATAGGTCGCATTGACCCAGGCCGCGCGCGCCGAAATCTCGAACAGATCGGCCATTTCCGCGTTGGCGGCGGCGATGAATTCGTCGGCTCCGGCGGGCGTCAGCGGATAGTCGGGCCCCGCCTCGCCATCCGCCATCTCGCCACCCGCCGCGGCATCGATAGCATCGTCATTGGCGTCCGTAGCTGCTTGCGAACTGGTTTCCTCGCGCTCGTCCTGCTGCGCCTGCGATGGCACGGCCAGCGAAAACACGGCCAGCGCAAAAGCGGAAACGCCTATTTTGGTTATATTTTTCATTGCGACCGTCTCTCTCCAAGGTTTTTTGTTGCCGGACACATTTGACCAACCGTTTGCCGTGCGGTCAAGGTCCGTTCTTCGATTTACCCAGCCAGTCTGCAATCGCCTCGCCGAACGCAGGCTTAACGATACAGCTCATATGCCCGCCCGCCACCTCGCGATGCGTCGCATCGGGGAGCAGCGCGGAGAGGTCTTCATGGCTGCCATTGTCGGTGTCGTCTTCGCCCGCCAGCACCAGCACCGGTACCTCGATGGCGCGAATCGCGTCTTCGGGCGTATCGGTGAAGACATTGAGGATGTGCAGCAGCGCCTCGGCATCGCCATCGACAGTTTTCAGGAACGCCTCGGCCATAAAGGCGGGCGAGCCGCGTTCATGCTCTCCGAGATGGCCGAGGACATGCCGGAAATGCTCGGCACGCGAGGAGAGATCGGTCAGCCCGGACAGCCCCATTCCCGATATAATCATCCGCCCGGGCCGCGCGCCGGCCACGTGCATCCGCACCACCGTCCGCGCGCCCAGCGAATAGCCGCCGAGATCGTAATCGCTCAGCCCGAGATGGTCGATCAGCGCCAGCCCGTCCCGCGCGAGAATATCGGGCGGATAGGCGGCGGGATCGTGCGGCTTGGCGCTGTCGCCGTGCGCGCGCAGGTCCGGCATGATTACCCGATACCCCTTCGCGGCGATGGCCCCGGCATGGCCATAGCGGATCCAGTTTACAGTGGCCGTGGAGAAGAAACCGTGAAGCAAAACGAGCGGCCTGCCCTCGCCCGCTTCACGGTACGCGAGTCTTTGGTCGTCGGGACTGTCGAAATACTGAATGGCGAGGTCGGCAATCTCGCTCATGGCGCTCTCCTGTCGAGTTTGAGAATCTCGATCCAGTCGCCCTGAATTTCCGGCTGGGTTTCGTATGTTCTCACGCCCTCCGGTATCGTCATCCAGGGCTGTTTCGATCGGACCCACATATGTGCTTTCGGTTCGAGCGACGCGCTGTCGTCGAGTGTGCCGGCGCGAACGATGACGATGCCGGGGCGACTGCTATTGATAGTATGGAGACGTGTCAGGCATGTCGCGCAGGTATGAACCGTGCCGATCGCGCCGCCGGGCAGTTGGCGCGTCCCTTCGATGGTCTCGCCTTCGACCGAGAATTTGCTGACCCATACAGGCATCTGGAGTGCAACCGCGCTGCCCGATTGTGTCTGACAGTCGGCGCAATGGCAGGCATAGCACGGTGGTACCGACTCTTCGTCGATCCGGTAGCGCACCGCGCCGCACAGACAACCGCCTTCGATGGCCTTGGTCATTCGATCATCCCCAATTCGCTTCGCCATTTATTGAGATCGTCGGGTTGTGTCGGGTGTCGCGCCGCTTCCGGATCGAGCAAAATACCGGGCTGGAGCCGCGAAACCCAGAGATGGCCTGCAGGCGCTATGTCCGACGGATCGTTCAGCGTTCCCACTTTAAGCGTGATATTATGCGGCGGGTTGGCATCGCTATTCCAGAGCCGCGTCCCGCAATGGCTGCAAAAATAGCAAAATTTACGGTTGCCGCTGTCCGACTGCGTTTCGAAATGAACCGGCTTGCCGGTGACTTCGATATCGTCACGGGTTGTGAAAATCGCCAGCGCGAATGCACTTGCGCTCTGCTTTTTGCAGGCAAGGCAGTGACACGCATAGGCGCGCGGCAGCGGTTTGTCGATGGTGTAGCTGATGGCACCGCACTGGCAGCCTCCTTCGAAACTCATCGCTTCTGCAATCCCTTCTGTTTCATCCGCCACAGCGCAACATCGATCCGGTCCTGCCCGAAAAACGGTTCGCCTTCGAACACCAGCGTCGGCACGCCCCAATGACCCGCCGCTTCCAGCGCATCCTGATTGGCGGCGATTTCGGCGTCCAGCACCTCCGGTTCGGCCAGTGCCTCCGCATCCAGCTCCGCCAGATCGAGGTCCGCGCGCTCGGCGGCTTTCGCCAGATGATCGCCCCCATGCCAGTTTTCCGTCCCGCCCCAGATCAATTGCGAAACCTCGTCGGCATATTCGAACCCCTTGCCACGCCGCGCCGCCGCCTGTCCGGTGCGCAGCAAGCGATAGACATAAGGTTGCTCCTCCGCGATTTTGCGCGTCGCCATGTCCTGAACGACGGGATCGGGCCTGGGCGGATGCATCGGGATATTGAGATATTCGCGCAGCCGCATGACATCGCGCAATGTATAGCCGAGCCAGTTGGGGTGGTTACGCTCGAAAAAATCCGGCTCGCGCAGAGCCAGTGGGTAAACCGGCTTCAGAACAATCTCCAGATCGTACGCCACCATCATGGCGCGATAGCGCGCCATCGCAAGATAGCTGTAGGGACTGCGATAGGACCAATAGAGATCGGCCTTGAGGGTCATGCTGCGCGTCCTTCGATTGTCGGATTCGATGTCATAGCCGCCCTGACCGTCCAAAAGCCATATTCGTGAATGGCCTCGCCTCTTTCACCACCCCATGCGCGCAAGGTGCCGGGGGGGGGGGGATCATGGCTGGACGAGGCGTCGCGGGAGCAGGCTGCCGGGAGCGAGGCAGCAAAAATGGCGGGGGCGCCAGGTCACGAACCACCCCCGCCATCCTCTTCGGGCCGAAGCCCTCGGAGCTGGTGGCGACGCCGCTACAGCACGAAATCCGCGCTCACGAGATCGGTCGCGCCACTCTCCAGCCGGATGACGAAATCGAACTGCCCGTCGCCGTCTGTATCGCCGAGGATCCGCGTCTCGCCGCCGCCCTGGAAGAAGCGCAATTCGCCCGCATTGCCGCTGAACGCCGCATCGCCGATAAAGACGAACGCCTGGTTGCCATCGGTTGTGCTGTCGGCATCGATCGCGGCCAGGATAATCCGGTCGCCGTCTGCCTGGCTGAAATCGGTAATCCGGTCGGCCTCGCTGAAGATCGCGCTGCCATGGCCCTCGCCGAACAGGAACGCATCCGCACCGCCGCCGCCGGTCAGGCTGTCGGGGCCGAAGCCGCCGATCAGCAGATCGTCGCCCGCGCCGCCATTGAGGACATCGCTTCCGCCGCCGCCATTGAGCGAATCGTCGCCCCCGCCACCCAGCATCTCGTCGGCGCCGGC
>JBGTHW010000094.1:0-3125 GCA_041746035.1 Parasphingopyxis sp.
TTTCTGGAGAGATATCTCGATGCCGAATGGCCGGAAGTTGGCACTTGCGCGGGCGGCTACCGGATCGAGGGGAGGGGTGCGCAACTCTTTACACGTATCGACGGCAGCCAGTTCACCGTGCTGGGAATGCCGTTATTGCCGTTTCTCGATTATCTGCGCGTGCGGGGAGTAATGGCGGTATGAGCAAGCCTTACGCAGAAGTGATCGGCGATCCCATCGCCCATTCGAAGTCGCCGCTGATCCATAATTTCTGGCTGGAGAAACTCGGCATCGACGCCGAATATCGCGCAACCCATGTGAAGCCGGAGGAACTGGCGGACTATTTCGAAAACCGCCGCGCCGATCCCGATTGGCGCGGATGCAATGTGACGGCCCCGCATAAGCTCCCGGCGAGCGCATTTGCAGATAGTTCCGCCGATGTCGTTCAAGCGGTAGGTGCGACCAACACGGTAGCAAGATCGGGGAGGAAGCTAATAGCCGGAAACACCGATATTGAAGGCATCGCCGCTGCTCTGCGGAATGTCGATCTGGAAGGCGGCGAACCATGTGTCATCGGGTCTGGCGGCGCGGCGCGGGCCGCATTCCACGTTCTGTCCGGCTACTCAACCGCAGCGGTTCTGGTGCTTTCCCGACAACCCGAAAGAGCGGTTGAAATAACCAGACCTTTCTCTTTTATGGGCGTAGGGGTGCCGCTGAATGAAGCCTCATACGCTCTCTCAGGAGCACCTCTCCTGATAAATGCTAGCCCTATGGGCATGGTTGACCAACAGCCCCAGCCGCGCGAGGTGCTGGAGAGTCTTGCGCTGATGGATAGCAATGCACTGGTATTCGATATGGTCTATGCGCCGCTCGAAACGGAATTGCTCAGGGTTGCAAATGCGTCGGGACGGCGAACGGCAGACGGGCTGACGATGCTGGTCGCCCAAGCTGCATCGGCGTTCCGGCAGTTTTTCGACCGGCCTGCACCCCGCCAATACGACACCGAACTTCGCAAGCTCCTAACCGCATGAAAAAGCTCGGTCTCACCGGCTCCATCGGCATGGGGAAATCGACGGTCGCGGCGATGTTTGCCGAGGCCGGTGTTCCCGTGTTCGACGCGGATGCGGAGGTGCATCGGTTGCAGGGGCCAGACGGAGAGCTGGTCGATGCCGTCGAGGCGCTGTTTCCGGGAACCACTGGACCGGAGGGCGTGGATCGCGCGAAGCTTTCGCCCATCGTGCTTGGCGATGCCAAGAAGATGCGGCAGCTGGAGGGGCTGATCCATCCATTGGTCGGTCGCAATCGCTCGGCATTTCTTGCCGAAAACTCCGACGCGCCGCTCATTCTGTTCGATATCCCGCTGCTGTTCGAGGGCGGCGGCGAAAAGCTGCTCGACGCGACCATCGTCGTTTCCGCACCCGCCGATATCCAGCGCGCGCGGGTGCTTGCCCGGCCCACCATGACGCCGGAAAAATTCTCGCAGATCCTTGCCCGCCAGATGCCGGACGCCGAGAAATGCGCGCGCGCCGACTTCATCATCGACACCGGCGTGCCGCTGGCGGAAACTAATGCGCAGGTTGACGCACTCGTCACTTGCCTAACCGAGCATGACGTCCGATATTGCCAGCAAT
This sequence comes from Parasphingopyxis sp., assembly GCA_041746035.1. Taxonomy (GTDB): domain Bacteria; phylum Pseudomonadota; class Alphaproteobacteria; order Sphingomonadales; family Sphingomonadaceae; genus Parasphingopyxis. The sequence continues at coordinate 1,611 of JBGTHW010000094.1, forward strand.
GCGTGAGATAGTTTTCGATACGGAAACCACCGGTCTGAGCCCCGCCAATGGCGACCGCATGGTCGAGATCGGGGCCATCGAACTGGTCAACCGGGTCGAGACCGGCGAGACCTACCACGCCTATTTCAATCCCGAACGCGATATGCCGAGCGAGGCCTATGGCGTGCACGGGCTGTCGGATGCGTTTCTTTTCGGCAAGCCGCTTTTTGCCGATAGCGCAGCCGATTTCCTGAAATTTATCGGCGACAGCCCGATGATCGCGCACAATGCGAATTTCGATTTCGGCTTCATGAATGCCGAGCTCGAGCGCTGCGGGAATCCGGCTGTGGGGATGGAACGCATGGTCGATACGCTGGCGATTGCGCGGACCAAACATCCGGGCGCGAAACACAGCCTCGATGCGCTGTGCACGCGCTATGGCGTGGATCGCAGCCAGCGGGTTCTTCACGGTGCGCTGCTCGATGCGCAGCTGCTTGCGCAGGTTTATGTCGAACTGACGGGCGGCAGGCAGATCGGGCTGACGCTGGCGGAAGATACGTACGAAACCGATGTGACGGCGCGAAGGGGTGATACGCTGCTCCCCGAACGCAAGCCGCCCCGCCCGATACGCGCGCATACTGCTACACCGGAAGAACTCGAACGCCATGCCGTCTTTATCGCGACGATAAAGGAACCGCTCTGGACGCAAGGGCGTAAACAGGGCGCCTAGAAGAATAAATTGCCGCGTCGCTCCATTCGGGGCGCGCATTTGTCGAAAGGAAACCCCCAATGGATATTCGTGTATCGGGCCACCAGGTCGAAACCGGCGATGCGCTGAAAGAACATGTCGAGGAGCGCATGACGGCGATTGCCGACAAGTATTTCTCCAAGGCGATCTCGGCGCACACCACGTTCGGCAAAGGTCCGCACGATCACGGATTTCGCTGCACGATTGTAGCGCATATCATGCAGGGTGTGATCCTGAAGGGCGAAGCATCGAGCGCCGGCGATGCCCATGCCGCGTTCGAGGAAGCAGCCGGCCATGTCGAGAAACAGCTACGCCGTCATATGCGGCGGCTGAACGATCATCACAAAAATAACGGCCATGCGCCCGATGTCATGGCGACAGCCAACGCAGGATACACCGTCTTCAAAGGCCGCGCAGACGAGGAAGAGCTGGCCGAGGACAATCCGCCGATCATCGCCGAAACCCATGTCGATATTCCCGAGGCCAGCGTCTCCAGCGCGGTGTGGATGCTGGATCTGCGCAATACCAATGCCTTGCTGTTCAAGAATGTCGATTCAGGCAATTACAATATGGTCTATCGCCGCAAGGACGGCTCGATCGGTTGGGTCGAGCCCGAACGACCGGCCTGAGCGACTTTGTGCCGAACAATCCCGTCAGCCAGCCGCTTGCCGGAGCGGATGCGCATTTCCGGGCGCTGGAGTCGCTTTATGGCGCGGCCCCGATCAACGATCTGTGGACATCGCGGCTCGAAATTGTCGAGAGCGGCGTGTCGCGCATTCATTGCGAGC
>JBGTHW010000095.1:0-6573 GCA_041746035.1 Parasphingopyxis sp.
GCTGGAGCGCCACACGATAAAGGTCGGCGTGATGGACGAGGAGCGGCGGACATCGGCCAATCTCGCCGCCTGCATCCAAGCCGTCAAAGACCGGATTGTCTTTATCAATACCGGTTTCCTCGATCGCACCGGCGACGAGATACACACTTCGATGCAGGCAGGCGCGATGCTGCGCAAGGCGGCGATCAAGGAAGCGGGATGGCTACAGGCCTATGAGGACCGCAACGTCCGGATCGGCCTCGCGGCGGGCTTTTCCGGCAGGGCGCAGATCGGCAAAGGCATGTGGCCCGCGCCCGACCAGATGGCCGATATGATGGAAGCAAAGATCGGCCATCCGATGAGCGGCGCGAACACGGCTTGGGTGCCCAGCCCGACTGCCGCGACGCTCCATGCCATCCACTACCATCGCATCGATGTGTTCGAACGGCAGAGGGCCTTGATGGACGAACCCATTCCGGCGCTGGAGAAGCTCCTCACGATTCCGCTCGCCAATGGCATCGATTGGCCGGAATCGGAAATTCGCGAGGAACTCGACAACAATGCGCAAGGCATTCTCGGCTATGTCGTGCGCTGGATTGATCAGGGTGTCGGCTGTTCCAAAGTGCCGGACATTCACGATGTCGGCCTGATGGAAGACCGCGCAACGCTGCGGATATCTTCGCAACATATCGCCAACTGGCTGGAGCATGGCGTGTGCACTGCGAAGGAAGTCGATGCCGCGCTGGAGCGGATGGCGGCGAAGGTCGATGCGCAGAATGCGGGCGATCCGGGATATGTGCGAATGGCGGATAATCTTGACGGTTTCGCCTTTCAGGCGGCACGGGCGCTGGTGTTCGAGGGTGCGAAACAGCCGAGCGGCTATACCGAGCCGCTGCTCCATGATTTTCGGCGGCGTATCAAGGCTAATGCCGTAAGTTGATTCTGAGTTGAATTGAAATCGTCATTGCGAGGAGCGAAGCGACGCGGCAATCCAGTGCGGCAAGCGACATCGCCCTTTGCTTTGGATTGCTTCGCTGCGCTCGCAAGGACGATTCAAGATGCTTTTATAATACGTTGGCTACGCGTCCGCATACCGTTCCGCCGTCTCCCGGATCAGGGTTATCATATTGGGGATGCCTTGCGTGCGGTTGGAACTCAGCTGGTTTTTCAGATCGAACGGGGCCATCGCGTTTTCGATATCCGTATCGAGGATTTCGGCGGGCTGCCGGTCCTGGACGGTTTTCAGGACGAGCGCGATGATGCCCTTGGTGATGGCGGCGTTGCTATCGGCGAGGAAATGCAGCCGGTCGTCACCGGTTTTAGTCGGATAGACCCAGACCGCCGCCGAACATCCCCGCACGAGGGTCGCATCGGTCTTCAGCGCATCGGGCATGTCCTCCAGCTTTTGCCCGAGATCGATCAGCAGGCGGTAGCGGTCGTCGGCTTCGAGGAATTCGTATTCTTCGCGGATATCGGCAAGGCTCTTCATGCCGGTCGATATAGGAGGCGGCCCGGCTCGCGTAACCCCGCAAGCCGGGCGGCGCGTTAAATCTCGATACCCGCAGCAATCGCTTCGAGCTTGCGCACCCGTTCCTTCAGGTCGGCAACTTCGATGCGCGAACCGGTGCTGGGCGCGGCGGCGTCGAGACGGTCGCTGGTGCTGCGCTCGATTTCCAGGCGCCTCAGGTCGAGCCAGCCGCGCCAGCCCCGTAGACCGGCGTAAGAGGCTATCATCAGTCCGGCGAGCCCGGCGGCGGCGATAACAAAGATGGATTGCGGATCGTACATGGCGGTTCTCCTTTCTGGCGCGTTCAGCGCTCGTCGCGCAGGGCTTCGATTTCGTCTTCGAGGCGGTTGGTCTTGTCGGTAGCGATGCGTTCGAGCACGGCGATGCGTTTTTTCAGCGCGGCGATTTCCTCGCGCATCCGCCCGGCGTCGGGGTCGGTGGCGCGGATTTCGTTGCCATCTTTGGTTTCGATAATGCCGTGCTGGGCCTTGTAGCGCGAGCGCAGAACCCCGGCGATGGACACGATCAGCACGATGGCCACGACCATGGAAAACGGGTTGTCGAACATTGTAATTTCTCCCTGAACCCTATTGGGTGTTTCTAGTTGAGCGGCTCATCCCGCAGGCTTTCGATTTCCTGGCCGAGCGTTGCGGAGCGGTCGGTCAGTATTCTTTCGAGCACCGCGACCCGCTGTTCGAGCCGCTCGGTCTTGGCCGCATATTGCGCGGCTTTCTCGGCGGTCAGCGCGGCGTCAGCTTCGATCCGCCTGTTTTTCATGTCCATCCATTTGGTGCCGAAGATCCAGAGCGTGAGCGCCGAGATGCCCAGTGCAACGATGACGATGTTTTCGATATCCATTTTTTTTTGCCTTTCAGTCCCGTAGTGCGTCGATTTCGTCCGAGAGCCGGACTCCCCGGTCCGTGGCGATACGCTCCAGAACCGAGATCCGTTCCTCGAGCCGCAGCACCTTGTCCTTCAGATCGCCATTCTCGTTCGAGAGCAGCTCGATCTTGCGGTCGGCCTCCGGATCCTTGCGTTCGGTCATACCGCCCCATTCGTTTTCGAGCGGATAGCCGTGTTTCGCGCGGATCCATGTGCTGAATATCCATCCTGCCGTGCAGACCGCGATAATGGCGATGACAAATCCTGGTCCTCCCCAATTCATGATAAAACTCCTTCCTGAACCTTTATGTTGAGCGCTCTAGCGCAGGCTTTCGATTTCCCGGGCGAGCCGGTTGTTGCGGCTCGTCACCATGATTTCGACATCGGCGAGGCGGCGATCGATATCGCGGAATTGCGAACGCAGGCTGTTGACCGAGCGCCGAGGATTGGCGCGGGTGCCCTGCCAGAATTTCGCTTCCTCGGCATCGTCATAAAGGCCGAGCGGTTTGGCGGTGGCCAGCCAGCCGATCACGAAATAGACAACGATCAACGGGGGAAAGATGAAGAGCGTGGTGACGACGGTCGCGACGCGAACCCAAAGCGTATCGACACCTGTATAATCGGCGATACCCGAGCAAACACCCAGAAATTTGGAATTCTGCTTGTCGAGGTAAAATCTGGTACGGCGGTCATGCATGGCTAGGTCTCCTGTTATTCGGGTTGGGTCAGAGGCGGCGGATATTGCCGCCCAGGTCTTCGGCTGCGGGCGTGTCCGGCAGTTCGTCCGGGCGTTTCCAGTCGGGATTGTCGGCGGCGATGATTCTTTCGATCGAGTTCATCCGGTCATCGAGCCTGCGGGCGAGATCGTAGAGTTCGTCGAGCAGGTCTTCGTCTTCGCGGTTGATCGATCCGGCGCGCTTCCATTGGGTAACATAATGGAGGATCAGCCAGGGCAGCGCGACAAAGAGCGACCCGAAAACCATGAAGGGAACAAGGATGTCTTCCATCGGTTACGCCTCCTTCGCGGCGTTGGGGGATTTCTTGCCCTGCGCCGCCTTCATCGCGGCGAGTTCGGCATCCACCTTGTCGTTCGATTCGAGTTCGTCGATCTCTTCCTCGAGCGTCTTGGGCTGCGATCCCATGCCGGCGGCATCGGCGCGGCCTTCGGCATCGTCGACCCGGCGTTCGAGAATTTCGAAGCGGGTGAAGGCGTCCTGGACGCGTTCGCCATTATGCAGCTCGCGCAGCTTGTAGCGGTTCTCGGCGCTCTCGAGTCTTGTGACGATGCTATTCTGGCGACTGCGTGCTTCGCGCAGCTTGCCCTGGAGCTTGGAGATGTCGGTCTCGTAACTTTCGAGGGCGTCGTCGAGCGTTTCGATCTCGTTCTTCAGGCGATCCGACATATCGGCGGCTTTCTGCTTTTCGACCAGCGCCTGCTTGGCAAGGTCTTCGCGATTCTTGGAAAGCGCCAGTTCGGCTTTTTCCTTCCAGCTTTCCTGGAGGTTTTCGAGTTTGCCGATAGAGCGCCGCATTTCCTTTTGATCGGCAATGGTGCGCGCGGCGGAGGCGCGAACCTCGACCAGCGTTTCTTCCATTTCCAGAATGATCATGCGGATCATCTTGGCCGGGTCTTCGGCCTTGTCGAGCATGTCGGTGACATTGGCGGCGATGATGTCGCGGGTGCGGGAAAATATACCCATGATGTTGTACTCCTGATACCCTCTGAAACTGCTGGGCCGGGGAGAAGGAGGGGCAGCCTCTCCCCGGCCGGGTTCCGTCCTATGCGATAAGGACGGAAGGAATTTCGATGCCGACATTGTTGGCGAGATAATGGGCGGCGGGTGCGCCGGCCTGGACCGGGCCTACCGTGCCGAGAACGACGGTGCTGCTGATGACAGCGGCGGCGACGATGGCGATAACTGTCTGGCGGATGTTGATGTCGTTGGTCATGTTGGGTCTCCTGAACCTTGGCCCTGATCTTCGGCCTGTTAAACTCGATGTCCCGGGTTTTCCGTAGACGCCCTACACAATGCAGACGGTGTGCCAGTTTCGGGTTTGCGCGATTTTTCATCGCTTTACCGCAAATGAGTGCCAAAATTATGTAGCGCATATTGCAATTGTTTGGGAAATTATCCTAAAGATTGGGGATGGAGCGAGAGACTCAGTTTGTCGGGGACTCCGGGGCATTTCTCGATGCCGTCGAGCAGGCCAGCCGGGCGGCGGCGATGGAGCGCCCGGTGCTGGTGGTCGGCGAACGCGGGACCGGCAAGGAGCTGATTGCCGAGCGTCTTCACCGTTTGAGCCCGCGCTGGGAAGGCCCGTTGATCACGCTCAATTGCGCGGCCTTGCCCGAGACGCTGATCGAAGCCGAGCTGTTCGGCCATGAAGCCGGCGCGTTTACCGGCGCCACGCGGGCGCGGGCCGGAGCTTTCGAGGAAGCCGATGGCGGCACGCTGTTTCTCGACGAACTGGCGACGCTGTCTGCCGCAGCGCAGGAACGCCTGCTCCGCGCTGTCGAATATGGCGAAGTGACGCGCATCGGGTCGAACCGTCCGGAAACGGTCGATGTCCGCATTATCGCGGCGACCAACGAGCATCTGCCCGCGATGGTCGAGCAGGACCGGTTCCGTGCTGATTTGCTGGACCGGCTGTCATTCGAGGTTGTTACGCTACCGCCGCTTCGCGCACGCGAGGAGGATGTGTTCGTTCTCGCCGACTATTTCGGGCAGCGTATGGCTGTCGAGATCGACTGGCCCGCATGGCCGGGATTCGGGGAGAAGGCGCGGGCGATGCTGGAAGGCCATAGCTGGCCGGGCAATGTGCGCGAGTTGCGCAATGCGGTGGAGCGCGCGGTCTATCGCTGGAACCGGCCCGATGAGCCGGTGAACCTGATCCAGCTCGATCCGTTCGAGTCGCCCTGGGCCGTCGCGCCGACGGAAAAACGCGAATCTTCCGGGAGCGGAGTGGACCCGGTTCCGTCGAAACCTTCCATTGCCGTGCCCGGCGATTTTAAGGCCGCGGTCGATTCCTATGAGAAACAGGTGCTTGAGGCGGCTTTGGAGCAGGCGCGCTACAATCAGCGGCGGACGGCCAAATCCCTGGGATTGAGCTACGACCAGTTGCGCCATGCCCTGAAGCGTCACGAGCTGATCGGCTGATTCGCCTGTTGTTCCAAAATACGGTATAGTCCTGACGACAGGAGAGAAGGTCCATGCGCCGCCTTATATTTCTGCTTTTCGCCGCAACGACGATCATCCCGATCACGGCCGCGCACGGTGCGGTAACGGTTTTTGGCAATACCACGGCGCGCGAATGCTATCGGGCTGCACTGTCGGAAACCGGCAGCCGCTCGCACATCCGTATTTGCGACGATGCGCTGTCGGACAATTCGGTAATCGGTCGCGACCGGGTGGCAACCTATGTCAATCGAGGCATCGTTCATGTTCAGCTTGGCGATTTCGAACAGGCGCTTGCCGATTATGATCGCGCCATCGCGCTCGACGAGTCCGAGCCGGATGCCTATCTGAACAAGGGTCTGGCGTTGCTCCGCCGGGATCGATCCGGAGCGCAGGCGCTGCCGCTTCTTGATATCGCAATAGAACGCGGCACCCGCGAACCGGCGGTCGCCCATTATGCGCGAGGCGTGGCGCATGAACTGAACGGAGATATTCCCGCGGCCTATTACGATATCCGCCGCGCGGCGGAACTGGACCCGCAATGGGAGGTGCCGGCGCGCGATCTCCAGCGGTTTTCGATCGAGTAGCCGGTGCATTTCATATGCGATTGTCGGCTGTTGGCAGAAAATAGGCGGAATTGCGCGTGAAAGTTTCGAGTTTGCGGCAAAATGTGTTATATTGTTATTTGTCTGAAGGAGATGTGCTATGAAACTTACGACCAAACTGATGCTGTTTGCCGGGGCCGCGACGATAGCGGGTCAGACAGGTGCGGCTGTGATGGTGCTTGGATCGTCGCGCGCTGCCGAATGCTATCAGGCCGCCGAGCATGAACGGACCAGTAGCGGGAATGTCCAGACCTGCATTGCCGCGCTCGAGAACGATAATCTGAACCGGGCCGAACGGACCGCCACTTTTGTCAATCTGGGCATCCTGCATTTCTATCGCGGCGAATACGATACCGCGCTGGGACGGATGGACGAGGCTATCGAAAACGATCCGCGGGAACCCGAAGCCGTGCTGAACAAGGCG
>JBGTHW010000096.1:0-4806 GCA_041746035.1 Parasphingopyxis sp.
GAACCGCCCGCGCCCGGCATACGGTCCATCGCCGTTTCCTGAAAACAGAAAGGGCCGCCGCCCTTGCGGACGACGACCCTCTGCGACCCGGTAGAAGAGGGGGTTCTACCGGTAAAAGATATGGTTGCCGTGCTGTGCTACGCGTTGTTTGGTCCGCGCGAAACGGGGGCTGACGCGCGTTGTGTGGAAATAGAGCGCGCCCGGAGCGACCTGTCCGCTAACGCTGTTGCGCGCGTCGATGGCCAGCGCAATGCTGCGCTCCCACATCGCGCCGCGGCGCGGTGTATAGCGATGGATGCTGGAAAACTGGCCGCGTTGATAGATGACGCCGCAGATCGAATTCGGAAAACGCGGCGAGGCGACCCGGTTCATGATGACCTGGGCGACGGCGAGCTGGCCAACGTGCGGTTCGCCGCGCGATTCATACTGGATCGCCTTGGCGAGACATTCGAGTTCTTCGTCCCGTGCATCGTTAATGGCGAGGGCTTCCGCCTCGGCCTCTTCGACAACAATCGGCGTTTCTGTTTCTTCGTCGGCGAGCAGCGTCACACTGTCATTGAGTTCGATAACCGGCTCGGTGCTCGCTGCCATGGCGAGATCGCCCATTCCGGCGTTCAGCAAAAGCATGTCGTCGGCTTCCGCCGTGATCGCTTCTTCGGTCTCGAATGCGAAACCGGTTGTCAGCGGCAGGGTTGCGAAACCGATAGCGGCAAGTGCCGAGGCTCCGAAAATTTTTCTCTTTCGTCCAAAGGACATTCAAAACTCCGTTTAAGGCGCAGAAAGGGGCGCACTCGCGACAAAACAATACTGATATGCGACCGGACCCTCGTTCACGACTTGGCAGCGGCCCTCATGTTGCGGCGCACGTCTGCCTTCGAAGCCATCACCTGAATTGTGCAGCGCAGCATTACAACCGCGTTACGACGGGCCGTGGACCCAACGGGACGGTTCGCGCAACAAAATTACAAAGGTGCGCGCAGATGCGGTCCCGCAAGTCATTGAATTTATTGAGGAGGAATCGCTGTTAATCCGAACTGTTCAGGTTAGGTGTGAATTTCATGAAGATCGCAATCCGCTCCGGAATGATGCCGGATCGACTCGTCGCCGCTCGGGCCTCTGCTATTATTCGGTAGCGATTCACGTTTCAGGACGTCGAAGATGCGAGAAGGAGCGATATGCGGGACCGGGTGAGCTGGCCGCTCCGGCTCGGCCGTCGTCCCGATCGAACTTGTCGCGGCGTCTATTGCCGAACAGCATCCGGCGTTCCAGTCGTGCGCCGAGCGCCGCATAATAGGCGCTGAGAAAATCATGGTCGTCCTCATCGCTCTCCCAGCCGATTTTTGCGCGGATGGTATCGGCAACCTGCGCCATGGTGTCGGCATTTTCTGCGCGCAGCACGGTTTCGAGTGTTTGCAATTCATATTCGCCATAGGCGGCGAGCTGCTCTCCGCTGAAGCCGAAGCGGTCGAGCCGCTCACGGCCCTCGCCGGACAGGTCGATCTCAAGCTTGCGGCGCGGCGCGGGGATGACCCAGGTGCCAGCGAGGATATCGCCGACGCGAAGGCGATCCCTGTTAAAGAGCGGGAAGAACAGAAAGATCGCCGCCCAGGCGAAGCCGGCCAGGGTCAGCCAGCCGCCGGCTTCCTTGCCGCCGCCCAAAAATGAGAGCGGCAGAAATATCTCCAGCTCGCGCATAAGGTTGCGCGCGATCACGGCGTCGGCGGTCAGCCGCCCGCCATCGCGCGCGACGACCCGCAGCCCCGCCATGCGTTTGCCGAGCGTCGCCGAACGGTGGCCCATCTCGAACGCCATGAAATAAAAGTTTCGCAGCAGGAAAAAGCCAAGCAGCCAGACGATTGCAACAATTTGCAGGCCACCGGTCCCGCCCGCCGCGCCGAACGTGCCGATACCTGCCGCGATCAGAATGATCGTGAAGACGACAAGGATGGCGATCAGCAACAGGAAATCGATGATAAACGCCCCGGCTCGCTGGCCCGCTGTGGCAAGCTTCAGCCTGAGATCGACACCCTCTGGTGTTACCAAAGTGCGCTGCGTGCCGGTATTCCCCTGCACTGGATAGCTAGCGGTCGCCATGTCTTGGCCCCGGGATGTAGAAATAGGCACACCAGCCCGCGAGCATGGCGGCGGCGATAGCGTAGCGTGTCCAGTCATTGGTTATGATTTGCCGCCCGAACCCTTCGAGCAGTCCGGCGACCAGCAACATCACGATCACCCCGACGACCGCCGTAGCGGCCATTTTCCCCGCTTCTCTTGCCGCGGAAAGTCGCGATTTCATCCCCGGAAAGATAACCCGTGTGCCGATATGCAGTCCCGCTGCACCCGCGAGCACAATCGCGAACAGCTCGGTCGAACCGTGGATCAGCAGCCAGCCGCCGAGTTCGAACGCCAGCCCGCGCTCGGCGAACAGCGCCAGAAATGCACCCATGATCGCGCCATTATACACCATCAGCAGCGCCGTCGGCACGCCGAAGGCGAAGCCCAGCGCGAAAGCGAAAATCGCGACCTGCGCATTATGGGTGAAGAGATAGGTGGCGAAAATCGCCAGCCCGCTTTTCTCCTCTTCGCCATAAAGCGTGGAGCGCAAGAATTCCGTCGTGGCGCAGCCAGTCTTCTTCGCGTTCGTCGCGAAAGGTCCGGCTGGAAAAGAGGGCTTGGGTAGGGACGCGCTCCATCAGACGAGGCTCCGCTGTTTCATTCTGATATAGCTGTCGACAAGGCGCGTGCCGATAGAATCGTGCGGCGCTTCCAGCACATCGGCCCCCATCCGCCGCAAACGCGCGATGACGATGGCGCGCTCGCGCAGCAGGGCGGAGGCGGCGACGGCGCGCGACACATCGGTCGGCTCTTCGGGGCGGCGCGCGGCGATGTCGTGCAGTTCGGAATCGCGCATGACGACGAACAGGACAAGATGGCGGTCGAGCAATCGCCCGGTCGCGCGCAGCATCAGTTCGGCACTGGTCGAATCGGTAAAATCGGTGAAGACCACGACAGCGCGCGGCGGTGCAGCTGGTTGGAGAGGCTGGTCAGCGCCAGCGTGTAGTCGCTTTCCTCGGGCGCATAATCGAGGCTGGCGGCGGCGCGTTGCAGGGTCGAGAAACCGCGCGCGCTATTGACTGTCGGGCTGGCTAGCTGCGGCCGTCCGGCAAAGCCGAACAGGCTGATGCGGTCGCCTGCCTTCAATGCCACCCAGCTGGTCAGCAGCGCCGCCGAGATCGCCCAGTCGATACGCGGCAATCCGGCCAGCGGTTCGCACATGGTGCGCCCGGCATCGAGCGCGAAGACGATATGGTTATTCCGCTCGGTACGATATTCCTTGGCGAGCAATTCGGTGTGCCGCGCCGACTGTTTCCAGTCGATGGTGCGCCGGTCCATGCCCCGCTGGAACTCGGTCAGTGCCTCGAACTCGGTACCCTCGCCGCGCTCGACCTGCGTCATCAGCCCGCACCCCGCGTCGCGCGGATAAAGCTGGATGCCCTTGTCATGGATCATGCCGATATCGGGCGCGACGCTCGCTTTCGTAGGCCTGATGGTGGTCTATTCCGTGCTCAGCATGGCGACCTTGCCGTTCATGATGATGGGCGGCGGCACGGCGGGCAATCCCGAAGCGGCTTTCACGGCGATGATGCCGATGATCGTCGCCCAGACCCTGCTCGGCTCGCTGGCGCTGATACTCCCCATTCCGGGGGTCGCGGCCATCTATGTCAATCTGCGCGGCGCGAAGGAGGGCGTGAGGCCGGACAGCGTGTTCGAAATTTTCGGCTGATGCGCAACGGCGGCGCGGCTTCGCGCGTTGATGGTGCAAGACTGAAACCCTGAAAGAGGAAAACACCTTATGAAACTCGGATCGCTCAAACATGGCCGCGACGGCAAGCTTGTTGTCGTCAGTCACGATCTCGCCTGGTGCGCCGATGCCACTCATATTGCGCCGACCCTGCAATCGGCGCTCGACGATTGGGACGACATCGCGCCGAAGCTGGAGACGCTGGCCACCGATCTTGCGCACGACGCGATCCCGAAAGAGCGTTTCCACGAGCGCGAGGCGGCCTCACCCCTGCCCCGCGCCTATCAGTGGGCGGACGGTTCGGCCTATGTGAACCACGTCGTGCTGGTGCGCAAAGCGCGCGGCGCGGAAATTCCCGACAGTTTCTGGGAAGACCCGCTGATGTATCAGGGCGGGTCCGACGGCTTTATCGGCCCGCGCGATCCGATTCCGCTGCCCGACGAAGAATGGGGCTGCGATCTGGAGGCGGAGATTGTCGTCGTCACCGGCGATGTCGCACAGGGCGCGAGCCGGGATGAGGCGCTGGACGGCATTCGACTGATCGGCCTCGTCAACGATGTCTCGCTGCGCAACCTGATCCCCGCGGAACTCGGCAAAGGGTTCGGTTTCGTTCAGTCGAAACCGGCCAGTGCTTTCTCGCCGGTTTTCGTCACGCCCGATGAATTGCCCAACTGGAAAGACGGCAAACTGCACGGAGCGCTGATGGTGGACCTGAATGGCAAGCCCTTCGGTCGGGCCGAAGCCGCCGAGGACATGACCTTCGATTTCGGTACTCTGGTTGCGCATCTCGCCAAGACGCGCAATCTTGTCGCGGGCAGCATTATCGGCTCCGGCACCGTCTCCAATCGCGACGAGGATGGTGGCCCCGGCAAGCCGATAGACCAGGGCGGCAAGGGCTATAGCTGTCTTGCCGAAGTGCGGATGGTCGAAAAGATACTGGACGGCGAAATGAAAACGCCATTCCTGTCACAAGGCGATACCGTGCGCATCTGGATGGAGGACGA
>JBGTHW010000097.1:0-3333 GCA_041746035.1 Parasphingopyxis sp.
GCCCGGGTGCCGCGCGCGATGGCCGAGGCGGCGGGCGTCGATATCGTATCGGTCGAGGAGGCGAGCCGCGCTTACTGGCTGCTCGCTCCGCTGCCGCAATGGCGGCAGCAGAAGATTCGCGCGCTGGTGGCGGCGCTGACCGGCGATGCCTGACCTGCCCATACTGACAACCGAACGTCTCATATTGCGTCCGGTGACTCTCGGCGACGCCGAGGCGATGCACCATTTTTTCTCGGACGAGGAGGCGATGCGATACTGGTCGAGCGGGCCGCACGATACGCTGGAGCAGACCCGCGATTATGTGCGCGGCAATGTCAAGGGCGATATCCGCCTGACCTGGGCGATTACCGAGGATGGCGGCGAGGCGCTCGGTTGGGTCGTGCTTATTCCGAAGCGGGAGGGTGTGGCCGAGATCGGCTATAATCTGCGCCGCAGCCACTGGCGCAGAGGCTATGTCGGCGAAGCGGTCGCGCGGGTGATCGAGCATGGCTTTGGCGGTATGGGGTTACGCCGCATTTGCGCCGATACCGACCCCGATAATGCCGGATCGAACGCGCTTCTCGAAAAGCTCGGTTTCCGGCGCGAGGGCTATCTGCGCGAGGAATGGGAAACCCATATCGGGGTGCGCGACAGCATTATCTGGGGCTTGCTGAGGCGGGAGTGGGAGAGGCGATAATCCCTCTCCCCTCGTGGGAGAGGTTAGGTGAGGGGCCGGTCGCGTCTGCGACCGAAAAGACCCAGCCGCTATTTGCCGCTGCCGCCAAGCTCGCCCTTCGACAAGCTCGGGGCTCGCGACCCCTCATCCAACTGCGCCTAGGCAGCAAGCTGCCAAGTCTTCGTATCCTTCTCCCTCAAGGGGAGAAGGTTTCAGGCATCGATCGCATTCTCGTCCAATGCCGCAGCATTGTCCTGAATGAAGGCAAAGCGGTGTTCGGGGTGTTTGCCCATCAGGCGGTCCACCAGATCCTTGACGCTGGCGCGCAGTTCGTAGGTTTGCGGCAGGGTCACGCGGAGGAGCGAGCGCGTTTCCGGGTTCATCGTCGTTTCGCGTAGTTGCGCCGGGTTCATTTCGCCGAGACCCTTGAAGCGTGCGACTTCGACTTTCTTGCCCGCGAATTCGCCCTGCTCGATGGCTTCGCGTTCGGCATCGTCCTGCGCATAGATGCTCTTGTTGCCGGCCGTCAGGCGGTAAAGCGGCGGGCGGGCGAGATAGAGGTGTCCGGCTTTGACGATGGCACCCATTTCCTGAAAGAAGAACGTCATCAGCAAGGTCGCGATATGCGCGCCATCGACATCGGCGTCGGTCATGATGATGATGCGTTCATAGCGCAGCTGTTCGGGATCGCAGGCCTCGCGTGTGCCGCAGCCGAGTGCCAGCGTAATATCGGCGATTTCCTGATTGGCGAAAATCCTGGTCGCGGTGGCCGAGGCGACGTTGAGAATTTTACCGCGGATCGGCAGCACGGCCTGCGTCTTGCGGTCGCGCGCCTGTTTGGCGGAGCCGCCGGCGCTGTCGCCCTCGACGATAAACAGCTCGGTGCTTTCCGGGCCAGCCTCGGAGCAATCGGTGAGTTTGCCGGGCAGGCGCAGCTTGCGGGCGCTGGTCGCGGTCTTGCGCTTGACCTCCTTCTCGGCCTTGCGCGCCAGCCGCTCGTCCATCCGCTCTGTGGCGTAGGCGAGCAGCGCCTTGCCGCGCTCCATATTGTCGGAGGCGAAATGATCGAAATGGTCGCGCACCGCGTTTTCGACGAGCCTGGCGGCTTCGGGGCTGGTCAGGCGATCCTTGGTCTGGCTCTGAAATTGCGGATCGCGCAGGAAGACGGAAAGCATCAGCTCGCTGCCGCCCATAATGTCCTCGGCGGTGATCTGCGCTGCCTTTTTCATGCCGGTCAGCTCGCCGAAGGCGCGGATGCCCTTGACGAGCGCCGTTCGTAGCCCCGCTTCGTGCGTCCCGCCATCGCGCGTCGGAATGGTGTTACAATAATAGCTATAGGCGCCGTCCGACCAGAGCGGCCAGGCGACTGCCCATTCGACCGAGCCCTGTTTGTCCGGAAAATCCTGCTTGCCGGAGAAAAAGTCCGTCGTCGCGCATTCGCGCTCGCCCAATTCTTCGCGCAGATGATCGGCGAGACCGCCGGGGAACTGGAAGACGGCTTCGGCGGGGGTGTCGTCTTTGATAAGGGTCGGATCGCATTTCCAGCGGATTTCGACGCCCGCGAAGAGATAAGCCTTGGACCGCGCGAGGGCGTGGAGGCGGTGGGGTTTGAAGCCCGGGCCCTCGCCAAAAATTTCGGTGTCAGGCACGAAACTGAGCGACGTACCGCGCCGGTTGGGCGTATCGCCGATCCTGTCGAGTCTAGACGTTGCATCGCCGCGCGCAAAACTTTGCCGGAAAACCTGTTTGTTACGGGCAACTTCTACAATCGTATCCGAAGACAGAGCATTGACGACGCTGACGCCAACGCCATGCAGCCCGCCGCTGGTTGCATAGGCCTTGTCCGAAAACTTTCCGCCCGAATGCAGCGTCGTCATGATCACTTCGAGCGCCGATTTTTTCGGGAATTTCGGATGCGGATCGATGGGTATGCCGCGGCCATTATCGACGATTGTCAGCCGGTTGCCGGGTTCCAGCGTCATCTCGATGCGGCTGGCATGGCCCGCGACCGCCTCGTCCATCGCATTGTCGAGCACTTCGGCGGCGAGATGATGGTAGGCGCGCTCGTCGGTGCCGCCGATATACATGCCCGGGCGGCGGCGCACGGGTTCCAGCCCCTCCAGGACCTCGATCGAGGAGGCATCATAATCGTCGGTGGCAGCGCTGCCCGAAGAGCCGGCAAACAGGTCGGTCATGCGGATGCTATAGGAATCGCGGAGTTCCGGCGCCAGTCGGTTTTCCACTGGTTTCGTTTCCGGGCGTCATTGCGAGGAGCGGAGCGACGAAGCAATCCAGAGCAGTTGTGCACCCGACTCTGGATTGGTTGACCTTCGGTCGCCTTCGGCCCGCTGCGTTCGCAATGACGTGAAAACTTACCCCTAGCGTTCTTGTATTGTTCCTGTTAGGAAATCGCCATGGCCAAACCGCAAAAACGTTATGTCTGCCAGTCCTGCGGCGGGGTGGCGTCGAAATGGCAGGGGCAGTGCGCCGATTGCAGCGAGTGGAATTCGCTGATCGAGGATGCGGGCGCGCCGGTGACGCCATTTCAGAAAAAGCATAATTTGCAATCGGGCGGGCACAGGGTTGCGCTGGTCGGGCTCAATGCCGAGACGCCGCTGCCCGACCGCACCGCGACCGGCATTGCCGAGTTCGACCGCGCGCTCGGCGGCGGGCTGGTC
>JBGTHW010000098.1:0-6695 GCA_041746035.1 Parasphingopyxis sp.
TCGGGGAATTGCGCAATCGTCTGCTGCGCATAATCGCGCCAGACGAGTTCCTTCTGATAGACCGTGACATCGCGCCCCGGCCCGGACACGCGATGCCAGACATAAGCCGGCGAGACTTCGCCGAAATGGAGATGCGGGGAGAGCCGCGACGTGCGTTCCTCCGAGGGCAGGTTGCGCCCATCGTCATACTGCGTGGCCTTGTCGATAAAGGCCTCGACATTCGTCCGCGCGCCCTCCTCGCCCGGCGTCCAGACATCGAAGCCGGTCGCCCAGTCCGGGTCGGTGGGGAGCAGATTCCAGTCATCGAGACTATCGCTCTCCGGCCATTGTTCCGGCGCATCGATATTTTGCGGAGCACGGGCGGGTTCGGGCGGCGGCATGTGTTCGCGCAGCGCTTTCCAGAAAGGCGTGTAGATTTTATAGGGTTCGCCATTGCCCGTCGTCACCGATCCCATCGGGCGGAGATAATTGCCATCATGCAGCACCAGCGCGCAATCCTCGTCAAGGCGGTCTTTCACATCGCTCTGCGCATTGCGCCACCATGGCTCATAATGCCGGATCGCATGAATTTCGATCGCGCCGGCCTTGTGCGCAATATCGGCTAGGATCGCCGCACTCTCGCCGTTGCGCAAAATCAGCCGCGAGCCTTTGGCTTCGAGGCTGTCGGCCAGCGAGGCCAGAGAATGATGTAGCCACCAGCGCGACGCGCCGCCCATCTTGCGATGCTTCGGCGTTTCATCGTCGAGAATATAGACCGGGATGACCGGGCCGTTCGCCGCGGCTGCGGCAAGCGCGGCTTGGTCGGACAAACGAAGATCGCGGCGGAACCAGAGGATTGTCGGGCTGGTCATGGCTCGGTGGTTAGACGGTGAATCGACTCACGCAAAGACGCGAAGGCACGAAGATCGTCATTGCGAGGAGCCGAAGGCGACGCGGCAATCCAGAGTGGCGTGTGTTGCTCTGGATTGCTTCGCTACGCTCGCAATGACGTTAACAGCGGTTGATGAGAAGCGAAAAACTCCGCGTCTTTGCGTGAATCCTACTACTCAACCGTCCAGGTCTGCCCCTGCGATATCAGCGCCTGCAAGTCCGCATCCTTGCCCTCCGCCGCTGCCGCATTTTGCCGCGTCACTTCCTCGTCGAAGGTAGGTGCCGGGTCATGATAGAGCGTGCCGAGGGCCATCGGGCATTCGGGGAATTCCATCGCGACCAACATGACCGCGAGGTTGCGGTTCGTCTGATCGTGAACAGCCACACCGGCGGCTTCCCAGTCACCATCGACTACATCGACGACCTTGAGCGACAGCGTATCGTGATCGAGCGCCAGCCCCTTTTCGCCCTTGGCGAACAGCAGTGGTTCGCCATGGACACACCAAATCTGGGTATCGTCGGCGGTTTTCTTGGCCGCGAATTCGTCGAAAACATCTTCATTATAGACGATACAGTTCTGGAATATCTCGACAAAGCTGGTGCCTTTATGGGCATGTGCCTCTTTCAGCGTGCCGACGAGTTTCTTGTTCACATCGATCGCCCGCGCGACAAATCGCGCGCCGCAGCCCAGCGCAAAGGCGCACGGGCTGACCGGGTGATCGACCGAACCGAAAGGCGTCGACGGGCTGCGTGTGCCGGGGCGGGATGTCGGCGAATATTGCCCCTTGGTCAGGCCGTAAATCTCGTTATTGAACAGCAGCACCTGGCAATCGAGATTGCGGCGCAGCAGATGCAGCATATGGTTGCCGCCAATCGACAGGCCATCGCCATCGCCGGTCACCAGCCAGACATCCAGCTCCGGATTGGCGAGCTTCACGCCCGTCGCCACCGTCGGCGCGCGACCATGGATCGTGTGGAATCCGTAGGTTTCCATATAATAGGGGAAACGCGAGGAACAGCCGATACCCGACACGAACACCGTGTTTTCCGGTGCTACACCAAGATCGGGCATGGTGCGCTGCACGGCTTTCAGGATCGCATAGTCGCCGCAGCCGGGGCACCAGCGGACTTCCTGATCGGTTTCCCAGTCTTTCAAGGTGGTGATGGGGGTCATGTCGTTCATAGGGTTGTTCCTTGGTCGGCAAGAATATCGTCATTGCGAGCGCAGCGAAGCAATCCAGAGCCGCCCATGTCATTGCTTGCCGCTCTGGATTGCCGCGTCGCCTTCGGCTCCTCGCAATGACCAATTGTGGAACTCGCTTCTATCACTCTCAACTCCAAAGAAAATAAATGACGGCGACCACCACCACGAGCATTCCGATCAGCGGCAACACGCTTTTGTTGCTATCCATCGAGCTGCTCCTCGATTGCCGCCTCGATTTCCACAATGCGGAAAGGCTGGCCGGAGACCTTGTTCAGGGGACGCGCATCGACGAGATACTGGTCGCGCAGCACGGTTTTGAGTTGCCCGGTGTTCATTTCGGGGACGAGAATTTTGTCGTAGCTCTTTAATAACTCGCCCAGATTCTTCGGCAGCGGCCAGATATGACGGATATGGATCTGGGCAACGCTCTTGCCCGCATCGCGCGCTTTGGCGACCGCCTGATGGATAGGCCCATAGGTCGATCCCCAACCGACCACGGCCAATGTCTCGCCCGCCTCGCCCAGCGCGACACCTTGTTCGGGAATATGGTCGGCGACGCCCAGTATCTTGTTGACGCGAATATCGGTCATTTCCTGATGGTTGGAGGGCGAATAATCGATATTGCCGGTGGTCGAGGATTTCTCGATGCCACCTATTCTATGCATAAGCCCCGGAGTGCCGGGTTTGACCCAGGGCCGCGCCAGTTTGTCGTCGCGCGAGTAAGGATTGAATTTCTCGCCTTCCGCGGGTGCGTCGGTGTGGAACGCCTTGGGAAACGGATCGAAACTCTCGACGTCTGGCACCAGCCACGGCTCGGCGGCATTGGCAATATAGCCGTCGGTCAGCAGCATCACCGGCGTCATGAACTGCGTCGCGATGCGGCAGGCCTCGATGGCGCAATGAAAGGCATCGGACGGCGAGCGCACGGCGATCACCGGCATCGGCGCATCGCCATTGCGGCCATAGACCGCCTGATAGAGATCGGACTGTTCGGTCTTGGTGGGCAGGCCCGTCGAAGGCCCGCCGCGTTGCGAATTCACGATCACCAGCGGCAGTTCGGTCACCAGCGCCAGCCCCATCGCTTCGCCTTTTAGGGCGATGCCCGGGCCGGAGGAGGAGGTGACGCCGAGCGAGCCTGCGTAAGAAGCGCCGATAGCCGCGCCGATCGCGGCGATTTCGTCTTCGGCCTGAAATGTCGTCACGCCAAATTGTTTGAGCCGCGACAGATGATGGAGGATCGCCGAGGCCGGGGTGATCGGATAGCCGCCAAAGAACATCGGCAGGCTGGCGAGCTTCGCGCCCGCCACCAGCCCCAGCGAAATCGCCTCCGCGCCGGTGACCGTTCGATACAGGCCGGGAGCGGCTGGCGCGGGTTCGACGCGGCGCGGCTGAAACGCATAGCCCAGTTCCGCCGTCTCGCCATAGGCATGGCCTGCATTCAGCGCGGCGATATTGGCCTCGGCAATCTCCGGTTTTTTGGCGAATTTGTTCTTGAGCCAGTCGATAATCGGCTGCCGCTTGCGATCGAACATCCACAGCGCCAGGCCCAGCGTCCACATATTTTTCGAACGCAGCGCCTCCTTGTTGCCCAGCCCGAACGGCTTGACAGCTTCCAGCGTCATTTCGGACATATCGATGGCCAGCAGCTGCCATTTGGCGAGACTGTCGTCTTCAAGAGGATTGGCATCATAGCCAGCCTTGGAAAGGTTCCGGTCTGAAAACGCGCCGCTATCGGCGATAATCAGCCCGCCTTCGGGCAAATCGCCGATATTGGTTTTCAGAGCCGCCGGGTTCATCGCGACCAGCACATCGGGTGCATCGCCCGCCGTGCGGATGGTGCGGCTGCCAAAATTGATCTGGAAAGCCGACACGCCGAACAGCGTCCCCTGCGGCGCGCGAATTTCTGCGGGAAAATCGGGGAAGGTCGCGAGATCGTTGCCCGCCAGCGCGGTCGAGAGCGTGAATTGCCCGCCCGTCAACTGCATCCCGTCGCCGCTATCCCCGGCGAACCGCACGACCACCGCCGAGACATCGTCCGGCGCGTTTTCTTCTATTGTTTCCGCTGCACTCGCCATAATTCGCCCGTTGAAACTGTTTGGCGCACCATATGCACCCGCACGCCGGGTAACAAAACAGTAAAAGTGAGGGGGTGTTTATTGTTGCTTTAGTGCCTCGTCCGCCATCGCCAGAATCGAACGGGCATGACGGGCCGCGACTTTGCCGTGATCGTCGCCATAACCGCCGCCCAGAGTGCTCGCGACCGGGATGCCCCGCCGCGCCGCCGCCTGCATGACAAAACGGTCCCGCGTATCCAGGCCCGCATCGGTAAGGGCGAGCCTGCCGAGCCGGTCCGCGATATGGGGATCGACGCCCGCCTGATACAGAACAAGATCGGGCGAATAATCGGCCAGCACGGGAAGTAGCGCGCGCCGCAAGGCTTCCAGATACCCGTCATCGCCAAGGCCGTCCGGCAAGTCGATATCGAGCGAACTGCGCGCCTTGCGCACAGGGAAATTTTTCTCCGCGTGAAGCGACAGGGTGAAAATCTTCGGTCGCCCGGCCAGCAAAACCGCCGTCCCGTCGCCCTGATGCACATCGCAATCGAGGATCAGGATACGCCCGACCGTGCCTTCCGCGATCAGGCGGTTGGCAGCGACAGCCAGATCGTTCAACACGCAATAGCCCGCGCCGGTATCGGCCAGCGCATGGTGGCTGCCCCCGGCGCCGTTCGCCGCA
This sequence comes from Parasphingopyxis sp., assembly GCA_041746035.1. GTDB lineage: Bacteria > Pseudomonadota > Alphaproteobacteria > Sphingomonadales > Sphingomonadaceae > Parasphingopyxis. Next base: position 4,811 of record JBGTHW010000098.1, read on the forward strand.
TAGCCGTGCTCCAGCGCCAGCAGGCCGGCAAGATGCGTGCCGCCCATCGCCACCAGCGAGCGTTCGGCGATCTCCCGTGTGATCGGAAAGCCGATCCGGCGCTCCTTCTCGGGCGGCACAGCTGCGGCGAGCACCTGCTCGACATACTCGCTGTCATGGACGGCCTCGATCCAGCGGCGCTCCATGGGGTCGGGCGCGTGCATGTGTATCGCGACACCGCTGTCGACAAGGGCTTCGCGGACAAGGCCGTATTTGTTGAAGCGAAAGCGGCTGCCTCTGGGCGGAGGCGCGACATAGGCGGGATGATGGACGAAATGGAGCATGGTTTTCGATTTTTGATTCACGCGGAGACGCGGAGGCGCGGAGAATTTTGTGCTTTGCGCGAAGCGCCATATTTCTTCAACGGCTGCGCTTGATATAGTTTTTGAAACTTAATGCGCTTCGCGCGAATTCGCTTACTCCGCGTCTCCGCGTCTCCGCGTGAAAATTCTTCTCTCCCCTTTTGAACACCAACTCCTGTAACACCCTCCGATGACAGACACCCGCGCCATCTGGTCGATCGCGATCCCCGCCATGGCGACCAATGTCGCGACCGCGCTGATCGGGATTGCCGATATCTGGGTGATCGGCCAACTCGGCGATGCGGCGGCGCAGGGCGCGGTTGAGCTGGGCGCGCGGCTGCTGATGGGGCTGTTCGTGATTTTCAATTTCCTCAAGACAGCGACCACAGGACTGACCGCCCAGGCGGTCGGGCAGCAAAACGAAACCGAACGGCTGGCCGCGCTGATCCGGGCTTCGACCATCGCGCTTGCGATCGGATCGCTAATGCTCGCCGCCAAACCGTGGATCGTGCCGCTCGGTCTCGATTTTCTCGAGGCAAGCAACGCGGTGCGCATCGATGCCGCGCATTATGTCGATATCCGCTTCTGGGCAATGCCGCTCTGGCTGGTCAATCTGGCGATCATCGGCTGGCTGATCGGGCTCAGGCGATTGCGCACGGTGCTGGTCGTCGAGGTCGCGATCAATTTTCTGCATATCGGGCTGGATGTCCTGCTCGTGCTGGTCTGGGACTATGGCGTGACCGGGGTCGCGATTGCGACCGTGGTTTCGGAAACCGTCCGCTTTATCCTGCTGGTCGCCGTGCTGTTTCCCAGCGCCCGGCCATCGGCACTCATCGCCGCAGCGCGACGGGCCGATCTGTGGGATGCCACGCCGATGCTCGCGCTGTTCCGGGTAAACCGCGATCTGTTCCTTCGCACGCTGATCCTGACACTGGCGATGCTGCTGGTGACGAGGGCCGGTGCGCAACAAGGTGCGGTGATTCTCGCGGCCAATGCGATCGTCTTTCAGATGTTCCTGCTCTCGGCGCTGCTGCTCGACGGTTTCGAGAACGCCGCGCAGGTGCTGTGCGGGGAGAATGTCGGGGCACGGGATCGGCAGCGGTTCGACGAGACCAACCGGGCGATGCTGGTGCGGGGTATCGCCGTGGCAATCGCCCTCTCCGCATTCTTCGCGATTGCGGGCGGTGCGATCGTCGGCAGTTTCTCGACCGACGCCGCTGTCACCGCTGCTGCACAGCGTTACGATATCTGGCTAGTGGCCATCCCGGTAGCCGGAGTAGTCTCCTTCATCCTCGATGGCGTTTTTGTCGGCGCAACATGGACGCGGGCGATGCTGTTGACCATGGCCGGGGCATTTGCGGTCTATGTCGCGCTGCTCTGGCTCACAACGCCGCTGGGCAACCACGGGCTGTGGCTGAGTTTCACGATATTTCTTGTCGTCCGGGCGCTCGGGCAGATGCTGCTTATACCCGGGCTGGCACAGCGGACTTTCGAGAGGGGGAGGAGCGGCAAATCGTCATTGCGCGCATAACCGGTAGAAGGCG
>JBGTHW010000099.1:0-32719 GCA_041746035.1 Parasphingopyxis sp.
CTTCGGTAAAATAACGGGCCATCGCATCCTCCCTTATTGTGTCGCCTGTGTTTTTGGCGGTCGGTGGTAGTTGTGTGAAACAAATGGCATCGCCGTGACAGTCCCTTTGAAAAGTTTTCCACGCTGTTCGACGGTAATTTCTGTGCCCGGTTCGGCAGATGCGGTCGGCACATAGGCCATCGCGATCGGCTGCTGCAAAGTCGGGGAAAAGCCGCCGCTGGTGACCTTTCCGACAGCATCGCCCCTGTTGTCCAGCACGGGCGCACCTTCGCGCACCGGCTGGCGCCCTTCTATGACGAGACCCACGCGTTTTGCGATGGAACCATTCTCGCGCTCGTCCAGAATACGCTCGGCACCCGGAAAGTCCGCGGCCTCCCGACGGCGTTTGGACAGCGCAAAGCCGAGATCGGCGGCGATTGGTGTCGTTTCCTCTTCGATATCGTGACCATAGAGCGGCAGCCCCGCTTCCAGCCTCAACGAATCGCGCGCACCGAGACCTACCGGCTTCACTTCCGGCTCGGCTACCAGCGCCGCTGCCAGCGCTTCGACCCTGTCGGCGGGAACCGAAATCTCGAACCCGTCCTCACCGGTATAGCCCGAGCGACTGATCCCGAGCGGCGCACCGTTCCAGAAGAATGGCCCCGCCTGCATGAAATACAGCTCCGTCGGCAGCGGCCAGCCATCTTCGAACGGCGTGATTCCTATTCGCCCGAGCGCATCGGCCGCCTTTGGCCCCTGAAGCGCGAGCAATGCGGCGCCTTCAAGATGATTGAGGGTAATCGTATCCGGCAGATGGCGGCGCATATAGGCAATATCGTCATGCTTGGTCGCGCCATTAACGACGAGATAGAGGTTTTCGCCCGCATTGGTGACCATCAGATCGTCCAGAATGCCGCCATTCTCCGCCAACAAAAGCGTGTAGCGAACCCGACCGATCTGCAATGCCGATATGTCGCCCGGCACGATCGCCTCCAGCGCCGCTGCCGCGCCGTCTCCGATCAGCTGGAGCTGCCCCATATGCGACACATCGAACAGCCCCGCCGATTCGCGCGTCCAGAGATGCTCGGCCATGATGCCTTCATACTGGATCGGCATGTCATAACCCGCAAAGCCGACCATCCGCGCGCCCTGCGCCCGGTGCCAGCTATCCAGCGGGAGTGCTTTTTCTTCGCTCAAAACCTAACCTCCATGACCAAAACAGCCGCGCGGCAACCCGCACACGCTGCCCCCTCTGTCACGGAAGCCTGAGAGCTTTCGCCGGGATGTTTCCCGGCTTACCCCTTCGGCGGTCCCCGCTTGCACAAGGACACTTTCCAGAGTGCCATGGGCCGCGCGGTCCTTGGGCCTGAGAGATTCCGGGGCGGTTGCTCCTTCGGCGGCGTGGCAAGCCACACACTCTCCCGCGCGATCCTCCGACGGTTGCCCGACGGTGGCGAACAACGAGATTGGACGGCGCGGCGATTCGAGTCAATCGTCGCCGCAAAACATATTGGCAAGCCTGAAAAGACTGTCCTAAGCCATCTCTTCCACCGGCACCGAAAGCGCGGAAGCAAAAATATGGATTTGAGCCTCGGCCCGGAATATGAAGCCTTTCGCGATGCGACGACCGAATTCCTGCTGTCCAGCAAGGAAAAATGGTCCGGCAGCGGATTACCGATGCGCGATCCTTTACGGCTCGCATGGCAAAAGCTGCTGATCGACCAGGGCTATGCCGCCCGCACCATTCCGGCCCGCTATGGCGGTTATGGCGCGGAACCCGATATCCTGAAATCGAGGCTGATCTCCGAGGCTTTTGCGCAAACCGGCGCGCCGCCGCCCTTCGCCAATCAGGGCGTGTCGATGCTGGTGCCGACGCTGCTGGAAAAAGGCAGCGAGGAGCAGAAACAGGCCTGGGTGGGCAAGACGCTGCGCGGCGAGACGATCTGGTGTCAGGGCTATTCCGAACCGGGCGCCGGATCGGACCTTGCCAGCCTGCGCACGTCCGCCGCCTTGGATGGCGATGAATATGTCATCAATGGCCAGAAAATCTGGACATCGACCGCCGCGCAGGCCGACATGATCTTCTGCCTCGTCCGCACCGATCCGGACGCGCCGAAGCATCATGGTATTTCCTACATGATCTTCGCGATGGACACGCCGGGTATCGAGGTTCGTCCGCTGATCGACATGACCGGATCGCCGAACTTCAACGAGGTGTTTTTTACCGATGTTCGCGTGCCTCTCGACTGCGTGGTCGGCGAACCCGGACAGGGCTGGGCGGTCGCCAATGCCACTCTGAAACACGAGCGCGGGATGCTCGGCGATCCCAACGCCGCGAAAACCCGGTTGCTGGCGATTGTCGAGCTGATGAAATCCGAGACGCTGGATGGCGAGCGGATTATCGACAATCCCGTCTTCCGCGACCGGCTCGTCAAACTGCAGGCTGAGGTTTACGCGATGCAGGCCAACGGGATGCGGGTGATGACGGCCTCGCTGAAGGGCGACAGCGCGGGCATGGCGGGGCTGGTTATCAAGCTGCAGGGCTGCGAACTCAATCACCAGCTCGCGGGCCTCGCCATCGACGTCATGGGAGAGCTTGGGCTTCTCTATGGCGAAACACCGCGCATTCGCGACCGGGGCAGCTGGCAATGGCGCTATATGTACGATCTCGGCCTGATTATTGGTGGCGGGACGGCACAGATACAAAAGAACATCATCGCCGAACGCGGGCTGGGCATGCCACGCGAACCGAAGCCGCAGGTGACCGCCTGATGGGATTCGCCCTCTCCGACGACCAGCGCTTGTTACAGGAAACGATCGCAGGTTTCCTGAGTAACAATGTCACGCTCGACGACGTTCGCAAGGCCGCCGGGGGCGATAATTCGGTATCGGATCGAATCGGCGACGGATTGACCGAACTGGGTCTCCCCGCTCTTCTCGTGCCGAAGGAATATGGCGGGCTTGGACTGGGTCTGGTCGAGGCGGCGGTGTTGCAGGAGACGCTGGGCAGCGCGGTCTCGCCTGCGGGCTTTACCGGCGCGGCGCTGGCCAGCATCGGGATCGCAGGGGCGGCCAGCGAGGAATTGAAGACCGAACTGCTTCCGGCGATTGCCAGCGGCGCGGCGCGCTTTGCGATTGCGCTCTCGGAACGCTCAGGCGCACGCGACAATGCGGGAATTAAGGTTGAGGGCGGCAGGCTGACCGGGACCGCGCTGTTCGTGCTGGATGCCGCCCGCGCCACCCACATCCTTGTCGCGGATAGCGAAGGCGTTTTGCATGTTCTGACGGTGGATGAGAACGGGGTCGGACGAACGGTGCTTTCCACCATCGATGGCACGCGCGACTATGCGGAATATCGCTTCGACAACGCCCCAGCCACGCCGCTTACCGGCGAAAACCAGCCGGGCATGGCCGCAGACCGCATGCTCGCCGCTGCCCTTATCCTGATCGCCGCCGACACGCTCGGCGCGGCGCAGCATATGCTGGATGCCGCGGTGGACTATGCCGGGGAGCGCGAACAGTTCGGGCGACCGATCGCGCAATTTCAGGCCGTCAAACATATGTGCGCCGAAATGGCGGCAAAGCTGGAGCCGTGTCGGGCGCTGGTCTGGCATGCGGCTTATGCCTTCGACAGCGACGACCCCGAAGGGCCGATAATGGCGTGTCTGGCTAAAGCGCATCTCGCCGAAACCGGCACGTTCGTAGCCCGCACCGCCACCGAAGTGCATGGCGGCATGGGCTTTACCGACCTGCTGGGCCTGCATTTCTGGTTCAAACGCATCGGTGCCAACCGGCAGCTGTTCGGCGGGCCGGAGAAAACGCGCGCCGAGGCGGCGCGATTGCAGGGCTGGACCGCGTAGCTAGCGCGTCGCGTTATATTCGAGCTGATCCGGGCGAAGCTGGAAACCGATCAGCAGTTCGAAGGTCGCGTTGTTGACCGCCGTGCGCACTTCGGGATCGGCGAGCGGATCGAGCGCCGCATCGGCGTCTCCGGGGCGGCGGCGGCGGGTGAGCTGTTCCTCGATATCGGCGGGAAGGGTCGCCGCGGCGCGCGAAATCGTTGCCGTTGCCTGGCCGTTGGTGCTGGCGCGATACTCGCCGTCCGCAAACCGCAGGCCGATGCGATTGACTTCCTTGGAAACGATCTGCCCGCCGCCGCGCAGCACGGTAGCATAATAGGGCAGCACGATTTCCCGCGCGCCGCTGGCATTCGTCCGCCGGCCGCGTATTTCGAATGTCGCGGTGGATTGAATGTTATCGCCGACATCGCCGCAGGTGCTGCGGATGTTGGTGATGGCGGCGGTCACGTCTATCGCGCTCGCCTCGCGGCTGGAGGACGGATCGAAAACGGTGATCTCGTTTGTATAGACCGGCGTTGCAACGGCGGGACATGCCGTACGGTTGACCAGCAGAGCCACGCCCTGCTCGCCCGCGCTAATCACATCGCGGCGACCGCAGGACGCCAAGGCCAAAAAGATGGCGGCAAGGACGATAAATTTTGTAATATGAGGCACGAACGCAATCCTTACACTATAATAGGGCCATGAAGCGACCGTTTCGCCGCCCCTCATAGGAACCGGCTTTCGTCGCTGCAAGCAATCGCGTAACAGGTCCGCCATGAATATCGCACAAACCGTCAAACCTGCCATGACCCTGCTGATTGCCGCGCCCCGCGGCTTTTGCGCCGGGGTCGACCGCGCGATCCGCATCGTCGAGCTGGCGATCGAGAAATATGGCGCGCCGGTCTATGTCCGGCATGAGATCGTGCATAATCGCTATGTCGTGGACGCCTTGAAGGCGAAAGGCGCGATTTTCGTCGAGGAACTGGACGATGTGCCCGACGATGTACCGGTGGTATTCTCCGCGCACGGCGTCCCGAAAGCTATCCCGGCCAAGGCGGAAGAGCGGGGGCTGGAGTATCTGGACGCGACATGCCCGCTGGTGTCCAAAGTGCACAGGCAGGCCGAACGGCTGGTGGAGAAGGGCCAGCATATCCTGTTTATCGGCCATGAAGGCCATCCGGAGGTAATCGGGACGCTGGGGCAAGTTCCGGAAGGGTCGATGACGCTGATCGAGACAGTGAAAGATGCGGAAGAAGTGGATATCGCCGATCCGGCAAATCTCGGCTTTCTGACGCAGACGACGCTTTCGGTGGACGATACGAGGGAGATCGTCGCCGCGCTGAAGGCACGTTTCCCGGCGATCAATGCGCCGCGCAGCGAGGATATCTGCTATGCGACCTCTAACCGGCAGGATTCAGTGAAAGCCATCGCGTCGAGCTGCGACATGGTGTTCGTGATCGGCGCACCGAACAGCTCGAACTCGGTGCGGCTGGTGGAGGTTGCGGAGCGGCAGGGCACGGAAGCCCGCTTGATCCAGCGCGCCGCCGATATCGATCCGGGCTGGCTGGATGGCGTGGCGACGCTCGGCATCACCGCGGGCGCATCGGCACCGGAGATACTGGTCCGCGAAGTCGTGGACTGGCTCGACGCTAGGTTCGATGTCGAGGAACGCGAGATCGAGACGACGCACGAAAAAATGCTGTTCAAGCTGCCACGCGGCCTCGAAGCTGCCTGAGTTCTCGTTATGGCGGTTTATACCCTGGTTTCGGCGGAGCGGATTGCCGAGTTCCTGACGCGCTACGATGTCGGTACGCTGGTCTCGGCCAAGGGCATTGCCGAAGGCATCGAGAACAGCAATTTCCTGATCGAAACGACGCAAGACCGATTTATCCTGACGCTCTATGAAAAACGCGTCGATGAGCGCGATCTGCCGTTCTTCCTGGCAATGCTCGATCATCTGGCGGAACGTGGCGCACCCGTCCCGCCGGTCATCGAGGCGCGCGATGGCACACAGATACAGACGATTGCGGATCGCCCGGCATGTCTCATCAAGTTCCTGAAAGGGGTTTCTCCGGGCGAGCCATCGGTGGCGCAGGCCCGCTCTGCTGGAGCGGCATTGGGCGGGCTGCACAAGGCACTGGCGGATTTTAAGCTGGAGCGGCGGAATACCCTGTCGCTTGGGGGGTGGCAGGATATCGCGGCACAATGCGGAGGTTCGCTGGATGATATCGAACCCGGTCTTGGCGATCTTGTAAACGCGGAACTCGATTGTCTGAAGGCACATTGGCCCGACGCCCTCCCCCGCTCCGCCATCCATGCCGACCTCTTTGCCGACAATGTCCTGATGATCGGCAATGACGTGACGGGAATAATCGATTTCTATTTCGCATGCACCGATATCCGCGCCTATGATTTGGCCGTCACCCATACAGCATGGAGTTTTTCGGAGAATGGAAGCGAGTTCGATACCGGAGTCTCGAAGGCCCTCATCGCGGGCTATTCCAGCACGACGCCCCTTTCCGGCGACGAACGCACTGCCCTGCCCATCCTTGCGCGTGGCGCATCGCTGCGCTTCTTGCTCACGCGCGCCTGGGACTGGCTCAACACACCCGCCGACGCGCTCGTGACACGGAAGGATCCGCTGGCCTTCCGCCGCCGCCTCGACTTCTATCAGCGGGCCGGACAGGATATCTTTGCCGCATGAGCATCGTCGAGATTTTTACCGATGGTGCCTGCAAGGGCAATCCCGGCGCCGGCGGCTGGGGCGCGCTGATCCGCTATGGCGAGCATGAGAAAGAACTCTCGGGCGGCGAGGCCGATACAACCAATAACCGCATGGAGTTGCTCGCCGCGATCCGCGCGCTCCAGGCTCTCAAACGCCCAAGCCGCGTCAAACTCACCACCGACAGCGCCTATGTAAAAGACGGCATCACCAGATGGATTCATGACTGGCAGAAGAATGGCTGGCGCACGGCGGCGAGAAAACCGGTGAAGAATGCCGACCTCTGGCAGGAGCTGCTGGCGGCGGCGACGGAGCACACCATCGAATGGGCCTGGGTAAAGGGCCATGCCGGTCACGCGGAAAACGAACGCGCGGATATCCTCGCCAGCAATGCTGCAACGGCGTTCAGCTAAAATCGATCCGGCGCGTAAACTTTCGCTTCGATGTCTGCGACCATCGGATCGAGCGGTTCGTCAAGAATCAGCGCCCTGCACAATTTCGCTGCGGCGGGCGCGGTCTGGATGCCAAAGCCGCCCTGCCCCGCGCACCAGAAAAAGTCCGGTGCCTTTGGGTCGAACCCATAAACCGGCAGCCGATCCGGCGCGAAGCTGCGTTGCCCAGCCCATTTGCGCTCGACCGCCAGAACCCTCCAGTCGACCGCTTTTTCGAGCCGGTCGATGGCCAGCGCGATATCCAGCTCCTCCGGGACGGTGTCTCCTGGTTCTTCCAGCGTCTCGTCATGCGGGCTAAGCCACAAACGGCCGCCCGCCTCCGCTTTGAAATAGAATGTGCCCGCCGCATCGATGACAAGCGGCAGGGCCTCGGGCGGGGCGGGATCGGTGCGCAACTGTATGAGTGTCCGGCGATATGGCTTTATGCCGATGGTCGCCACACCCGCTAGCGCAGCTATCTCATCGGCCCAAGCACCGGCTGCGTCGATAACGATCCGCGCCGCGAGCTCCTGCCCTCCGGCCGCGATAATCCAGCCTTTGTCCCCGCGCGCAATTTCTTCCGCCGAAGCCGAACAGCGAAGCTCCGCTCCCTTGCGCTTCGCATCGCGCAAAAAGGCCTGGTGCAAACCGCCGACATCTATGTCCGCGCATGTCGGCTCGAAAACTGCTCGTTTCCAGCGCGGTTTCAGTCCGGGAACATGGTTCGCAAGTTCCGTGCCTCCGACCGATTCAAGCACGACGTCGCTATCGGCGAATTCCTCGGCAAAAGCATCCAGCGCGGTCAATCCGGTTTCGTCCGCCAGATGCAGGGCACCGAGACGATTCAGGAAAGAGCGTTCCGAAAACTGGCCGGGCGGATTCGCAAGGAAATCATGAGAAGCGGTTGTCAGTGGCTGCACAGACGGGCCGCCATAGGTTTCAGACCAGAAAGCGGCCGAACGCCCGGTGGCATGGTAACCCGGCATATTCTCGGCCTCCAGAACAACAGTCCGACCGTGGGGCGCAAGTTCGGATGCAACGCTCGCCCCCGCGATACCGGCCCCGATAATCGCAAAATCGAAACTCATGCCGGGACTTTGACCCGCTCATCCAGAAAAGCCGCAACTTCTCCCATTGTCTCGTCGCGGATCGCATCGACCTCTCGCAGCAACTCATGCGCGGATGTCGGGTGCATCAGGAGGCTCGAATTCGGCAGACGTTCGTGCGCCTCGCGGATCGCCCTCGCACTCACCAACTTGTCTTTTTCCGCCGCAACAAACAGGATCGGGATAGTCACCTTCTCGAAAGTCCCCTCTGCAAACATCGCCGCCGAAGAGCGATAGGCCGCCACCAGCCACTGCCAGCTAGGCGGACCGATACGCAAAAAATCGGTATTGTCGATCCACCAATCCTCGTCCGCATAACGCTCGAAATCATGAGTCAGCAGCTTCTGGCGAGAGCTGCCGGGGAGCGACGGTCGCTCATTCTCCTGCCAGGCATGCTGGTCGGCAAAACCGAAACGGACGAATTGCCGCGCGACGAAATGCGCCAGCCTTTCGGGCATCGGCTTGCTGATCATGCGCAGCATCGGTGCGCTCAATATCGCCCCATCGAGATCGGGCCGCCGATCGATCAGATACCGCATGGCAAGATGCCCCCCCATCGAATGCGCCATCAAAATATGCGGCCCCGGCATTTCGCTGCGCCAGCCGCGGATGAATACATCGAGATCGTCTACCCACAGATCGAAACTCCCGATATGGCCGACACTGGGGTTGGTTAGAAGTCGGCCCGAACCTGACTGGCCGCGCCAGTCGAACCCGCACAAATTCCATCCCGCCTCATGCCATTCGGCCAAGCTCTCAAGATATTTCTCGAAAAAATCGCCCCGGCCTGTCTGGAAAACAATGCTGCCCCTTACGGTTTCATCGTCCTCGACCGGCCACTTCCAGCGGCGATGATCCCAGCCATCCGGCGCGATCCAGCGGTCGATAGTCATGCCCTCGGGATGAGCGCGGCGATTGAAGATTTCGATTTTCATGATTCTGGTTACGGTTTAGAAAGCAGTAAGCACTAATCAAGACCCCCATGACAGGGGCAGCACCATTTTTCTCGGCTTTTCTTTTAGCACCCGCGCTGCTTTGGGCGGCGTATGGCGACTGGCTGAGACGCGACATTCCGAACAAGCTCAATCTGGCGATTGCTCTGATGGCTCCGCTCTACTGGTGGGCCGCAGGATTTTCTCTCTGGCCCGACATCGCCATCATTATCGGTCTCGCCCTCGCCTTGTTCATAGTTTTTACGTTCGCCTTCGCCATCGGCGCGATGGGCGGCGGCGATGTAAAGATGATCGGTGCGCTTGCACTCTGGCTGGTGCCGCAGCAATTATCGACGATGCTGATCGTCATGGCGATCGGCGGCGGTGCACTGACGCTGTTCATGCTGATCCGCCAGCGGCTGACAAAATCGAACGAAACACCCGAAGTTCCTTACGGGATCGCGATCGCCGGCGGTGGCCTCTGGGTCGTCATGAACCAGATTTTAACCATTTAACCGCTAACGCCGTAACAGGCCCAACAAGCCTGACAGGAGGCAGATACAGTCATGGATGCACGTAAAGTCATTTTGCTCGTGGGCGCATTGCTCATCGCAGCCGTCACCGCCTTTATGGCACGCAGCATGTTCATGGGCGCAAACGCGCCTACCGCAGAGGCGTCGGTGCCGACAGGGCCCATGGTTCTGGTTGCAACGCGTTCGCTTCCGGTCGGAACGATCATCAGCCCGGACAGTTTCCGCTATCAGCCCTGGCCCGAAGAATTGATCGAGGGCAGCTATTTCCTGCGCGGCGAAACCGACATGGATAGCCTGCTCGGCACGGTTGTCCGCAACGAGATCACGGCGGGCCAGCCCATTACGCAAGGCGCTCTCGTGCGTCCCGGCGATCGCGGCTTTCTCGCGGCGGCGCTTGGCCCGGGCATGCGTGCCGTTACGGTTCCGGTTTCCGCCCAGAGCGGCGTTGCCGGCTTCGTATTCCCGGGCGATCGTATCGACCTTGTACTGACACAGGAAGTCGAAGGCGGGGGCGAAGGCCCTCCCCTTTACGCCTCCGAGACCATCGTCCGCAACCTCCGCGTGCTCGCCACCGATCAGCGGACGACCAACGAAACCAACGAAGAGGGCGATGTCGAGGTTATCGTCTCGGCCACGGTCACCGTCGAAGCCACGCCGCGTATCGCGGAGAAGATCGCGGTCGGCCAGAGCATCGGACAGCTTTCGCTATCGCTCCGTTCCATCGCCGACAATACCGCCGAACTGGAGCGCGCTATCGCCGCTGGCGAGGTCGACATGCCCGATGGCGACGATCCGGAAGCAGAAGACCGGATGATGACGCAAATCGCCAATCGTCCGGTCGATACGGACACCACCTATGTTACCGGTGGCGATGTATCCCGCTTCCAGCGCCGCAGCGTTCCCAGTTCGGACAATAGTAATAGCGGCGGGAACGGCCTGTCCGCAGGCAATCCGGGCGACACGGCGGCCCAGATGGCAGCAGCGATGCTTGCCGCAGCGAGCGGCAACAACACAGCCGCGCCAGCAAACCCAGTTCCCACAGGGCCGACGGTTCGCGTCGCCCGGGGCAATGAAGTGACGCAAGTTCCGGTCGGGGGTAGATAAGATGACTTTCACGAAAAAAACACGCCAGAATGCGATGGCAGCGATTGCTGCCGCCGCCCTCGCCGCCGGCCTCGGTGTCGCGGCTTCGGGAACGGCCCAGGCGCAAACCGCGCCGCGCGAGGCTCCGGCTGACAGCCTGACGCTCTCGGTCGGCAGCGGCCAGCTGGTCAACCTTCCACGGGCAATGACCGACCTGTTCGTCGCCAGCAGCGAGATCGCGGATGTCCAGGTTCGCTCGTCCCGCGCACTGTATGTGTTCGGCAAAGCGGCAGGCGAGACTACCGTCTATGCCAGCGATGCCAGCGGCAATGTCGTTTATTCGGCCACGGTTCGCGTCGGCAACAATCTCACCAACGTACAGTCGATGCTGTCTTTGGCGATGCCCGAAGCGTCGATTGCGGTTACGCCGATGAATGGCCTGATCCTGCTCACCGGCACGGTCTCCTCGCCATCCGATGTCGAAGAAGCCTCTGCGCTCGTGCAGGCATTTGTCGGCGAGGAAACGCAGGTTATCAGCCGGTTGCGCACGGCAACCCCCTTGCAGGTTAACCTGCATGTGAAGGTAGCGGAAGTCAGCCGCTCGATCATTCGCGATATCCGCGCCAACTTGCTGACCCGCGATACTACGGGCGGCTTCCAGTTCGGCATTTCCCGCGGAGCGGGCCTGGGTATCGGCACCGCCGATACGTCCGGCCTCCCCATGTTGGATGCCAGTCAGCTATTCGGCCTGCCCGCCGGTTCGATCGAACTGCCGTTCGACACGACGACCGGGCGCTTCATAACCCAGGGCGCTACACAGTTCACGACGCCCCAATCCTCCGGCACGAACACAGTGTTGAGTGCCGCCGGCAATCTGCTCGGCCTCGATGTTCTGGGCGCGCTCGATCTCGCGGAAACTGAAGGCCTCGTCACGACGCTTGCCGAACCCAACTTGACGGCACTTTCCGGTGAAACCGCCAGCTTCCTGGCTGGTGGCGAGTTCCCGATTGCCCTGTCGCAGGGCCTCGGTTCGGTCGGCATCGAATATAAGCAGTTCGGCGTCAGCCTCGCCTTTACGCCGGTGGTGCTCGCCAATGGCCGTATCTCGATGCGGGTTCGCCCGGAAGTTTCGGAACTATCGGATGAAGGCGCGATTACGCTTAATGGCTTCCAGGTACCTGCGCTTACCGTTCGCCGTGCCGAAACCACGGTGGAGCTGGGTTCGGGCCAGAGCTTCATGATCGCCGGTCTGCTTCAGAACGGGCACGACAGTACAGTTGACCGCACACCAGGCCTTGGCGATGTCCCGGTACTGGGTGCTCTCTTCCGTTCCAACCGCTGGCGTCGCTCGGAGACCGAACTCGTTATCGTGGTGACGCCGTATCTGGTCCAGCCGGTTTCGGCCAACCAGATCGCTTTGCCGACCGATGGCTATCGTTCGCCCTCGGATATCGAACGGTTGCTGCTCGGCCGCACCTTCAGCGGTGAAAGCGGCGCGACCCGCCCTGGTCCGACAATGGCCCCGGCCAGCACCGTGCAGCCCGGCCTCGAAAGAGGCCAGCAGCAAGCTCCTGGAAATCCGGGCGATCAGCAGGAAAATGCCGCTCGCCTGGAACCAGCCGGTAATGCCAGCCCTGGCTTCTCATTCAACGATTAATCGCAGCGTACTCGGAGATATCAGTTATGCGCATTTTCGCCACTTCCGCCCTTCTGGCCTTCGTCGGGACGCTCGCCTCTTGCGGCGGCGGCCCGGTTAACCAGGGAATGAGTTCGATCAACCAGCCTGTCGTCAGCCGCACCGATTATGTTTTCGACGTCCATGCCGGCGGCCAGGGCCTATCCTATACCGAGGAAGCCCGCCTCGCCGACTGGTTCGAGACACTGCAACTCGGATATGGCGACCGTATCTCGCTCGACGATCCCGATCCCTATGGCAGCGGCGAACGCCGTTCCAAGGTTGCGGAGATCGCCGCGCGCTACGGGTTGCTGCTCGCCGATCGCGCTCCCGTGACTGCCGGCCAGCTTCGCCCCGGCGAGATGCGGGTTGTTGTCAGCCGGACAAGCGCCGAGGTCCCTAACTGCCCCAATTGGGATCGCCATTCGAATGGCGATTTCGCAGGCTCGACTCCGTCCAATTATGGTTGCGCCGTCAACAGCAATGTCGCGGCGATGGTCGCCGATCCCGCGCATCTCGTGCGCGGAGAGCGCGGCGACGGTTCCGGCGATCCGCGAACGACGAACCGCGCCATCGGCGCCTATCGCGAGGCTGAACCAACGGGCGCGGACAATAATGTCGAGGACACCACTACCACGGATGGAGGCAACTAATGAACGCTCCCTTTAACGCATCCGGAACACGCGAGGCGTTCCAGGCCTATGTCTGCGACGACGAGGCTGCCGAACTGCTGAAACCGATCGCCACGGAACTCGGCTGGTCGCAGGAAAAAGTAAACAAGGGCGGTCTGCGCAATGCGGTTCAGTCCCTCTCGGTTACTGCCAGCCCGCATGTGCTGTTCGTCGATCTTTCGGAAAGCGGCGATCCGCTGAACGATATCAATTCGCTCGCCGAAGTCTGCGAGCCAGGAACCGTGGTCATCGCTGCGGGGCAGGTCAACGATGTGCGCCTCTATCGCGATCTGCTTTCGAGCGGTATCCAGGATTATCTGCTGAAGCCGTTTACTGCGGATCAGCTCCGCGATGCACTGACGCAGGCCCAGATGATGCTTGCCGGTCCACGCAATGCGGACGGAGGCGAACAAGACCGTCCGCATGTGATGTCGGCTTTTGTCGGTACGCGTGGCGGCGTCGGGGCTTCCACGCTGGCGAGTTCGGTTGCCTGGTTGCTCAGCGAGCAACAGGGTCGCTTGACGGCGCTGCTCGATCTCGATGTGCATTTCGGCACCGGTGCCCTGTCGCTCGATCTCGAGCCGGGGCGCGGGCTGACCGACGCTATCGAAAATCCGAGCCGTATCGACGGGCTCTTCATCGAACGTGCGATGGTCAAGGCCAACGAGAAACTCGCCGTGCTTTCGGCGGAAGCTCCCATCAATCAGCCGATGCTGACCGATGGCAGCGCCTATTACCAGCTGGAGGAAGAGATCCGGAACGCTTTCGAACTTTCGCTGATCGACCTGCCGCGGTCGATGCTGATCCAGTATCCGCATTTGCTGCAGGACGTTCAGAAAGCGGTGATCGTGACCGAATTGACGCTCGCAGCGACACGGGACGCGATTCGTCTCCTTTCCTGGTTCAAATCCAATGCGCCTCAAGCCGAGGTTATTGTGGTGGCGAACCGGGTGCCGTCTGGCGGCACGCTGGAAATCTCCAGAAAAGACTTTGAAAGCTCCATCGAGCGCAAGATCGATATCACGATCCCGCTCGATCAAAAAGTGGCCGTGCAGGCTGCGAAGCTGGGCAAGACACTCGCCGAAGCGGGTAAGTCGTCCAAGGTGGCTACTGGCATCACCGAACTCGCGCACCGTCTTTCGCAAATCGACGGTGGGGACACGGTCGAGGGCGCATTCGGGGATGGATCGCTGATGGGCAAGCTGGGTGGGCTAAGGGCGCTGCTGGCGAAGAAGCCGGGAAAGGACGATTCCGGAAGCAACCAGGTTTAGCCTGAACGCCGCCCAGGCGGCATTCCGGAACCTCGCGGTCAGGGAACAGATATGAACATTTTTCCAGTAGCTATGTTCGGAGCGGGCCTGTTCGGCATGCTTTTGCTGGTATATCTCGCTTTTGCCGGGCCCAATGCCGGCAAGGTCCAGGCCAAGCGTCTGGCCGCTCTTCGCGGTCGCCATACGGCGAGTGTTGCGGACTCGGACGAGCAGATGCGCAAAATTCTGGCCAGACGCGATACGCAGATGGATACGTTTTTTGGCCGGTTCGTTCCCAAACCCGATATGCTGCGTTCCCGACTGAAGCGAACGGGCAAGCGCTGGTCGCTGGGGAAATACATGGCTATCAATGTTGCCATTCTCGGCATCGTGGCCACCCTCGCGATGTTTCGGGGTATGCCGATCTATCTCGCGGTTCTCGCCGGTGCGTTCGTCGGCCTTGGCCTGCCGCACATGCTCGTTGGACGGATGATCAAGAAGCGGATCGCAAAATTCAACGCGAAATTTCCGGACGCGATCGAACTGCTTGTCCGGGGCTTGCGCTCCGGCCTGCCGATCTCCGAAACCCTTTCGGTGGTCGCCCAGGAAGTGCCCGGTCCCGTCGGCATCGAGTTTCGCGAAGTGGTCGACAAAATGAAGATCGGCCAGACGATGGACGATGCGCTGGAAGGCACCGCGGATCGCCTCGACACGGCCGAGTTTCGCTTCTTTTGCATCACTCTGGCGATCCAGCGCGAAACCGGCGGCAATCTTGCCGAAACGCTTGCGAATCTCGCAACGGTTTTGCGCCAGCGCAGCCAGATGAAGCTCAAAATCAGGGCAATGTCTTCGGAATCCAAGGCGTCTGCCTATATCGTCGGCGCGCTGCCCTTCATCGTGTTCGGCCTAATCCTGATGATCAACCCGGACTATATGATGCAATTCTTCATCGATGAACGCCTGATAATCGCTGGTATCGGCGGCTTGATCTGGATGGGCATAGGTGTCTTCATTATGGCCAAAATGGTCAGCTTCGAGATTTAGGCGAGAGGAAGAGAACGATCATGCCCGAAGCTGGTGGACCTACATTACTCGGTTTCGACGTTTACCTGGTCGCGACAATGCTCGCGGGGGTGGCGACCTTTGCCGTGCTCGTCGCGATTTATGCGGTCACAACTGTGAAAGACCCGATGGCGAAACGCGTCAAGGCGCTGAATGACCGCCGCGAACAGCTCAAGGCGGGTATCGTCGCGCCGGCTTCGCGCCGCCGCAAATCGCTAACCCAGAAGAACGAGACAACCGACAGGATGCGGTCCATCCTGAAATCGCTCAACACGCTTCAGGATTCGCAGCTTCAGACAGCACAGCAAAAGCTGGCGCAGGCCGGTATCCGCTCGAAAGACCTGGCCGTCGCGGTGATCTTCGCGCGGATGGTCATGCCAATAGTACTCGGCGGCGGTATTGCGCTGGCGGTTTACGGGTTCGGTTTCCTTGAAGAATGGTCGGCGATCAAGAAATTCGGCGTCGTAGGCGGCACATTGCTACTGAGCTACAAGGCTCCGGACCTGTTCATCACCAACAAGATCAAAAAGCGCTCGGATGCGATCCGCAAGGGCTTGCCCGATGCGCTCGATCTGCTCGTGATTTGCGCCGAGGCCGGCCTGACCGTCGATGCCTCCTTTGGCCGCGTGGCCCGGGAACTGGGTAAAGCCTATCCCGAGCTTGGCGACGAGTTTGCACTGACGGCCATCGAGCTGAGCTTTCTGACCGAACGGCGTCAGGCGTTCGAGAATTTCGCCTATCGCGTCGATCTCGATGCGATCAAGGGCGTCGTCACAACAATGATCCAGACCGAAAAATACGGCACGCCGCTGGCTAGCGCGCTGCGCGTACTCTCGGCGGAATTCCGCAATGAACGAATGATGCGCGCCGAGGAAAAAGCGGCAAGGCTGCCGGCGATCATGACGATCCCGCTGATCATGTTCATCCTGCCGACGCTGTTTGTCGTGATCCTCGGCCCTGCGGCCTGCTCGATCTCCGACAATTTCATCAACCGCTAACGGAACCGGCATCCTCGTTCAGGAGTTATCCTGAACGAGGAGAGCCGCAATGTTTGAGACCTTTACGCCCGATCAATGGCTGATCGTAGGACTGGCCGCACTGATCGGGCTGATCGCCGGTCTGTTGCTGAGTTCCGGCCCGAAATGGAAACGCCGTTATCGCGAGGAGCATGAACGGTATCGGACGCTCGAACGCGATAATGACGAGCGCATCCGCTCCGCTAATGCGCGCATCGCTACACTGGAGAGCACGGAGAGCGCGGACACCGTTTCCGACGGCGAAGCCAGACCGGGCTTCACGGAGCGGCTCAGAAGTCATGACGATCTGACCGCAATCCGCGGCCTGCGCAGCGAAGACCAGGCCATACTCAACGAAATGGGCTTCCGCCGTTACAGACACATCGCCGGATTATCGACGGACGACCGCGCCTCCATCGAGGGGCGGCTGGGTGCCGAACCGGGCATGATCGAACGCGAGCAATGGATCGAACAGGCAAGGATGCTTCACAATGGCGACCTCGACGAGCACGATCGCAATTATCGCGTTCGCGATTAGCCTCTTGCCCGCAACGCCGCCTGGGCGGCCGCGAGGCGCGCGATCGGGACGCGGTAAGGCGAGGCGCTGACATAATCGAGGCCTGTAGCTTCGCAGAATTCTATCGACGCCGGATCGCCGCCATGTTCTCCGCAAATGCCGAGCTTGATGTCGCTGCGCGTCGCCCTGCCCCGCTCGACGGCCAGCGCAATCAGCTCGCCCACGCCGTCGATATCGAGGCTGACGAAGGGATCGCGGGCGTAGATGCCCCGATCGACATAGGCGCTGAGAAACTTCGCCGCGTCGTCACGCGAAACGCCGAGAGCTGTCTGGGTTAAATCATTGGTACCGAAGCTGAAAAACTCGCCGTATTCCGCGATATCGCCAGCCCGCAAGGCGGCGCGGGGGAGTTCGATCATCGTGCCTACGAGATAGTCGATACGTCGCCCCTTGTCGGCGAACACGGCTTCCGCCGCTTCGTCGATCACCGCTTTCATCAGCTCCAGCTCGCGCTTGGTGGCGACTAGCGGTACCATCACTTCGGGGATCGGCGCTTTGCCAGTTGCTTCGGCGACTTCAACCGCCGCTTCGAAAATCGCCTGCGCCTGCATTTCGTAAATCTCGGGATAGGTCACACCCAGCCGACAGCCGCGATGACCCAGCATCGGGTTAAATTCGTGGAGTTCCGTGACTCGCCGCCGCAGCGTATCGACCGAAACGCCGGACGCGCTCGCAATTTCTTCGAGCTCTTCTTCGCCGTGCGGAAGAAACTCGTGCAGCGGCGGGTCGAGCAGACGGATCGTGACCGGCAGACCGACCATAATCTCGAATATTTCGCGGAAATCGCTGCGTTGTTCGGGCAAGAGTTTCGCCAGCGCCTCGCGCCGCCCCGCCTCGTCCTCGGCCAGAATCATCTGGCGGACGGCGGCGATCCGGCTCGCTTCAAAGAACATGTGCTCGGTGCGGCACAGCCCGATGCCCTCGGCACCGAATTCGCGCGCTGTCCGGCAGTCGCGCGGCGTTTCGGCGTTGGCGCGAACCGCCATTCGCCGGGCCTGGTCCGCCCATTCCATCAGCTTTCCGAAATCGCCGCCGAGTTCGGGCTGCATCGTTTCGACTTCGCCGACCATTACCTCGCCGGTCGTTCCGTCGATGGTGATAAGATCGCCTTCCCTGATTTCGCGCCCCGCCGCGCTGAACGTCCTCGCCTTGAGGTCGATCGCAATTCCCCCCGCACCCGACACACAGGGCCGCCCCATGCCGCGCGCGACGACCGCCGCGTGGGATGTCATCCCGCCCCGCGCCGTCAGGATGCCCTTGGCGGCGTGCATCCCGTGAATGTCCTCGGGCGAGGTTTCGGTGCGGACGAGGATGACATCGCGGCCATGCCCGGAGCGTTTCTCGGCGGTATCGGCATCGAACACCGCTATCCCCGACGCCGCCCCCGGCGAGGCGGGCAGACCCCTGGTCAGCACATCGCGCTCGGCATCGGGGTTGAGGGTCGGGTGAAGCAACTGATCGAGCGCTGCCGGATCGACCCGCAATACGGCCTCTTGCTCGCCAATCAGCCCTTCTTCGACCATATCGACGGCGATCTTGAGCGCGGCTCTGGCCGTACGCTTGCCCGAGCGGGTTTGCAGCATCCAGAGGGTCCCACGTTCTACTGTGAACTCGATATCCTGCATATCGCGATAATGGGTTTCGAGCAGGTCGAAGATGCGAGCGAGTTCGACGAAGGTCTCGGGCATCGCCTCTTCCATCGACTCGGCCTTCGCCCCAGCCCGCTCGCGCGCGACGCGCGTCAGATATTGCGGTGTGCGGATACCGGCGACGACATCCTCGCCCTGCGCATTGATCAGGAACTCGCCAAAATGGGCGCGCTCGCCGGTCGCCGGATCGCGGGTGAAGGCGACGCCGGTGGCGCTGTCCTCGCCCATATTGCCGAACACCATCGCCTGGACATTGACCGCCGTGCCCCAGTCACGGGGGATATCGTTGATACGGCGATAGGTGTTTGCGCGGTCGGACTGCCACGAGCCGAACACCGCCGAGACCGCCCCCCAGAGCTGCTCGTGCACGTCCTTCGGAAACGGCTTGCCGAGCTGCTGCTCGACGATTTTCGCATATTCGCCGCACAGCGCCTGCCAGTCATCGGCGTCGAGATCGGTATCGAGAGTGACGCCCTTGTCTTCCTTGGCGATCTCCAGCGCTTCCTCGAAATCGCCATGATCAAGGCCGAGCACGACATCGGCATACATCTGGATAAAGCGGCGATAGCTGTCCCACGCAAACCTCGGATCTCCAGATTTTTCTGCAAGGCCCGCGACGGTTTCGTCGTTCAGGCCAAGATTGAGGACGGTGTCCATCATCCCCGGCATCGACACCCGCGCGCCGGAACGAACCGAGACGAGCAGCGGGTCCGTCGCATCGCCGAAACGCTTGCCGGTTATGCCCTCGATATGGGCGATGCCGTTCGCGACCTCCTCGCGCGCGCTGTCCGGAAACATCTTGCCCTCGTCATAATAACGGGTGCACAGTTCGGTGCTGATCGTGAAGCCCGGCGGCACCGGCAGGCCGATGGACGCCATCTCGGCGAGGTTCGCGCCCTTGCCGCCAAGGAGGCGCACGCGATCCGAGACGTCCCCCGGACGTTTCTCTGACGCGCGCGTATCCCCGCTGCCACCTTCGGAATCTCCACCGCCGAATTTGTAAACATATTGGGTCATCGCAGGCTCAGGCTTTGCTTAAACTGACAGTCGGTTGACATTGGCTCGGCTGGCCTAAGGTCACACCAAGGTCACACCTGAACAGCCTCCGACATTCGAGTAGAAAGTTTTGTAGAATCATCCTTCTATCTTCGAAAAATCGGCGACGCGATGGACAGCATTCCGGATGTTTTCCAACATTGCAAGCCTTTCGTTCCTCTTTTGTTCATTTTCATCATTGACTGTGACATTTTCGAAGAAATCGTCGATCGGCGCGCGGAGTTTGGCGAGCGCGGACATCGCGGCTTCGAAGTCTTCGGCTGCGATGGCGGCGGCGGCTTCGGGTTCGGCGGTGGCGAGAGCTTCGGCGAGCGCGGCTTCGGCGGGTTCGGGGGTGTAAGGAAAAGCCCTCTCCCCTTCAGGGGAGAGGGTTGGGAGAGGGGGAGTCCCTTCACCGCTAACGCCATCGTCAGAAGAAACGGACTTCCCCTCTCCTTCCGCCGCTGCGCGGCTCCCTCCTCTCCCCTGAAGGGGAGAGGGTTGCCCCTCCTTCTTCAATATATTCGCCGCCCGTTTGTATCCGGCGAGCAAATTCGCGCCCGCATCGGTCTCGACAAACGCCTGCAACGCCTTCACCCGCGCGAGCAACCGGACGAGATCGTCCTCGCCACCAAGTGCAAAAACGGCGTCGATTAGGTCGTGACGGACACCGGCTTCGCGCTGCTGAACTTTGAGGCGGTCGGCGAGAAAGTCAGTGATGTTTGCGGGAGTTATTGCCGGATGGGGAACAAGAAACGCCCTTATCGATCCGGGTAAACCATCACTCCGGACACCCTCACGCATTCCGATCAACACTTCGCTCGTTTCGACGGTCATCGCCTCCGCAAAAGATGAAATATCCCTTGTCGTCCAAACATTTGGATTTTTCGACGTAGGATGACCGCTAACTATTTTGTGATCGACACCAAATTCCCATTCTTCGATGATCCAACGAATGACGAACTCAGTAAGCTTGGAGATCGAAAACCGTAAGCCCATTCGTTCGGTGATTTTCATAGCTCCGAGAGCGGAACGTCGCAGAGCGAAAGGATCTTTGGATCCAGTTGGTCCTTCATCAACGCCAATGAAGTGGATGAGACTATCCAACTTATCCGCCAGACTCACCGCCACCGTTACCGGCGCGGTCGGCACCTCATCGCCCTGCCCGACCGGTTTATAGTGATCGCGGATCGCGGCGGCGATTTCTGGGTCGAGGCCTTGCGCCTCGGCATAATAGCCGCCCATTATGCCCTGCAAATCCGCGAATTCGCCGACCATGCCGGTGACGAGATCGGCCTTGCAGAGGCGGGCGGCTCGCTCCGCCATATCGGCCAGCTTCTCCCTCTCCCGTTCAGGGGAGTGGGCCGGGGAGAGGGGGAGTCCGTCAGCGGCAGGAGTTGAGCCAGACTCCCCCTCTCCTTCCGCCGCTGCGCGGCTCCCTCCTCTCCCCTGAAGGGGAGAGGGTCTTACAATTCCTTCCTCCACCAGCCACCTCGCCAGCTTTGCCACCCGCTCGACCTTGTCGGCGACCGTCCCCAGCTTCTCGTGAAACACGATATCGCCGAGCTTCACCGCATGGTCCTCCAGCGGAACCTTCCGGTCCTGCTCCCAGAAGAATTTCGCCTCGGACAGCCGCGCGGCCAGCACTGTCTCATTGCCCGCGACAATCGCCACGCCGCCGTCCGCCGCCTCGATATTCGCCGTGCAGACGAAATTGGGGGCTAAGTCCCCCTCCCGCTCGCGGGAGGGGTTAGGGGTGGGGTTACCCGATCTTTCGGGCCCACCCCCGGCCCCTCCCGCAAGCGGGAGGGGTGAGCGACAGATGAAATATTTCTGGTTGATCCGCGCGGTGAGCTGGATGACTTCTTCGGGCACCTCCAGATAGGCGGCATCGAAACTGCCGAGCAGCGGCACAGGCCATTCGGTCAGCCCGGCATTCTCAATCACCAGCCCTTCATCCTCGACCAGCACCAGCCCGGCATCCGCCGCCGCCCTGGCTGCACCCGCGCGGACCATATCCTGGCGTTCCTCATGATCGACGATCGCATGGCAGGCGCGCAGTTTTTCGACATAATCGTGCGCACCGCCAATCGTGATCGGGCCGGTATGGTGGAAGCGGTGACCGACAGTGTCGTAACCCGAGGCGATGCCATCTATATCGCACGGTACGAGGTCTTCGCCGAGGATCGCAACGATGCCCTGTAACGGCCTGACCCATTTGAGACTTTCTGTCGTTACGGACGCCGTGCCCCAGCGCATCGATTTGGGCCAGGGGAAGGCGCGGATGATCGCGGGGATGGCTTCGGCGAGGACGTCCGCCGTTGCGCGACCCGGGGTGTCGATGACCGCAAACAGCGTGGGTTTGCCCTTCACGTCGCGGGTTTCGAGATCATCGCGGGTCAGACCGGTGGAGCGGAGGAAGCCTTCGATGGCCCGATCGGGCGCGTCGGCGCGCGGACCCTTGCGTTTCTCGCGGATGGCTTCCGTTTCCAACGGCAGGTTCTTCGCGATCAGCGCGAGACGGCGGGGGGTGGAATAGGTGGTGAGGCTCTCGGCGGCGAGGCCAGCCTCTTCCAGCTGCGCCGAAAACAACCGCGCGAGATCGTCTCGCGCTTTCGCCTGCATCCGGGCCGGGATTTCTTCGGACAGTAATTCGAGGAGGAAGTCGGTCATCACCGGTATCCTGACCGAAAAAATATCTCGGCTTCGCTCGATATTGTGCCTCGACTGCGCTCGGCATGGACGAGTATGTTTAGCGATCCCGTGTTCCTGAGCGAAGTCGAAGGACAAGTTCGAGCGAAACCGAGAACTTTTGAACGCTGGGCGATCATCACGCCGCCCACCCATTCTTTGCCATATGCGCCTCGCATGCGCCGACGGCGAGATCGCGGACGCGGCCAATATAGGCCTGCCGTTCGGCGACCGAGATTACGCCGCGGGCTTGCAGAAGGTTGAAGATGTGGCTCGCCTTGATCGCCTGGTCATAGGCGGGGAGCGGGAGCTGCGCGGCGATGCAATTCTTTGCCTCCGCCGACGCATCCTTGAACCATTGAAACAAGGTGTCGGTAGACGCCTCTTCGAAATTCCACTGGCTGAACTGTTTTTCGTTTTCGAGGAAGACGTCGGCGTAGGTGGTATAGCCCCTCCCCTTCAGGGGAGGGGTTGGGGTGGGGCTGTCCGCCGAAGAACGCTCGCTCTCGCTCGCCCCCACCCCCGGCCCCTCCCCCAAAGGGGAGGGGGGAGGATCGTTGAAGGCGAGATCGTAGACGCTATCGACCCCCTGAATATACATCGCCAGCCGCTCCAGCCCGTAGGTCAGCTCGCCCGAGACGGGTTTGCAATCGAAGCCGCCAACCTGCTGAAAATAGGTGAATTGGGTGACCTCCATGCCGTCGCACCAGACTTCCCAGCCCAGCCCCCACGCGCCTAGCGTCGGGCTTTCCCAGTCGTCCTCGACGAAGCGGATATCGTGCTTGAGCGGATTGATACCGATGGCGGTGAGGCTGTCGAGATAGAGCTGCTGGATGTCTTTGGGACTGGGCTTCAGGATCACCTGATACTGGTAATAATGCTGGAGCCGGTTGGGGTTTTCGCCATAGCGGCCATCCGTGGGCCGACGGCAAGGCTGGACATAGGCCGCCTTCCACGGATCGGGACCGAGCGCGCGCAAAGTCGTCGCCGGGTGGAACGTCCCCGCGCCCATCTCCAGATCGTAGGGTTGCAGAATCACGCAGCCCTGCGCGCTCCAGAAATCATGGAGGCGGAGTATCAGACGCTGGAAACTGAGCGGAGAAGAGGCGCCCAAGGGAATGCCTTCGCAGTTGCAAAAAGATGCGCGCGGATTGGCGCAATGGGCGGCACGGGTCAAGCGAACAGGGCTTTTCTTTGGGACTGGAATGCCGGATAGACACCGGCCATGGCCATCAGGACTCTTTTTTGCGGAATGTGCGCGCTCCTGTTCGTATCTTGCGTGCCCGCGCCCGCTGCACAGATCGCGCTACCGAACGCCGCCCCCGGCGAAGCCCCGGCGCTCTGGCGCATAGCGGACGAGGACACGACGGTCTGGCTGTTCGGCACCATCCATATCCTGCCGCAGGGTTATGCGTGGCGTTCAACGCGGATCGACGGGGCTATTGCCGAATCCGACGAACTGGTGATCGAAACCGTGCTCTCCGAAGAGGCGAGCGATTCGGCGATGCTGCTGATGCGGCTTGGCGTCAGCCCGAACTTGCCGCCGATCGGCGACCGGGTTTCCGAGGAAAAACGGCCCCAGCTCGCCGCAATGATCGCGCGCGGGCCGTTTCCGGAGCGTTTCCTCAATGGTCTGGAAAGCTGGGCTGCGGCACTCATGCTGGTCGGGGTGACGCTCAACGATCTCGGGCTGGATTCGGAAAACGGTGTCGAGGATCAGCTCGAATTGATGTTCCAGCAAAGCGGTCGGGGAATTTCGGGTCTCGAGACTCCGGCGCAGCAGCTTGGCTATTTCGATACCCTCCCCGAAGACGCCCAGCGCCATTTCCTCGATTCGGTGGTCGACGATCCCGACGAGGTGCGCGCCGAATTCGAAAGCATGCTGGCGGCATGGTCCGCTGGCGACGAAGATGCGATTGCCGCGACCTTCGACGACGAACTCGAACAATATGAGGCGTTGCGCGAAGCCCTGATCGTCGGGCGCAATAGCAACTGGGCGGAATGGATCGCCGAGCGGCTCGACCGGCCCGGCACCGTGTTCGTCGCCGTCGGCGCCGGTCATCTGGCGGGCCGCGATTCGGTGCAGCGCATGTTGCGCGATGCGGGGATCGAATCGCGCCGGGTGCAGTAGTATTCGACTGCTTGCCAATCGGTCCTGCTCCCTTTATAGGCGCGCTTTCTCGCCATGTGCCCCCTGGAGGCGTGGCGGGCGATACGAACAGTAACCCCAAGCGAACTGGAGATATGCGATGAGCGATCAGCTGACGCTGTCGGCCGAGACACGCGAGCGAGCAGGCAAGGGAGCCTCTCGCGCCATGCGTCGGGAAGGCCGCGTACCCGCCGTGATTTACGGCGAGAAGAAAGAACCCGAAGCGATTCACGTCGGAGAACGCGAATTGATGAAATTGCTGCACACCGGCCATTTCATGAACAGCCTTGTCGAAGTTTCGGTTGGCGACGGCAAAACCCGCGCCTTGCCGAAAGATGTCCAGTTCCATCCGGTCACCGATCGCCCGCTGCATGTCGATTTCCTGCGCATCGGCAAGGGTGCGACGATCACGCTCGATATTCCCGTTTCCTTCGTCAATCAGGAAGAATCGCCGGGCCTGAAGCGCGGCGGCGTGCTCAATGTCGTGCGCCACGAGCTGGAGCTGAGCTGTCCCGCAGACGATATCCCTGGCGAAATCGTCATCGATCTCGAAGGCCTCGAAATCGGCGATTCTATCCATATTTCGGAAATCAAGCTGCCAGACGGCGTCACCTCCTATATCGACGACCGTGACTTCACCATCGCCGGTGTCGTCGCTCCGTCCGCGCTCAGAAGCGATGAAGACGAGGCCGGGGAAAGCGAAGAGGGCGAGGAAGTCGCCGCCGACGAAGTGCCGACCACCGCCCAGGGCGATGGCGAGGATGGTGAAGGCGAAGGGGGCGAATCGAAGGAGTAGTTCTTTTGCACGGTGCCTTGGGTGGAAATCGCTAGACATCGTTTTCCAGTCATTGCGAGCGTAGCGTGCCGCAGGCGACCGAAGGTTAACCAATCCAGAGGAGTTCGCGCAAAGCGCTGGATTGCTTCGCTACGCTCGCAATGACGGCTAAGCGGTGCGAACGGATAACCGCTCCGAAAGGGCTGGGAGAGCACGATGCAACTCTGGACAGGCCTCGGCAATCCCGGTGCTGACCATGCCATGAACCGGCACAATGTCGGCTTCATGGTGGCCGACACGATTGCCGAAACGCACGGTTTCGATGCCGTGCGCGGGCGATTCCAGGGCTGGTGGCAGGAGGGCCGTGTCGGCGGCGAAAAAATCCTGCTGCTCAAGCCCGCCACCTATATGAACAAATCGGGCCAGGCGATCGGCGAGGCGATGCGCTTCTACAAGCTCACGCCCGAGGACGTGACGGTATTCTATGACGAGCTCGATCTCGACCCGTTTAGGGTGAAGGTCAAGCGCGGCGGCGGCACGGCCGGCCATAATGGCATTCGCTCGACCGACGCCCATATCGGCCCCGATTTCCGCCGTGTCCGTATCGGCATCGGCCATCCGGGAGACAAGGCGCGGGTGACGCGGTACGTTCTGGGAAACTACGCGAAAAGCGAAATCGAACCTCTGAGCGATCTGCTCGGCGCGATGGCTGCGGAAGCCGAATGGCTGGCGAAGGACGACGATGCGCGCTTCATGAACGAAGTGGCACTGCGGATGCAGGCCGAGTAGTTTCGAGCGGATCTACCCTATCGGGCTGCCCGGCGGCACTTGCGGAAGCCTGTCCTCATCCGCGATGGCCGCATCGAGCGCCTCGCGATCCCGCAACAGGCGCGCCAGACCCCGGCTCCAGTTGCCCTGGACATCGCCCGACCGCCCGCGATCCAGACTGTCGGCGAGCGCGTACAGGCGTTCGTCCAGCGCCAGCGAGATAGTCGGCGAGAGGGTCGCATCGCGCTGCACCCGGGCGAGCGCCAGTGCGGCCGTCGTGGCGATCCGCCGACGGACGCCCGCATCGCCATCCCGCCCGCCGAAACCGAAGGTCCGGTCGAGCAGCGCCTCGATTGTCTCGTGCGCGCCGGGGATGGCATCGTCGGCCTGATGCTGGATTTCCAGCCGGTTGAGTCGTTCGGGCGCGAGCAGATCGTTCAGCGTCAGGATCGCGCCGACTTCGGTCGCTATGAGCGGATCGAACACCGGCCCGCCCGCCGTCGCCATCACCTCGATTTCGGTCTGGCGGTCGTAATTTCCCGAATAGCCCGCCGACAGATAGGGCAGGACATTCGCGGGCACGGTCAACGCCTCGGGCGACAGCGTATCGAGCAGTGCATCGAGCGCCTCGCGTTGTGCTGCTGCGACGACGGGCGTCGCCTGTTCGCGGCCGTCGCCATTCAGCGTGTAATTGTAATTCACGCCGCCCAGCGGCTTGCCCGCCGCCTCCAGCTGATAGCGATGCAGCAGCCAGATCGGCACGAAGGAACGGCGCAGCTGCGATACCGGCTGGCCCGCGCCAATCGCGGCAGGCCTGAAGCGGTCGACCGCGACCCGGCGGACTTCCATCATCCGGCGCAGTTCGGCGACCGGATTGGCATAATCGTCCCACAGGCTGCCCGCCGGGTTCGCCGCCGACAGCTCCCGCGCATCGGCATCGCTGACGAAGCGCAAACCTTCGGCCAGCCCCGCCGCCATGATCGGTGCGGCCTCGGCGTCCGTCTCCGCGCCATAGAGCCAGTTCACGGCGAAATTGTCCCACCGCCCGATGCCGTCGCCATAGGCATCGGTAATGTCCGGCACGCCATCGACTAGCCGCACGCGCGGCGCGGGATAATCCATCACCGAATAACGCCCCTGCCCGCTGCCCGCGAAATTATGGGCGAGCCCGATGGCATGGCCGACCTCATGCGCGCCAAGCTGGCGGATGCGCTGGAGCGCCGCCGTGATCGGATCGTTGGGATCGCCGGTGCCGGTCAGCCCCGCACCGACCAGCGCCTCGAAAATCATGATGTCCTGGCGCACCCGCAGCGAGCCGAGCAGCACCTGGCCCTTGATGATTTCGCCGGTGCGCGGGTCTTCGATTACCTGACCGTAGGACCAGCCGCGCGTCGCCCGATTGACCCAGTTGACGGTGTTGTAGCGGATATCGAGCGGGTCCGCGCCCTCGGGCAGGATCTCGACCCGGAAGGCATCGACAAAGCCGGCATTGTCGAAAGCCTCGCGCCACCAGGAGACGCCCTCGTGCAGCGCCGTCCGGATCGGTTCGGGCGCGCCGGAATCGATATAGAAGACAATCGGCTCGCGCACCGGCGAACGGCCCGCAGTCGGGTCCGTGCGCTCCAGCCGGAAACGGTTGGCCAGTTCGTAGACCACCGGCTGGCCGAGCGGCGCGCTGTAATCCACCACCGGCATTGCGAACGATCCGCCGCGCGGATCGAAGCGGCGCGGTCGATAACCGGGCGCGGGCAAGGCGATCAGCGAATGGCGGACGATCACGCTGATATTACCGCCGACCGGCGTGATATTGTTCGCCTCGGCCCGCGGCTCCTTGGCGGTAAAGGTGAGCCGGGATCGCAGCTCGATATTCCCGGGGAATACGCGGACGAAATTGGTGTCGGCGACGGAGAGATCGGGTTTGAACTCGAATTCGCCGCCCTCGCTCGCAATGGCCGAGGCAAGATTGAGATCGTCGCGCGCAAGAAAGCCCGAGATATCGACCAGGAAACCGCCATCCGCCGTCTCCGCCGCGACCTCGCCGCGCCAGATCGTCGAATAAGCAAAGGATTCGCGCACCGCCTGCTGCTCGTCCGGAGTACCGGTTGTCGCACGGAAGCGCGTATTCTCGACCTCTGCCAGCACATGATCGCCGACACGGCGGAATATCAGCATATGCGAGCCGCCGGTCTGCGCACGATCCAGCCCGATCCGCGAACTGCCAACGCCGGTCTCGAGCCCGCTGACATAGATATAGCGCCCGGCCAGCCCGTCCGCATCGGGCGCGGGCAGCGCGAGATAAATCTCGCCCTCGCGGCGATCGGTATGCACCGCCAGCAGCCCGTCCTGCCGCGCCGTCCCGCGCAGCACGGTCGCCTCCGGTTCGATGGCAAGGGCGGGCAACGGGGTCGCGGCGAGTGCCAGAATAAGAGCGATTTTAGAAACGGAACGGCGCATGATTTTCCTCTATTCGATGGCGGACATCAGATATTCGCTGTCATTGCGAGGAGCGAAGCGACGCGGCAATCCAGAGCGGCAGACGATTCCGCGTGCCGCTCTGGATTGCTTCGCTGCGCTCGCAATGACGATTCTTCCCTGTGCGATTCAGTCCTAAGTTCGCCATGCAAAGCTGTCGAGCGGTTTCGCCGACACGCCGACCCTAGCAATCTTGCCGCCAAACGCCTATTTTTGCGCGACAGCACACCGGCCTTCGCGGCCCGATTTCAGCAGGATCATTATGGGTTTCAAATGCGGTATTGTCGGGCTGCCCAATGTCGGCAAATCGACCCTCTTCAACGCGCTGACGCAGACACAGGCGGCGCAGGCGGCGAATTATCCCTTTTGCACGATCGAGCCGAATGTCGGTAAGGTCGCGGTGCCGGACCCGCGTATCGACAGGATCGCGGAGATCGCGAAATCGGCGCAGAAAATCGAAACGCAGCTGGAGTTCGTTGATATCGCCGGTCTCGTGCGCGGCGCATCGAAAGGCGAAGGGCTGGGCAACCAGTTCCTTGCCAATATCCGCGAAGTCGATGCCATCGTCCATGTGCTGCGCTGTTTCGAGGATGACGATATCCAGCATGTGGATAACACCATCGACCCGATTGCCGATGCCGAAACGGTCGAGACGGAGCTGCTCTTGTCCGACATGGAATCGCTCGAACGGCGCGTCGAGAACGCCAAGCGCCGCGCGACCGGCGGCGACAAGGAGGCCAAGGCGCTGGTCAATGTGCTGGGGCAGACGCTGGAGCTCTTAAAAGGCGGCAAGCCCGCCCGCCTGACCCAGCCGAATGACGAGACCGAGGCCCGGCTGTTCCGCGAGGCGCAGCTGCTGACCGCCAAGCCGGTGCTCTATGTCTGCAATGTCGATGAGGTGAGCGCGGCGGAGGGCAATGCCCATAGCGCGCGGGTGTTCGAGAAGGCCGCAGCGGAGGAGGCGGAGGCGGTCGTTATCTCGGCCGCGATCGAGGCCGAGATCGTAACGATGGACCCCGAAGACCGCCCCGAGTTTCTCGCCGATCTGGGGCTGGAGGAGACCGGCCTAGCCCGTGTTATTCGCGCGGGATACCAGCTACTGAACCTCATTACCTTCTTCACCGCAGGCCCGAAAGAATCCCGCGCGTGGACAGTCTCGCGTGACGCCCACGCCCCCCAGGCCGCCGGGGTCATTCATACCGATTTCGAACGCGGTTTCATCCGCGCCGAGACGATTGCCTATGACGATTTCGTCGGGCTGGGCGGCGAAAGCGCGGCGCGCGATGCGGGCAAGCTGCGGCAGGAAGGCAAGGAGTATGTGGTGCAGGACGGCGACGTGATGCTGTTCAAGTTCAACGTATAGCGGGCCGCATCCGGGCTATCGCGGAACGCCGCAGCAGTATGGAGCGGCGGTCTATGTCGTTGGTGGCGCTGGATCGGACGACCCGCAGTGGTGACGGCGGGCCTCGGAAACGAGATCGAGCGATTTTCTACAACAGCCCGAATGCCCCGATGATCACAGGATCGTTGGTCGCGCGCGGATTGGCGCGGATCGCCGCTTCCTCGCGGCCCATCGCGCGGTAGATACCGTTGGATGCCTGCCGCGCGACATTGTCGGCGAGGCTATTGAGGTCGATTCCGGTTGCGGCGTCGAGCGCCTGCCCCACTAGCGGGTTGTTTGCGATACGCAGAGCCGTGCCGATTTCGGGAAACATGGCGTTTATCAGCGCATCGCCCATCCGCCCTTCCAGCGCGCGGGTCGCCGCGTCCGGCCCGCCGCGAAGGATCGAGGCGGCGTCGGCGACGGAGAAATTGCGGATCGCGTCTATCACCAGCGGCGCGGCGCGTTCGGCCCCTCCGGCGGCGGCGTCATTGAGGACGTGCAGCATCTGGTCCCGCACGAGCGTCGAACCCAACACACGGGTGAGAATCGAGCCGCTGCTGCCACCGAACTGGTCGGGCAACCGGATGCGGGCGAGCTGGTCGTCATAGAAACCGTCCTCCGCCAGCAACCCGGCAAAGGCGCGTTGCGAGGAGAGGGTGAGGATGCGCTGGATGGCTTCGGTGAGACCGAAACCGCCAAGGCCCGTGCAGCCGGGGAGGGCCAGCAGCGGGATTGCGAGTCCGCTAGCGAGCAGTGTTCTGCGTTTAAGATTATTCAATTCCGTCTCCTCAAGCCGTCATTCCAGCGAAGGCGGGAATCCGGTCCAGACCGCTGTTACTGGATTCCCGCCTTCGCGGGAATGACGAATTGTTCTATGCGGCCTTTCCATGTCCCGCGTCCGCATCGTCCTGCTCAATGCCGCCATCGGCCCGTTCGATTATCGCGTGCCGGACGGGATGAACGCGCCGCCGGGGAGCATCGTCAAGGTTCCGCTCGGCCCGCGCACGATCACCGGGGTCGTCTGGGACGATGGCAGGCTGGAGGCGGATAGCGTGGATGCCGCGAAACTCCGTCCGATCCGCGCGATTTACGATACCCCGCCGCTCGGCGAAAATCTCCGCCGTCTGATCGAATGGACGGCGGACTATTATCTCGCTCCCCTGCCCGCCGTGCTGCGCATGACGCTGGCCTCGACCAGCGGCTATTCGGGCGAGAAGACGGTGACTGAATATCGCGCGAGCGGCGGGATGCCGGAGCGGATGACACCGCAGCGCGAACAGGCTCTGGAATTGATCGGCGAAAGCCAGGGGCTGATCCGCGAACTGTCCGAGATAGGCGAGGTTTCCGACGCCGTGATTCGCGGGCTGGTCAAGGCGGGGGCGCTGGAGCCGGTGGAAGTCTCGCTCGATAGCCCCTTTCCGCTACCCGACCCCGATTTCGACCAGCCCGCGCTGGAGCCGGATCAGGCGGCTGCGAGCGCGCGGCTTGTCGAAGCCGTTGCCTCCCGCCAGTTCGCGCCGATCCTGCTGGATGGCGTGACGGGCTCCGGCAAGACCGAAGTCTATTTCGAGGCCATCGCCGGGGCGCTGCGCACGGGTCGCCAGACGCTCGTGCTGCTCCCCGAAATCGCGCTGACCGAACCGTTCCTGACGCGCTTCACCGCGCGGTTCGGCTGCGAGCCGGTGACCTGGCATTCGGGGCTGCGGCAATCGGAACGCCGCCGCGCCTGGCGGGCGATCGCCAAGGGCGAGGCGACGGTGACGGTCGGGGC
The DNA here is from genome assembly GCA_041746035.1 of Parasphingopyxis sp. GTDB lineage: Bacteria > Pseudomonadota > Alphaproteobacteria > Sphingomonadales > Sphingomonadaceae > Parasphingopyxis. The sequence continues at coordinate 31,574 of JBGTHW010000099.1, forward strand.
GCGCTCGTCCCTGTTTCTGCCTTACCCAAAGCTCGGGCTTATTATCGTCGATGAGGCGCATGAAAGCTCCTTCAAGCAGGAAGAGGGCGTCATGTATCATGCGCGCGATGTCGCGGTGATGCGCGGGAATATGGAGAGTTTCCCCATCGTCCTCGCCTCGGCGACGCCCGCCATCGAAACCAAACAGATGGTCGAGATCGGCCGCTATGAGGAGGTCACTCTGCCGGGGCGGTATGGCGCGGCGGAGCTGCCCGAACTGGCTGCCATCGACATGCTCAAACACCCGCCGCCGCGCGGCCACTGGCTCGCGCCACCCTTGGTGCAGGCGGTCGAGGAAACGCTGGAGCGCCGCGAGCAGGCGCTGCTGTTCCTCAATCGCCGCGGCTACGCGCCGCTGACACTATGCCGAACCTGCGGCCACCGGTTCCAGTGCCCGAACTGCACGAGCTGGATGGTCGAGCACCGGCTGCTCGCACGGCTGGCCTGCCACCATTGCGGCCATATCATGCCGCCACCGCCCGAATGTCCGGAGTGTAGCGCCGAAGACAGCCTCGTCGCCTGCGGCCCCGGAGTCGAGCGCATCGCCGACGAGGTCGCCACGCTCTTCCCGGACGCGAAGATCGCCATTGTTACCTCCGACACGATCTGGTCGCCAAGGAAAGCTGCCGAATTCGTTCACCGGATGGAGGCGGGCGATATCGACATCGTCGTCGGCACCCAGCTGGTGACGAAAGGCTATCATTTCCCGAACCTCACGCTGGTCGGTGTCGTCGATGCCGATCTGGGCTTGCAGGGCGGCGACCTGCGCGCCGCCGAGCGCACCTTTCAACAGATCATGCAGGTTTCCGGGCGCGCCGGACGCGGAGAAAAGCCGGGGCGCGTTTTCATCCAGACGCACGAACCTTCCGCCCCGGTGATCGAGGCGCTGATTTCGGGCGACGCCGAGAGCTTCTACCGGGAAGAAACCGACGCCCGCCGCGCCGCCGGCGCGCCGCCCTTCGGGCGCTATGCCGGCATCGTCGTGTCGTCTGAAGACGAACGCGAGGCGCTGGAGACCGCCCAGCTTCTCGGCCGCACCGCGCCCCATATCGAGGGAATGCTAATCCTCGGCCCCGCCCCCGCACCGCTGGCGATGTTGCGGGGGCG
>JBGTHW010000100.1:0-9984 GCA_041746035.1 Parasphingopyxis sp.
GGCGGATGCTACAGGCGATCGGACTCAGGGAGCGGCTGGAGGGCAAGGGCTGCCCGATCCGCGCGATTCTGGCGAGCGACGGGCTGGCCCCCGGCGCGCTCGATTTCGAATCGGCGGAGGACGAAGGCCCGCTCGGCATCATGTTCGAAAACAAGCTGCTCCGCGCGACGCTGTTTCAGGCCGCGCAGGAGGCGGAGCATGTCGCGCTGCATATGGGCGTGAATGCGTCCAACGTGGATCGTGGGCCAGGGGCGGTGCGGGTCGTGCTCGATAATGGCGAGGAGCAGGCCGCATCCCTGCTGATCGGTGCCGAAGGCCGCAATTCGCCGACACGCGAAGCGGCGGGCATCAATGTCGCGCGCTGGCGGTACAAGCACCGCGCGATAATCGCCTGCCTCAACCATGAACGGCCTCATGACGCCATCGCCTATGAAATCTTCTATCTTGCTGGCCCTTTTGCACTTTTGCCGATGCAGGATGACGCCAACGGCCATCGTTCGGCGCTGGTCTGGACAGTGGATGAGGTAGATGGCGATGCTATGCTGTCGCTGTCCGACCGCGCGTTCCTGGCCGAAGCGGAAAAGCGCATGGGCGGTTTCCTTGGCAAGCTCGGCATGGCCGCGCCCCGCGCCTCCTATCCGCTCGGTTTTCACCATGCCGCCAAAATCACCGCCCACCGGCTGGCGCTGGTCGGCGACAGCGCCCACGGCATCCACCCGATTGCCGGGCAGGGTCTTAATCTGGGCTTTCGCGATGTCGCCGCGCTGACCGAAGTGCTGGTCGATGGCGCACGGCTCGGGCTGGACCTCGCCGACGCGCAACTCCTGAAACGCTACGAAACCTGGCGCAGCCTCGACACGCTGATGGTCGCGATGGCAACGGACGGCCTGACGCGCCTGTTCGGATTGAAGGGGCGGACGGCCTCGCAAGTGCGCCGCTTCGGGATGACTGCTATCGGCAAAATCCCGCCGCTGAAACAGAGATTCGTCTATGAGGCGCGAGGGAGCAGTGGGAAACTGCCGCTGTTGCTGCAGGGGGTGAGGGTTTAATGCGTTGTTCGATCTCGAATTAATTGGCGCAGCTTGAAGGGGGCAATATGTTACGGCATCAAAGGCTGACGGGTGTTGAGGGATGGCTCCGACTCTTAGTAATCCTGATGGTGTTTATTTGGCCATTGGCAGCTATTTCCCAGCAACATAGCTTTGTAAGAGACGCGAATTTAGCATACCATCCTTCATGGCAGCCCTTCGTGTTTATGGGCTGGGCCTTAGTCTTTGGGCGGTCCGTTTGGTTCGTGTGGGCGGGCTATCAACTTTATAAGCAGCGTAAACCAGCTGCCGTCAAAACCGGAGTCGTCGCTTTATGGCGTGCGGGTCCGGGCCTCACGTTCTTGGGCGGGGTCATCCTGATGATGCAAGACTTTGCACCGATGTTTGATGCTAGCGTCGTCTGGCGAGTCATCGTCGTGGAATGTGTAATCTCGGGAATTTGGACCGCCTACCTTCTAAAGTCTGAGCGAGTCGCGAACACCTACCGACTAGAATCGTCGATCCCAGTACCACAGATGGAGAATGATTATCCGTCCGACCATCCTTGGGCGGATTAGCTGCTAATTAGGTAAGAGGTCTTACCCCTCAGAGTTTCTCTAAAGTTGCCGCATTTATTATAAGGAATGATGATCTGAGAAAAACCGCCGCCCCGTTTCCAGAGCGGCGGCAGTATGGGGCTGGAGAGAGCCTGCGTGGCAGAACAACGGTCCCGCTACTCGGCGGAAGCCAGAACATTCGATACCGGCAGGGCGATGCTGGCCAGCGTCGCTTCCTCGCATTCGCGCGCCGCATTCTGGCTCGGCAGATCGAAATTGAAGCCGGTTCCACAGACCTCGCGCGCCGCTGCCCTGAGGCGGCGTTGCAGGCGCTCGCGGTCGGCAGGGCTGGAGAGATCGAGATCGGCGTGGGAGACCGTCACCGACGCGGCATTGGCGGGGGCCGTTTGCGCAACAGCCGGTTGGGCGAAGGCCGAGCCGATAACCAATGCTGCGGGGATCAGGAGGGAGGTCAGGTTTTTCATCGTACTTTCCTTTTCAAGAGGGAGGAGAATTCCTCGGTACGAATACTGAGTAACATAAGTTTCGATTTGCAACGAACAACGATATTGCGCTAGTGTTCTGCAAAAGTGCAGGATGAGCCATGATCGACTGGAATGATCTTCGTTTTTTTATCGCCGTTGCAGAAAAGGGTAGTACCCTTGGCGCAGGCAAAGCCCTTTTCGTCAGTCAGACCACGGCGGCGCGCCGCATCGCGGCACTGGAGCGCGAGCTCGGGCTATCCCTGTTCGAGCGCAGCCAGACCGGTTATGCGCTCACGCCGGTCGGCGAGGCTTTGCTGGACAAGGCCCGTGCCGTGGGCGGCGCGGCAGGGGAATTCGCCGAAGCCGCGGCGTCTCAGGCTCGGGACGCGAGCGGCACGGTAAGGCTGACGACGCTCGATCTGTATGCCGAGACGATTCTCGCGCCGATTCTGAACACACTGCGCGACGCGTTTCCCGCGATCCGCCTGGAGATCGATACGTCGCAGGATGTCCGCGATCTCGCGTCGGGCGCAGCGGATATCGCAATCCGCAACAGTGTCGAACCGAAGGGCGGCGGTCTTGTCGGCCGCAGGATCGCCGACGATCCCTGGACCGTCTATTGCAGCCGCGCCTATGCCGATGTGCATGGCGTACCGCAAAGCGAGGGCGATTTTATCGGCCATATATTCGTTGGCGGCGGCGGCGGCAATTTCTGGCCAGCCTATCGGTCCTGGCTGATCGAAAACGACCTCGATGGTTCGGTGGCCATGCATCACGCAACGGCGACCGGCATATTGTCCGCGGTCCGGGCCGGTGGCGGGCTTGCCGTCATGCCGAGCTTTTTCGCCGATCGCGATCCGGAGCTGATCCGGTGCGGCCCGCCGCGCGAAGGCGATAGGAGCGGCTTGTGGCTCCTCACCCATGAACGCCTCCGGCATGTCCCCCGCATCAGGATCGTGCTCGATTTTCTGGCGAAGGAATTGCGGCGGCTGGCGCTGGAGGTGAATTAAACCGACCGAGTACCGGATAAGGGCCGAGCTTCTTCCATCAGCATCACCGGCACGCCGGCCCTCACCCCCCTTTCTGCCCCACCCCTTACTGCAATGTCGCCCTGTCATCGCCGCCGCCCTGCTGGTGCATCCGGAAGAACTGCATGAACTGGATCACGAACTCGGCCCGCTCGGCGATGCTGTCCGCCTCCAGCAGTGCCTGTTTCGCCGCGACATCGAAGGGCGAGACCTGCGCCGCCATATTCACCAGCGTCTCGTCGTCCAGCGATTCGATGGCGGGCCAGTCGACCGCATAGCCGAGCGCATCGGAAAACAGTTTAGCCTCGTCGATCAGCCCGCCGCGCAGCGCGATCGGCAGCGGCTCCGGCGTTATGTCATCGCCGCTGAATTCCTCCACCGACGCCTCGATCTGGCGAAAGGCGGTCGTCGCATCGAGTTCGCGCAGCATGCGGAACCGTGTCGTCCCTTCGAGGATCAGGTTGAACCGCCCATCATCCATCGCTTCGACCTCGGCGACTCGTCCGATACAGCCGACATCGAACAGCGGCACCCTGCCGCCCCCTTTTCCTAGGGCGCGTTCGCCGCGCGGCTGGATCATCGCGATTCGCCGGTCGCGCGCCATCGCGTCCTTCACCAGCGAGCGGTATTTCATTTCGAAAATATGCAGCGGCAATTGCGCGCGCGGCAGCAGGATCGCGCCGGGCAGCGGGAAGATCGAAAGGCGGACGGGGATTTCGGCCATTATCCGAACAGGATCGCCGACAGCCGCCGCCGCTGTGTCGATACCCACTCGTCCTCCAGCCCGATGACCTCGAACAGTTTGAGCAATCGTTCCTTTGCCGCGCCCTCGTTCCATTCGCGGTCGGCCTCGATAATATGGAACAGGCTGTCGGCGGCCTCGTCGCGCTGACCGGCGGCAATCAGCGCATTGGCCAGCTCCAGCCGCGCCTCGTGATTCCTGGGATCGGCCTCGACCTTCTCCCGCAACGGGCCGAGATCCTCGTCGGACACCGCCTCGTCGCCGGCCAGATCGAGCGCCGCCTGTGCGCGGACGATGGCCGGATCGGCGACGATTTCCTCGGGAATCTGGGCGAGCATTTCCTTCGCCTCCGCCGTCTTTCCCATGCCGAGCAATGCGCGGACGAACCCGCCAATGGCCTTTGGTTCGGCGGGTGCCATCTCCATGATCTGCGTGAAGATCGAGAGCGCCCGTTCGTGATCGCCGCCTTCGAGCACATTCTCACCCATTTCGATCAGCGGCTCGATCTCGGCCTGTTGCTGTTGCGCCTCGCTCTCGACGGGCAGCTGCTGGAGGATCTGGTCGAGCATCTGTTTCAGCTGCGATTCGGTGCGCGCCTGGGTGAGATCGGCGACCGGCTTCCCCTGGAACATCGCATAGACGGTCGGAATCGACTGAACCTGGAATTGCGCGGCGATGAATTTCTGCTCGTCGACATTCACCTTTTTGAGGACGACCCCCTTGTCGGCATAGTCGGCGGCGACCTTTTCCAGCACCGGCGTCAGCTGTTTGCACGGACCGCACCATTCGGCCCAGAAATCGAGAATGACGAGGCTGGACATGGACGGTTCGACGACGTCGGTGCGGAAGGCCTCGACTTCGGTTTTCTGGTCTGGCGTCAATACGGGTTGGGTGGCCACGCGGCACGACTCCTGCTTGATGGATGTTTGCGCCTATATGGGCGAACGGGGGCGATAACCCAAGGGGGAGCGCCACGCGATGCTTTCCCTGTCGCCCGTTTGCCCTTGCCCCGCGCCGCATCCCGTGTTAGCTGCGCCGCCTCTTTACCCGATGGCAAGACTTTGCCTCCAGGGACAAGAGCGCCGAGCGGGCGTAGCTCAGGGGTAGAGCACAACCTTGCCAAGGTTGGGGTCGGGCGTTCGAATCGCCTCGCCCGCTCCATTTTTCTTCATAAATTCAATGCAATACCATGGGAGATATTTATCTCTCCAATTCCGATTTTCGCTTGGTGTCCACATGGTGCCCACCGACAAAGCTTGTTGGGGGCGCTGGTGCGCGCGCCGGAGAGCTTTGGCGGCTATGCCGCGATCTCGCCGTCGCTGTGGGCCGATAACGGGCGCACGGCAAACGCCGTTGCGGCCCTCGATCCGCGCCGCGAAACCCGACTTCATCTCAGTGTCGGCGCGCGCGAGGAAGAGAGCGAAGATCCCGCCATCATCGCCGCGCGGATGGTCGGCGGTGTCCGCGATCTCGCGCACTCACTCGAGGGTCGCCCGAACTGGACTATCGAGAGCTGTGTCTTCGAAGGCGAAACCCACTGGTCCGCAGTCGCTCCAGCGCTCTCCCGCGCGCTGCGCTTCCTGTTTCCTGCCGGCCTGTAATCCGGAAATCCTGCTTCCGCCGCCTGTATGCGACGTTTGCAAGCGTGGCCAACCCGCGTATCCGGGATTAAGACACCAAGCTTGAAGAAAAAGGAACCGGGCGATGAGTCACCGGGATATTCTGGCGGCCTGCGGGTTGTCCGGGAGCGATCTTTCCGGCGGCGACCTGCCCGTGACGACGCCTGTCGATGGCACCGAACTGGCGCGCATGGAGTCCCATTCGGCGAACGATGTTTTGGCCATGACCGGCAAAGCCACCAGTGCGTTTCGCGCATGGCGTATTTTGCCCGCGCCGCGCCGTGGCGAATTTGTGCGGCTGCTCGGCGAGGAATTGCGGCGCGAGAAGGAGAATCTCGGCGCGCTCGTTACGCTCGATTGCGGGAAGATCCTGCAGGAGGGGCTGGGCGAGGTGCAGGAGATGATCGATATCTGCGATTTCGCGGTTGGATTGAGTCGGCAGCTTTACGGCCTCACCATCGCCTCCGAACGCCCCGGCCATGCGATGCGCGAAACCTGGCACCCGATGGGCGTGTGCGCCGTCATCAGCGCGTTCAATTTCCCGGTGGCGGTCTGGGCGTGGAATGCGGCGCTGGCGCTGGTGTGCGGCGATTCGGTGATCTGGAAGCCGTCCGAGAAAACGCCGCTGACGGCGCTGGCGGTGCAGAAAATCTGGCAACGCGCGATGGAACGGTTCGGCGAAGATGCACCGGATGGTTTGCTGCAACTGGCGATAGGCGGGCGCGATATCGGCGAGACGCTGGTCGCCAGCCCGGACGTGGCGGTTGTCTCGGCGACAGGCTCGGTGCCGATGGGCCGGGCTGTCGCGCAAACCGTCGCATCGCGACTGGGCCGGTCGATCCTGGAGCTGGGCGGCAATAATGCGATGATCGTGACGCCGTCGGCCGATCTCGATCTCGCTTTGCGCGGCATCGTCTTTTCGGCGGTCGGCACGGCGGGGCAGCGCTGCACCAGCCTGCGCCGCCTGTTCGTGCAGGAAGAGATTTGCGACGCGCTGATCCCGAAACTGGTGAAGACGTATGCGACGCTGGAAGTCGGCGATCCGCTGGCGGCAGGCACGCTGGTCGGGCCGCTGATCGATAGCGCGTCGCGCGATGCGATGATGCGCGCGCTCGACCGGGCGCGGCAGGACGGCGGGACGGTGCATGGCGGCGAACCCCTGCTGGCCAGCGAATATCCCGATGCCGCCTATGTTCGGCCCGCGATCGTCGAAATGCCGGGGCAGACAGCCATCGTCTGCGAGGAGACCTTCGCGCCGATCCTCTATGTCATGAAATACAGCGCGCTCGACGAGGCCATTGCGCTGCAGAACGCTGTGCCGCAGGGGCTGTCCTCCTGTATCTTTGCCACCGATGTGCGGGAGACCGAGCACTTCCTCTCGGCGGCAGGCTCCGATTGCGGCATCGCCAATGTCAATATCGGGCCGTCGGGGGCGGAGATTGGCGGCTCGTTCGGCGGGGAGAAAGATACCGGCGGCGGGCGCGAGAGCGGCTCGGATGCCTGGAAAGCCTATATGCGCCGCCAGACCGCGACGGTGAATTACTCGCACGATCTGCCGCTGGCGCAGGGCATAGAATTCGATATTTAGGAGTTAAGGAGCGACGCGATGAAACCTGTCTGTCTGGTGATCGGAGCAGGAGCCGGTATCGGCGGAACCGTCGGCACGAAATTCGCGCGCGAGGGGTATCATGCGGTGCTGTGCCGCCGCAGCGATGAGGCGGGGCTGGCGTCGCTGGTCGAGCGCATCGACGAGGAGAGCGGCGAGGCGTCCGGCTTTCTGATGGATGCGACCGAAGAAGGGGCCATCGAGGATCGCGTCGCGCAGGTCGAACACGATATCGGACCGATAGAGGTCGCGATCTATAATCTCGGTGCGCAGATCGGCAATCGTCCGCTCGCCGAGACCCCGCCCAAAACCTTCGAGCTTGGCTGGCGGATGGGGACGTTCGGGCTGTATCGCGTGGCGCGGTGCCTGTTCCCGAAGATGGTCGAGCGCGGATCGGGGACGCTGCTTGTCACGTCCGCGACGGCGGCGATGCGCGGCAATGCGGGGCAGCACAGCCATGCCGCGGCGATGGGCGGGCGGCGGATGCTGTGCCAGAGCCTCAATGCCGAATTCGCGCCGCAGGGCATCCATATCGCGCATATCCTCGTCGATGGCTCGGTCGACGCGCCCGACACGCTCGGCAAGATGCTAGGGCCGGAGGCGTTCGCACAGCTCCGCGAGACGCAGGGCGCGCAAGACGGCCTGCTCCTTCCCCAAAAAATCGCCGAGACCTATTATCATCTGGCGCAGCAACACCGTTCGGTCTGGACGCATGAGCTCGATCTGCGCGCCTGGACGGACGTGCCCTGGTTCAACAGCAGCGCCATCGGGCGCTCGGTAACGATTTAGCATGCGTACCTCCATCGACCAAAGGAATTTCTTGTGCTGACAGTCCATCATTTGCGCGTGTCCCAATCCGAACGTATCGTCTGGCTCTGCGAGGAGTTGGGGCTGGATTACGAGCTGAAGCTGTATGACCGCCGCGAGGACAATCGCCTCGCGCCCGACGACTATAAGGCGCTGCACCCGATGGGCATCGCGCCGGTCATTACCGATGGCGATCTCGTGCTCGGCGAGAGCGGGGCGATTATCGATTATATCACGGCGAAATATGGCGATGGTGGCCTCGTACCTGCGGTCGGTTCGCCGGATTATGCCGACCATATCTTCTGGTTTCACTGGGCCAACGGCACCTTCATGGCGACGATGATGATGCAGCTCGTGCTGACGATGAGCGACCGGATGGACAGTCCGGCCGCCGGTTTCGTCAAAGCACGCGCCGATACCGCATGGGCGATGGTCGAACAGCGCCTCGGCGAAAAGGACTATTTCGGCGGCGATGCACTGACCACGGCAGACATCATCATGGGCTATTGCCTGACGACCAGCCGCGCCTTCCGCCAGACCAGCATCGCGCCCTTCCCGAACGTGCAGGCCTATCTCCAGCGGATCGGTGCCCGCCCGGCCTATCGGCGAGCGATGGCAAAAGCCGAGCCGGGCATGGAGCCGATGCTGACATAATCCGGGCGAAGGCGACATCGCCGGTTGACTCTTAAATCTACATATATAGATATAGACGCATGAAGAGAGTTCGCGCACCATCCAGGGCAACCCTTCGCCTCCTCGCGGCGCTGCTGACGCAACCCGATGCGGCGCGATATGGTTATGAGCTGCTCGAGACGACGGGCATCAAGTCCGGCACGCTCTATCCCATCCTGATGCGACTGAGCGAACGCGGGTTTCTCGACGCGGAGTGGCGCGATTCTCCAGAGCCGGGACGTCCGGCGCGCCATGTCTACCGGCTGACCGATGCTGGCGCGGCCTATGCAAGCGATGCCTTGCAAAACGCGAAAACCAGACCGGCTTCCCAACAGGAAAAGGCCCACGCATGATGTTCGATCGCGACTCCCGGTTTTCTGCCCGCGTCCTCCGAACGGCCCTGCGCTTTATGCCGGAGAACCACCGCAACTGGTCGCGCGCGATGGCCAGTGAGTTCGAGGCTATCCCGCAATCCGGGGCGCGCTTTTCGTTTGCACTGGGGTGTCTGAAGGCGGCCCTGATCCAGTGGGGCCATACGCGTCAGGGGCTGGCACTTATCGGGCGGGGTCTGATCGGGAGTGCGCTTCTCGCGCTGGCGCTGTTCGGACTTGTCTGGGTGAACACCATAGACGCACCGGGGCTGGCCAGGCCGGTGAGCGTGTTGTGCGTAATCTATGCAGGTGCGGGGATGACTGCATTCTGGTCCGTCAGGCAGCTGCAATTCTATGCTGTAACCGGACTGTGCATGGCGGGTTTGTGCTGGTTCTGGTTTTTGCTGGCCGGTCAGCCATCCGCCTCTTTGCCGCCCGGTCTTCTGGCCGCGCTGAGTCTGGAGGCGGGACTGTTGATGACGGGGATCCTTGTGGCAGCAACCTATTTCTCCTTCGTGCATCCCGCCGGGAATGGTGTGCATGACTAAATCCGATATCGCCCGACGAGTTTGCGCAGGCTGTGCTTTGCTTCTGGGTCTGACCCATCTCGGCCTGAGTTTTCTGATCTATCCGGCGCTGTCTCTCGATGCCCTGTGGTTTGTCGGCGCAGGACTGGCGATAATCGTGACAGCGCTCGGCAATCTGTCCGATAGCCCGGCGAGCCGGCCGGGCATGATCTTGCAGACACTCCAGAATGCCGCGCTGCTCGCCTATTTTATCGCCGTGTGGACGGTGTTTCCGGGGATACAAGTTATTATCGGGGCGGCCCTTTTTGCCGCGCTGACGCTACTCGTTCTGCCCCGAACCCCGACATCGACCAACCCGGTTCGAGGCAGCCGCAATTTTCTATAACGTCTCCGGCGGGTTCTCCAGCTTGTCCGCCGTCTTCAGTTCGAAATCGCTGGCGTCGTGGCGTTCGGGGAGTTGCGTCGCGGGTTCGCCCCAAATGCGGTTGACCATCCGGCCGCGCTGGACGGCGGGGCGTTCGGCGATTTTGTCGGCCCAGCGG
>JBGTHW010000101.1:0-13815 GCA_041746035.1 Parasphingopyxis sp.
CCGGTCGCCGGGCGCGAAGTCCGTCACCTCTTCGCCGACGGCCTCGATCACGCCCGACACCTCGCCGCCCGGCGCGAAGGGGCGTTCGGGTTTGAACTGATATTTGTCCTCGATAATCAGCACATCGGGATAGTTGATCGCGCAGGCCTTTACCGCGACCAGAACTTCGCCCGGTCCGGCCTCGGGCTTGTCGATCTCACCGATGGCGAGAGTCTCGGGGCCGCCGGTTTCCGTCGAGAGCAAGGCTTTCATACGAATATCTCCTATGCGAGCCAGGGACGCGCTTCCCCGGCTTTCTGTTCATAGGAGGCAATCGCGGCATCGCTCTCCAGCGTCAAGCCAATCTCGTCGCGCCCGGCCAGCAGGCTCTCCTTGCGGAACGGATCGACGGCGAATTCGAAGCGATCCTGAAACGGTGTGGTCACAGTCTGGTTTTCAAGATCGACGGCGATGTTTTCTTCGGTCGCGACGTCCATCAGCCTGTCTATGGCATCCCGCGGCAGTTCGACAGTGAGGATACCATTCTTGAAGGCGTTGCTGGCAAAGATGTCGGAAAAACTCGGCGCAATCACCACCCGCACGCCCATATCATAGAGCGCCCAGGCGGCATGTTCGCGGCTCGAACCGCAGCCGAAATTATCGCCCGCGATCAGGATCGGCGCGCCTGCATATTGGGGATCGTCGAAGACATTCCCCTGTTCCGCACGAACCGCATCGAACGCGCCTGCGCCCAGCCCTTCGCGGCTGATCGTCTTCAGCCACTCCGCCGGGATGATGACATCGGTATCGACATTGGCGCGCCCGAACGGATAGGCGCGGCCTTCGGTCTGGGTGAAGGGGATCATGATGGCAATATTTCGAGTCCGGCGGTTTTGGCAGCACCTCCAAGTTTTCTGTTGAGCGTAGCTAGCGGCAAATTAAGGCGGGAGGCCAGTTCCAGATAGACTGCATCATAGATGGTCAGATCATGCTTCCGCGCTAAAGGCAAAATCGCGTTTTTCATTGTGTCGTTAGCGGCACTATCGACTAAGGGGCCAAAGCTCACGAGTGTCTGCACAAAATCCGAAATCTCCGGGGCGTGTGTCCGCCCGCGACGCTCTCCCATCAGCAATCCGTTGAAGACTTCCGCCATCCAGTGAAACGGGACAAACACATCTTCCTCAAGAGCCCGATCTCCAATAGCGTCAGCTCTGGTGGTTTCATCTTCGAAATGCCAAGCCAAAGCGACCGACGCATCCAGGATCAGTCCGCTCAAAACCGGCGACCTTCATTTATCAAGTCTTGCAGCGTCAGATCGGGGCCGAGCGTGATATTTTGCTTTTTCCTGTAGGTTTTCCAAGCCTTCCAGGCCTTTCGTCGTTCAGCAATTGTTTCGTGTTTCTCTTCCGTGGGCATGAGTTTGGCCACGATCTTGCCGTGGCGACGAATAATGATTTCCTCCCCCGCTTCGGTACGGTCGAGCAGTTCGGCAAAATGCGCCTTTGCTTCGGAAGCTGTAAATTCGGTGCGGCGAATATCCGTGACCTAACCTTTTGATCAAAGTTTTGACCTGTATAGGTCAAAACTTTTCCAAGTTCAACGCGCGCTCCCCGGAAAAGCCGGAAGCCGCTCGATATCGCCTGGATCGTGCTGGACCACGATGATCGCGTCGAGCGCCTCGTCAATCTGCTGGAACTGCTCCATCGAAGCCAGCGTATCGGCGCGGCTGGTGTTGAAACGCGGGACGCCGCGATTTTCGATCTGTTCGCGGAAATGATAGAGATCGCCGGTCAGCAGGATATTGCCGGTGACGGGCAGGCGGACGAGCAAAGCACTGTGCCCCGGCGTGTGACCGGGTGTCGCGAGAATAATCACGCTGCCGTCGTCGAACACGTCGTGATCGCCGCTTATGGTTTCGATCGTTCCGCCGTTTTCCAGCCAAGGCGCGAGCGCCGTCGTTGAATTGGCGTCCGCGCCATTCCGAACGGCTTCGATGTCGCGGTCGTTTAGCAAGAGAGTTGCGCTCGAAAAATCGGGTGCCTGTCCGACATGATCGAAATGATAATGGCTGATGCCCAGCATATCGATATCGGCTGGGGAGAGGTCGAGATCGCGAAGCTGATCAACAATGCTGCGTTCCATGGACATCGAGAAAATAGAGATTGTTAACGGAGCGCCTACCAATGTGCTCGGCAGACCCGCATCCCACAGAAGGTAGCGGTCGCCATTGCGGATCAGATAGCAGCTATCGGTCAGAGCTTTGGTCTGGCCTTCATAGAGATAGCCATCCGAAAACGCGTCGAGATTATTGACGACCAGTTCCCCGCAATCGAGCCGCCACATCTCGATATCGGATTCGGTTATCTCCTGCCCCGAAACCATCGAAGGCAGCGCTATAGCCGCAACAGCTATCGCGATTTTTCCAAATATCTTCATCCCATTAACTCCCTCACATCCGTCAATTTACCCGTCACCGCCGCCGCCGCCGCCATCGCGGGTGACAGCAGATGCGTCCGCGCACCCGGGCCCTGCCGTCCCACGAAATTGCGATTGGAGGTTGAGGCGCAGCGTTGCCCCGGCGGCACCTTGTCCGGGTTCATGCCGAGGCACATCGAGCACCCCGGCTCGCGCCATTCGAAACCGGCTTCGGTGAAAATACGATCCAGCCCCTCCCGCTCGGCCTGCTGTTTCACCAGCCCCGAGCCCGGCACGACCAGCGCCTGCCTGATGCCGACCGCGATCCTGCGGCCCTTGATCACATCGGCGGCGGCACGTAGATCCTCGATCCGGCTATTGGTGCAGCTGCCGATAAAGATGTTATCGACCTCGATGTCCTGGAGTTTCTGGCCGGGAGCCAGCCCCATATAATCGAGCGACTTGACAACGGCCTTTCGCTTGGACTCATCCGCGAAACTCTCCGGCGCAGGCACTTCGCCCGTAATCGGCAGCACATCCTCGGGGCTGGTTCCCCATGTCACATTCGGGGCGATATCCGCCGCGTTCAGCGCGACACGCTTGTCATAGATCGCGTCTTTATCGGTCGGCAGCGTTTTCCAGTATTCGAGCGCCTGGTCCCAGGCTGCGCCGCCCGGTGTCATCGGACGGCCCTTCAGATATTCGAACGTCTTTTCATCGGGCGCGATCAGCCCGGCCCGCGCGCCCGCCTCGATCGACATATTGGAGACGGTGAGACGGCCTTCGACCGACATATCGCGGATCGTCGAGCCGGTATATTCGATGACATAACCGGTGCCGCCCGCTGCGCCGATCTTCCCAATAATCGCCAGCACAACATCCTTGGGCGACACGCCGAAACCCAGCGCGCCCTCGACACAGATTTCCATCGTTTTCGATTGCTTGAGCAGCAAAGTCTGCGTCGCCAGCACATGTTCGACCTCGCTGGTGCCAATGCCGAACGCCAGCGCGCCCAGCGCCCCGTGCGCCGCAGTATGGCTATCGCCGCATACCAGCGTGCAGCCAGGCAGCGTAAACCCCTGCTCCGGCCCTACGACATGGACGATGCCCTGCTCCAGCGCGGAATCCTCGATATAGCGGATGCCGAAGGACGGCGCGTTCGCCTCCAGCGCCTCCAGCTGTTTCGCCGACATCGGATCGGCGATCGGTATGCGATTGCCCTTCGCATCGCGCCGCGCCGTGGTCGGCAGATTATGATCGGGCACGGCCAGTGTCAGATCGGGCCGCCGCACCGTCCGCCCCGCCGCCCGCAATCCCTCGAACGCCTGCGGGCTGGTCACCTCATGGACAAGATGCCGGTCGATAAAAACGATACAGGTGCCATCGTCGCGCCTTTCGACGACATGATCGCCCCAGATTTTCTCGTAAAGTGTGCGGGGTGTGACCATCATACGACCCTAGCGCGTCGTGCCATCGAGCGAAAGTCGCTATCAGGCGGCTATGACATCGACCTCGCGATGGCTTCGGCGGATTTCGGCCTTGTCGGAAGACCGCGTACCGGTCAGCAGCACATCGACCGTGCGCGTGTCGTTCGTGATTGCCGCATCGCTATAGTCCATTCGCGCAGGCTCGCTCAAAATGCGCTTCATCAAGCGCCGCAGCCTGACATATGTTTTCGCTACCATGAAAGTAAGGTACAGATTCTTTGCGAAATATTTGGGATAGAAGACCAGCGGATTTTCAATCGGAAATCCGGGACGCCGCTGCTTGCGCCGATAGAGCCGCAGATAGCCCGATTCGAACTTGGCGACCCCGGCGATGCGAACCGCTTCGCGATAGGCGGTCAGGCGGTTGACGGTCATCTTCTTCTGGTTCGACCCGAGCGCCGCCATCCGCCGGATCACGCGTTCCATATGCTCCCAGCTGTAAAAACTGCGATGCGCATCGACATAGGCGCGTTCCCATTCCTCGTTACTCATCTTCGGATGATGGGTAACGCGGTGGTTGAGATCGTACATATTGAGATCGGGGTCCATCCACTCGCCCGCCTCATACATCCGTTTGTGATCTTCGCTGCCCGGCAGCGGTGTAAGATAGTTGAGATAGATCGAATCGATCGGCAGCTCGCTTTTGAGCACCGCAATGTCATGCTGGATCGATTCATAGGTATCGTTCGGGAAACCAATGATATAACCGCAGATGATATAGACCGGATGCTGTTTCCAAAGCAGAAACATCTCGCGATATTCCTCGACGCGGTTCTGGCGCTTCTTGGCCGCTTCGAGATTGTCCGCGTTGACATTTTCAAGCCCGACGAAAATCTCGTTGACGCCCATCTTCACGCATTTTTCGATAAAATTGGGAATACGATGGGCGAGCGTATCGACCTGGATGACCAGCTTCACCGGGAAACCCTGTTCGCGCAATTCGATCAGCCGGTCGGCGAAGGTTTCCCAGTTCCTGTTCCGCGCGAAATTATCGTCGGTGAGGACGAAACGGGTGATCCCGGCGGCCGCATTGACACGCACAATCTTCTCAAGATCGTCCGCCGTCCGGAAACGGCTCTTGCGGCCCTGGACGTTGATGATCGTGCAGAACGAGCATTCGAACGGGCAGCCGCGCCCGAGATCGAAGCTCGAAAATTTGTTGGTGTTATTCTCGACCTGCTCGCGCGGCAGAAACGGGATCGGCGCGCCGGCGATATTGGGCGTATCCTTGAGCCAATCGTAAATCGGCTTGAGTTGGCCCGCATGGGCATCGAGTAACACTTCGTCGATCCGCCCGTCCTCGGCCTCGCCGCCGAAGAAACTGATGCCGAGTTCCTGCGCCTCGACGAGTTCGGGCGGCAACTCCCCGAGCATCGCCATGCAGCCCGAGACATGAAAGCCGCCAATACAGACCGGCAGGCCCGACGCGCGAAATTCCCTCGCCATTTCCATCGTGCGCGGAAACTGGTTCGACTGGACACCGACAAAACCGATAAAGCCGCGACCGCCAGCCTTCGCAATATCCCGGGCGATGCGCTTCGGCTCGACCTTGCTGTGAATCTCGTCAATTGTATGCACATCGGCTTGCGTCGCGCCCAATGCCCTGCGCTTCAGCGCATCCTCGACAATCCCGGCCATACAGGCGAGCGAGTTGGACGGAACGATCGACCGCCACCATTGCAGCGGATAGCCATCGTCATGATAGCGCGTGGGTTTGATCAGATAGATCTGGAACCGCTGTGTCATTGCGGCAGCGTAACAGGTCGGCGAAAAAATGCCATAGGCGACAGACCCGGCACCTCGGCCAGCTATAATCCCGTCTCGTTTTCATTTTACCGCATCCGCGCCTTCATCTCATCGCGCATCGCGGGATGCTTAACTCCATTTTAACCATGCCGGGCCGAGGAAGAAATTCGCGGGGGCACAGTCACCGAGTAAGGATTTAGATTATGAACCGTTTACCCCTCTCCATCGCTCTTGCCGGAGCAATTGCGAGCGCAGCACTTGGCGCGCCCCAGGCTTCGGCACAGAACCTGCCCTTCGTTCCGGACATTTATATGGGCCTCGAGGTCGGCGCGGCCGAACGTAATGCCAGCGCCTTCGGCCAGCCCGGCACCGTCATCGATACAGATGCCAGCGGCGGTGTCGATTATGGTGCCTTTGTCGGCGTCGAACTGCCGATCTTCCCGCTGGGTTATGCCGCTGTCGAGGCCAATATCGGTGATTCGACCGGGGAGACCAGTGCATTGGTGCGCGACGGCACGACCGACAGCGAAGTCAGCAGCCAGGCCAATTTCAACTGGAGCGGCACCGCGCGGCTCGGCCTCACCCCGCTGCCCGGCCTCGCCGCCTATGGCATCGCCGGATATGGCGGCGAGAATGTCGACATCACCGTCACCGATCTCGCCAGCGGCGCGCAATTGCAGACCGACGATTCAATGGACGGCATCATCTACGGTCTCGGCGCGAAATACGATATCGGCACCGATTTCGGCATCCGCGCCGAATTCCGTCACCGCGAAGCGAGCGGCAGCTACGACCCCGAACAGGTGATGGTTGGCGCCTTCGTGCGCTTCTAGCTTCAGGAGTTTCCCGACTGCCCCCTGACCGCCGTGTCGTCCACCCGGACGGTGCGGCGGTTCGGTATGGAGGACGTCTCGATTTTGATGGCAGCTTCCAACCCAATTTGCACCATTCCCGACAGTAAGTTTGTTTACCGAAAGCTGCCGTCCAAACCCGCTGATGGGTGCGATCCTCGACGCCAGAAGGTAGGCGGTTCATCAACTAGGAACCGCGGGAAGTATGGCGGAGTTCGTGCAGAATCATCACACCGGGTATTATGAGCAACCAGAGGCCGGAAACCGGAAGAAACAAACCGGTGAGGACAGGAAACACAACGAGCGATATCGCCACCCACCTCGACGCCCTCCGCGCCGGTTCGTGCTCAGCAGTGGCTCGAAGAAGGAGGCCGGTGGCGACCATCAGCCATCCGAAGATGAGGAACCAGAAGGCGGCAAGTTCCGGGTAGCCCCAGCTTAGGCCGCGCAGCAGGCCAAAGTCCCAGATCGACAGCAACTCATTCGAGAACAGCAGCACGCCGATGAGCGTGTGGATGATGCCCATCGCGGCGAGGACCGTGCCTCCCGACCTCACCATATGCCGACGCCGATCAGCGCGGCATGCAGCCAAAAGGCAATGATCGCGAACGCGCCCAGTCCAACCGTAACTGCGATGACATCGCCGCGCACCGTGGATATCGCTTCTTCATTCGCTGCTCCTGGCCGACGGGTGTTTACGACGAAAATGTCCACTATCGCGTAGGCGAGGAAACTACCGAACAGGAGAAAGTCTTTTACCTCGGTCGGAGCAATCAAGTGCGAGGCGGACCACAGGCCGACACCGACCAGCATCGGGTGCCGCAGTGTTCGCGCGATGTGATTGGCAGGCGAGTAGGCCGCAGCCACGCAGATCGAAGCGAATGCCATGCCGACTATCGTGACCGGACGGACATCGATGGGCAGGCCGTAGATCGGCTGTGTCGGCGGCACGATGGAATACCCATATGCGATCAGCCCCAGACCGACCGCCGAAGCCACGCTGTAGGCGCTCATATAAACCGGGTATCCGATCCGGTCGATGATGGTAGAACCTGCACGCCTCGTGCGGAAGGTCGAATAGAGGTGAACGGTAAAGAACACGAGAAGGCCCAAGAGGAGAACGGTCATCGGGGCGTGATCCTTTCATCCGACGCATTGATCGAGATGGAATAGGCAACTGTGGTCATGGCGCTGGTCGCACCGTCGTTTTCTTGCAGGTCCTCGCACTCGGGAGATGGGGCCTCATCATCACCCAGCTGCGCAAATCAGCCTGCGGATCGGAAATCGTTTCGAAGGTCCGGAAGCCGAGATGCTCGTAGAGTGCGACATTGGCCTCGTTCTCCGTCTTCAGGATACACCGGTCCAGACCACGGCTCGTCATCTGATCACAAGCCAGTTCGATGACTTTCCTGCCTGCTCCTCGTCCCGTGGCTGACGGCTCGACCCCCACACACCACAGATAACCGGTCGCTTCCTGAAACCTCCGGTGCAGGCGTCGCTCGAGCGGTCCCTCATGACGTTGCATCCGCGCCATGCAGGAGATGCCGGCGGAAAAGGGCACCCAGAGCATTCCCGAACGCAGCATGGTGACGAACGACGCCGGTATCCGCTCCGTAGGTAGCCAGACGGCTGTTGCTATCAATTCTGACCCGTCATGGACTTGCGCGACGCCGCCATGCAGGACGCCTGCACGCACGGCGGTCCGGAATATGGCGGTCAAGCGACCATGACGATCGGGCTCGCGGCCGATGACATAACGCATCATTGGATCATCGGCGAAAGCCCGCGCGAGGAGTTCGGCGGTCACGAGAGGCTCGAAAGAAGGGCACGGAACGGAACGAACGCTAATAGTGCGATCACCCAGACCGTGAAGAGAACAGTCAGACCGGTTAGCCCGGTGGTCATTCGTCCATGCAGAAGAGCAGGGTAGGCGGCACAGATAAGCCACGTGGATTTGTAGACGAGTTGCAGCAGGAGGATCGGCAGGTATCGCATCGGGTCGAGCAACCCCGCGATGGCTATAAGGCCGATCGCAAGCCAGATCGCGCCCACTATCCTGAGGTAAACCTCGACCTGCGCGTCACCGCCAAAGACGTATTTGCCCGCCAGACCTGGAGCGAATAGAGAAACCGCACCCGCGACGCCAGCTCCAAAGATGGCTGCAAGATACATCGCCTTCAGTCCAGTCAATGCCGGGTCCACAACATAATACCTCCGTCAATGTTACACTTGGTAACATAGAGGTATGGTCATGAGTCAAGTGAAATGTTACTGGTAGTGACATGGTCGGAAAGGCGAAGGCAAAAGCTTACCATCATGGCAATGCGCGGGCAGCTTTGCTTGACGCGGTCGAAACCATCGTACGCGAAGAAGGGATCGAGGGGGTCACCATCCGTGCTGCGGCAAAGGCGATAGGGGTATCCCATACAGCCGCTTTCCGGCATTTTTCGGACAAGCGAGAACTCCTCACAGCCTTCTCCACCCGATGTGCGAATGCGTTAGGGGACCAGATGGAGCGGGAAGCGGCGGGAGCAGAAGATCGAAACACGGCATTTTACAGGATCGGCGTGGGCTACCTGCGCTTCGCGCTCGAGCGTCCCGGCGCTTTCCGGGCGGTGTTCAGGGATGCTCTGCTTGATACGGAAGACAGCGCCTATCGCACAGCCATGCGGCGACTGGAAGGGCTCCTGGTCGGCCAGAAATCGTCCACTGTAGATGACCCGCTTCCGCCTGAAGCGTTGCTGGCTTGGGGAGCCACCCATGGATTGGCCACTCTCGCGACCGATGGCGCTCTCGATGACCTTCCACCAAAGACGGGATCTCTTGAGAATCTATCGTCGGTTTTGTCCCTTTTAGCTAAATCAATATAACGACAACTCTCACCGTTGCAGCAAATGACATTAGGTCACCTTAAAATATCCGCCTTTTCTGCTAGGATGTTTATCAAATAGGACGCGGTTTTGCTGCGCAAGTTGCTCATGTAACCGTCCCCTCAGCGAGATTGGCAGAGCAAAAGCGGACAGGCAGAAAACCACCCACAAACAGAAACCCCTCTGCAGCGCAGACTGCTTGCCAGTTCGCGGTAATTTATGCGACGTCCGGATGAATTCGGGAGGTCGGGTATGGCGGATTGGCGGAACTGGTCGGGCAGTGTGCAGGCGTCGCCGCAGACCGTCGCCTCGCCGCGCGACGAGGACGAACTGGCGCGAATTGTATCCGCGCATGACAGCGTCCGGGTAACCGGGGCGGGCCACAGCTTCATGCCATTGTGCAAAACGAATGGCGCTTTGCTGCGGCTGGACGCGATGGCGGGCGATATCGCGGTGGCGGCGGATCGTATGTCCGCCTGGGTTCCGGCGGGATGGAGCCTTGCGAAGCTGACCGAGGGGCTCTGGCAAAAAGGGCTGTCGCTGCCCAATCAGGGCGATGTGAACCCGCAATCGCTGGCGGGCGCAATCTCGACCGGTACGCACGGCACGGGGCGGGAGCTGGGCAGCCTTTCGACCATGGCGCGGGGCTTCCGGATCATGCTGGCGGATGGTTCGATCCTCGAATGCGATGCTGAGAACAATGCGGAAACCTTTGAAGCGGCTCGCCTTTCGCTAGGCCTGCTGGGCATTGTTCTGGCCATCGATATCGATCTGATCCCGGCCTACCATCTTGTCGAAACGATCCAGCCCATGCCCTTCGCGCAAGTGAAAGAGCGTTGGGATGAACTGGCCATCGCGCACCGCCATTTGGAATTCTGGCATTTCAGCTATGACGATCGCGTCATCCTGAAAACGCTGGACCTGTGCGACGAATGCCCTGCCCCCGATTCTACGTCCGATACCGACGAAAAGGCCTTCGATCTCTATTGCCGCTCGGCACACCGCTTGCCCAGAACCGTGCCTGTTCTGCAGCGCCAGATCATGAAGCGCATAAAAAAAGAAGAACGGCGCGGGCCGGCTTATGCGATCTTTCCGTCGGATCGCAGCACGCGGTTCGAGGAAATGGAGTATGAGTTTTCCGGCAATGCGGGGATGGACGCGCTGGAAGAAGTGACCGCGTGGATCCGTGCGAAAAAACTGCCCATCGCCTTCCCCTTCGAATATCGCACGGTGGCTGGCGACGATATCTGGCTCAGCCCGTTCAATCGCGGTGGCGGGACGTCGGTCTCGATGCACCAATATTACCGGATGCCGTGGCGGGAAACTTTCCCGCAGGCCGAAGCAATTTTCCGGGAACACGGCGGTCGCCCGCACTGGGCCAAGCGGCATACGCTGGGCCATGAGGACGTAACCGCGCTCTATCCCAGGGCGGACGATTTCCAGCGCGTCTGCCGCGATCTCGATCCCACAGGCAAATTCGTCAATGACGCGATAGCGGAACTTTTCGCGCTCGAAAGGACAGCAAAATGACCGACCGGGAAAATCACGCCGCGCTGATCGGGCGGCAGGGCAGCCGCCACGATCTCAACACGCCTGCACTGATTATCGACAAGGCGGCACTGATACGAAATATCGAGCGGATGGCGGAATTCGGGGCGGAGAAAGGTGTTTCGCTGCGGCCTCACGCCAAAACGCACAAGAGCCTCGATATTGCCCGTCTTCAGAAAGAAGCCGGAGCTGTCGGCATTTGCTGTGCGAAACTGGGCGAAGCGGAAGCGCTGACCGAAAGCGGCGAGATCGAGAATGTACTTATCACCTCGCCCGTCGTATCGCCGCAAGCGATAAAGAGGCTGGCCGCGCTGAATGGGCGCATGGCCGGGTTGATGACCGTCGTCGATCATCCCGCCAATGTTGCGGCGCTGGGCCGGGCTGTCACGGACGATACCCCGCTCGATGTGCTGATCGATATCGATCCTGGCATTCACCGCACAGGCGTTGCCTCGACGGAAGACGCTGTTGCTCTGGCGCGCGAAATCGCCAAGCATGGCTCTCTGCGCCTGCGCGGCGTCCAGTTCTATTGCGGTATGCATCAGCATATCGAGGATTTCGAGGCGCGCCGCACCGCCATTATCGAACGCACCGATTATCTGCGCACCGTTATCGCCGCACTCGGCGAAGCCGGGTTCGCACCGGAGATTGTCAGCGGCGGGGGGACGGGTACGCACGATATCGATGCCGAACTCGAACTGTTCACCGAGCTGCAGGTCGGCAGCTATGTCTTCATGGACAGCCAGTATGGCGCATGTCAGTTGACCGCATCGGGCGAAAATTTCGAACCCGCCCTGCTTGTCGATTGCCGGATCGTCAGCTGCAATACGCCGGGAATCGCGACCGTCGATGCGGGCTTCAAGGCACTGTCGACCGACGGCGACCTGCCGAAAGTGGTCGCCGGGGCGGCCCCGGAGAGTGCCGGTTTCGTATTCATGGGCGACGAACATAGCGGCATACTGGCCAGCGATTTCGATTTCGAACTCGCCGCGTTGGTCAGCCTGCAAATCCCGCACTGCGATCCGACGGTGAATCTTTACGACGCCTATCATGTCGTAGACGGCGATACGCTGGTCGATATCTGGCCGGTCACGGCGCGCGGCCGCAGCCGCTGATTCAGCCTGCGGGCGGTGGCACCAGCGGCCCGCCGATTTCGATGGCTTTCTTGTAGCCAGCCATATCCATCAGCCGTTCCAGATACGCCTTGGCGTGGGGGCGCTCGTTCAGCAGGCCGACCAGGTTCGACAATTCGAGCAGATATTCCAGATTGATGTCCGCGCCGGTCAGGTTATCGCCGACAATGAATTGCCGTCCGTTCATGCGCGCATCGACATAATCGAGCAGCTTGGTGACCTCGCCCCCGACAAACCCGCCAAGGATATCGCCTAGCCCGCCGAAGCGCGGCTCAAGCAAAGTCAGCAGGATCGGCATGCCCATCGTACCTTCGGCAAAATGCAGCCATTCGAGATAGGGCGCGCGGTCTTTCTCGGCGGGCATCAGCTTGCCGCCGCCATGTTTTTCGACCAGATATTCGATGATCGCGCTCGATTCGACCATGACATGGCCATCCACCTCCACCGTCGGCGCCTTGCCCAGCGGATGCACCGCGAACAGATCGGCCTGCGACCGGTTGGTCTCCGGATTGCGGTCATGCATTTCGATCTCGTAATCGACGTCGAGTTCCTCCAGCAGCCAGATGATCCGGGTCGAGCGGGAGAATCGCAGATGGTGGAGTTTGATGGTCATGGTCGTTTCCTTGTTCTTCCTTGCCGTCTGGCGGGCGTTCAGAGCGCCACCTCATAGTGCGCCGTCGTCTGCGCCGCGACATCCTCCGCCGTCACCTCCGGTGCCAGTTCGATCAGCCGGAACGGGCTGTCATGGTCCTCGCGGTGAAACACGCAGAGATTCGTAATAATCATATCCACCACATTCGTCCCCGTCAGCGGCAGCTCGCATTCGGGGATGAATTTCGGCGTGCCGTCCTTGGCCGCATGATCCATCACGACGATGATTTTCTTGACGCCCGCGACGAGATCCATCGCGCCGCCCATGCCCTTGATCATCTTGCCGGGAATCATCCAGTTGGCGAGATCGCCATTCTCCGCCACCTCCATCGCGCCAAGGACCGTCAGGTCGATATGCCCGCCGCGGATCATCGCGAAGCTGTCGGCCGAGCCGAAAAAGCTGGAGGATGGCAGCGCGCTGATCGTCTGTTTGCCGGCATTGATCAGGTCCGGGTCCATCTCGTCTGGATAGGGAAACGGCCCGATACCGAGCATCCCGTTCTCCGATTGCAGCGTCACCTCCACGCCATCGGGAATATGATTGGCGACCAGCGTCGGGATGCCGATGCCAAGATTGACATAGTATCCATCCTCCAGCTCCTGCGCGGCGCGGGCGGCCATTTGGTTACGATCCCAGGGCATCAGTTCACTCCTTGTACAGCGGTTTCGACCAGAGCCGCGACACGAACCATTGATCGAACATCTCTTCGTTCGACACCAGCGTCATCCCCTCTATGTCCGTCTGAGCGATGAGCAAGCGGTCGAACGGGTCTTTGTGCCTGATGGCGAGCAGTCCGGCGCGTTGCGCGTGATGCGCGTTGATCGGCAGGATAATGAAGCCCTGGCTCTCGACCTCTTCGACGAAATTCTCCGCCAGGCTGGGAGAGACATTCAGCTTGCCGAGGCGAAACTTGGTCGCGATCTCAAGCGCGGAAACCGCGCTGACATAAATGGTGTTGCGCGTGTCCTCGATCGCGGTCCGCACGGTGTCGGGCAGCATTTCCGGCTCCTGCGCGGCCCAGATCAAGGCGTGAGTGTCAAGCAGGAGGCGCATCATGATCGGGATAATCGACCTCGCCATTCCACAGCGCCAGCTCGACATCCGGGATCGGATCCCAGAAGCCGTAAGCCAATG
>JBGTHW010000102.1:0-7570 GCA_041746035.1 Parasphingopyxis sp.
GAAATTTCCTCGCGAAACTGCTTGCCGATCGCGTTCTGATCGAGCCCGACTTCGCGCGCAAATGCCTTGACGAAGCCGGTGCTGTAAGTCGCGGCGGGCAAATTTTCGTAATCGCCATTCTCGATATTTTCGAGATGACGCTGCGGCACGCGTGTGACCTTGGCTATGGCCTCCAGCGAGAGCGAACGGCTTTCGCGGGCATCGCGCAACACTGTGCCGACGCGTGCTTCGAACAAAGCTGTTTCTTCGCCTTCATCTTCAGGCATATACGTCCCTTGCCGGCACAATAGCGACCGATTGCGCCCGATCCCCCGTTTCGCAACCGGGCGAGTCCCCTGTCAAGGATTTGCGCACGGCCTGCGGGGCGCAACTCTCAGCCGATTGCGACAGATCGTTGCTCAGCCCAGTCCAGTAGAGCGCGGCGCAGATTTTCGGGCGGACGGGCGAGCCACTCGTCCATCTGGCCGCGCAGTTCGCCGGCATCGAGCGAACGCACCATCGCCTTGATCGCACCAACGGCCGCCGGGGTTATCGAAAGTCCTTCGATACCGATGCCGATCAGTGCCATTGCCTCGAGCGGCCGACCGCCCATTTCGCCGCACACCGTCACCGGGACGCCCGCCTCCCGGGACTGGCTGGCGACCCGCGAAAGAAAGCGGAATATGGAAGGACTGAGCCAATCATAGCGGTCGGCTATCCGCGGATCGGCGCGGTCGGCGGCGAACAGAAATTGCGTCAGGTCATTGGTTCCGACCGACAGGAAATCGAGTTTCGGCAGCAGCAGGTCCAGCATTTCTGCCAGGGCCGGCACCTCCAGCATACAACCATAGCGTATGTTGGTTGGCAGCCTCTCGCCACGGTCTTTCAACCAGATGCGCTGCGCCTCGAAAAGGGCACGTGCATCGTCGAACTCCCAGGGTTCGGATACCATAGGGAACATGACGTTCAGCGTCTTTCCCGCCGATGCTTCGAGCAGCGCCCGCGCCTGCACTTTCATCAGACCCTCGCGATCGAGCGAGAGCCGCAAGGCACGCCAGCCCATTGCCGGGTTTTCTTCATCGCCCGTATGATCCCGCAAATAGGCGACCGTTTTATCGCCACCAATATCGAGTGTGCGGAAAATCACCGGCTTGTCGCCGGCGGCATCTATTACATCCTTATAGATACGCTGCTGGCGCTCGCGGCGGGGCAGGGTGGCCGAAATGAGGAACTGGAATTCGGTACGAAACAGCCCGACTCCATCCGCGCCGGTAAGCCGTAGCGCCTCCATATCCTCGCGCAGGCCCGCATTCACCATTACGCCGATGCGCAGGCCATCCCGCGTGACGGGTTCGGCGTCGCGTAGCGCGGCAAACTCCGCCCGCTTCTTCTGGCTGAGCGCGAGTTTCGCTTCGAAGGCCTCGACGATGGTGGGTGTCGGGCGGACATCGACGGCACCCTCCCCGACATCGAGGAGCAGCGTGTCGCCTTCATTGATCAGCCGCCGGACGTTGGCGACCCGGCCCAGCACCGGCACACCCATCGCCCGCGCGACGATGGTGACATGCGCAGTCAGAGACCCTTCCTGCAGCACGACGCCTTTCAGACGGCGTTTGTCATATTCCAGTAGTTCCGCAGGCCCCAGATTGCGCGCAATCAGGATGGTGTCGTCGCGAAGCCCCATCTGTGCCGCCGTGCCGAGTTGGCCGGAGACAATACGGATGAGGCGGTTCGCCAGATCCTCCAGATCGTGCATCCGCTCGGCGAGTAGCGGATCGTCGATCTCGTGCATCCGGGCGCGGGTGCGCTGCTGGACGCGCTCGATGGCCGCTTCGGCGGTCAGCCCGCTATCGATGGCGGCATTGATCCGGCGGCTCCAGCCCTCGTCATAGGCGAACATTTTGTAGGTTTCGAGAATGTCCTCATGCTCGCCCGCCGCGCCAAATTCGGCCTGCCTGGTCATATCGTCGATCTGTTCGCGCATCTTGCGGAAGGCGGCATAAACGCGCGCGCGCTCGGCTTCAGTATCGTCTGCGACAGTATGTTCAACATTCACGCGCGGTTGATGAAACACTGCGACGCCCGCCCCCATACCGACGACGAGCTGCTGACCGGTCAACCGTATCGCGCCGGTTTCTCTCCGGGCGTCGGACTGGCCGGTGCTCTCGTCAATCAGCTCGGCGCTGGAAATCAGCTCGGCGAGGACCATGGTAACGGTCTGCAGCGCCTCGATCTCGACCTCCTCATAAGGTCGGGGATCGGCATGTTGCACCGCGAGGACGCCAACCGCGCGTTCATGATAAACGATCGGAACGCCGGCGAAACTGTGATAGATTTCTTCCCCTGTTTCGGGGCGATAGGCGAAATCGGGATGCGTTGTCGCCTCGTCGAGATTGAGGATACGCCCGCTTTCGGCGATCACCCCGATCAGGCCCTCGCCCATCGCCAGCTTCGTGACATGAACGGCATCCTGCTTCAGTCCGCGTGTCGCATAAAGCTCCAGCACCCCTTCGCGTAGCAGATAAATCGAGCAAACTTCGCTATCCAGCGCTTCGCCGATAATCTCGACGACCCTGTTGAGCTTGGCCTGCGCATGGTTGCGCGACGCCATCACATCGTGAAGGCCCGTCAAAATCTCGCGTGCGGAGGAAGTGGCGTCGGCAAAGCTCATGACAACGGGTTAGCAGGGGAGCCGTCGCGGCGCCATTGCGGAAAGGGCAATGGCGGGGAGGCGCGGTCGGTGTGCAATGGGGATGCGATAATATGCGAAGAATCCTTCTCCCGGCTCCATGTCGGCGGGAAATCAAACCGGGAAGAACCGTCTATTGGCTAGCCGCTTCAGCCGCTATTCAGAGCGGTCGCTCGACAGCCGCTCGCCAAACGGAGAACGTAAAATCATGTCCAGGCTCAAACACGCCCTTCCCGCCGCAGCTTTTTTGACGTCCCTCGCTACCCCTTTGATCGCCCAGCAAGCCGAGCCGGAACCCGCCATGCCGCGCGGCACCTATCTCGTTTATGCGCAGGAAGGCGGCGTCGCCTTTGTGTCCTATGAAGCGGCGCTCGGCGACAGCAATGTCTGGCCGATGACTTTTTATTATTTCCGCGAAGGCATCATCGCCGGATCGGCGCGGATTCGCGGGGCCGCGGATTGCACGCAGGGTATCGTGCGCGGGCGGCTGACCGATGCGACCGGCGAAGATGGTACGGCACTGCGGATACCGGCAGGCGAGGCGGCCCCGACTTTTGCGTTCGACAGCGCCGGGAATGACGGCGATCGGGCGATCGTGTCCTTCGCCTGCGGAACCGTGACCGAGCGGCTGGTCGAGGCCGAACGGCCCATCGATGGGAGCCCGGATCGCGTCGCCGACAGCTATCGCCGCCTGCTCGCGCTCGGCCTGCCCGACCGGCTTTCGAGCAGCCTCGCGATACGCAGCGCGGAAGAGGCGAGCGGGCTGATCGAGACCGCCGTACCCGAAGCGCAGCGCGAGACGGTGCGCGCAATCCTTGGCGAAAGCTAGTTTTTCGCAAACAATTGCGAAACCGCTTCTCTGCCCGGATAGGCGACGAGCATATCGCCGCTAAAGCCCAGCTCGCACGAAGCATCCATAATCCAGACCGTGCCGGCGGCGAGAGCCTTGCCGTCCAGCATACCGCTGCCCGCAAGCGGCACCAGCCATAGCGGCCTGCCGGATTCGGGCGCAAGCTCCCCGGCCCGATCGCCCCGCCATCTTTCGAGCACGAACTTGCGTCCCTCGGCGAGTATCGCGCGACCGGATGAAATTTCGCCTGACGCGGGGGGAGAGACCCAGGGTTCCGGTCGCGAAACCGCAATGCCATCCTCGAGATGCAACTCGCGCGGGCGACCATAATCATAAAGTCGGTAAGTAAGATCGATATTCTGCTGGACCTCGACGAGCGTCACGCCCGCGCCGATCGCGTGCACCGTGCCAGCCGTAAGATAATAGACGTCGCCGGGAGCGACCGGCTTCCAGTCCAGCATTTCCTCGATACTGCCATCCAGCGCAGCCATACGCAGCGTTTCCGGGCCGATAGTGTCTTTCATACCCAATCCGATGGTCGCACCCGGCTGGGTATCGAGGATCACCCAGCATTCCTCCTTGCCGCATGCATGGCCGCGCGCCTGCGCCTGATCGTCGTCGGGATGGACCTGCACGGACAGCTTTTCGCTGGTGAAGAGATATTTGATCAGCAAGTCGGCGGGCGTACCGACCGGGGACTCGAACCATATCTCGCCGACAGGGTCGCCGCTCGCGGGCGCATCTGCGAAACCGAGACCGAGGCGATGGCAGCCCCATATTTTCTCGATGTGGCGGGTGGTTAACTGTGTCGCGGTCATGATCTCGCTCATATTCTTGCTGTCGGCCATTCATCCGCTATGCAAGCGCAAACGTAAAGAGACAGGTTTATGCGGGCGCTCCGGGCTTTCAAGACTCTCCTATTTCTGCTGTTGCTCGCGGCGGCGGGTCTGCTGCTGTATGCCTATATGCGGGACAACCCGCAGGATATGCCATGGACCGCGCTCGATCTGGGGGATCCCGTCGGTGTCTTTACGGGGCGCAAGCTCGCCGGATTGACCGAAGATGGCGAACGATGCCGGGGGCTGCTCGACAAGGCCGGGATCGCCTATGAGGCGCGGTCGCCGGTCGAGAATGGCCCCCATTGCAGCGTCCCGGACGGCATCCGTTTGGACACCGGCGAAGGGCCTCAAAACATAGGCTATAGTCCGCCATCACTGTCGATGAGCTGTCCTGTCGCTGCTGCGCTTGCGGTCTGGGAATGGAATATCGTACAGCCCGCAGCGCTCGATCTGTTCGGCCAAGACGTCGCCCGAATCGAACATTTCGGCAGCTATGGCTGCCGCCGTATCGGCGGAGGAACAACCGGCGACTGGTCCGAGCACGCGACAGCCGATGCCATCGACATTGCCGCTTTCATACTGGAGGATGGCACACGCATTTCGTTGGTCCGGGACTGGCAGGGAGCGGGCGCGAAACCCGTGTTCCTGCGCCGTATCAGGGATGGCGCATGCGCTCTCTTCTCGACCGTGTTATCGCCCGATTATAACGCCGCCCACGCCGATCATTTTCATTTCGATCAGGCGGAGCGCGGCGCATATGGCTGGCGGCGCTGCCGATAGACCGCCGCCGAACATGGTATGGCCAGATCCTAGCTTTCGCCTACCTGGCCTTCTTCCAGAACCTCCAATTCCCCGCCGCGGCCCAGGAACATGTGATAGCCCGGATACTCATCGAGATTCTGGCGGCTATTGGCCAGAGCTTCCGAGCGCGTCGCGCCGAAGCCGAAACCGATTAGCTGGAATACCTCGCCATTGAGTGCCTGGGCGGCACGAACCACAACATAATGGCCCATGCCATCATAACCACGGCAGCGAATCCGCTGATTCTCGCGATAGTTGGACCTGAAATTGCGTTCCGCTTCCTGGCGCAGCGCATTGCGGCCAATCGCCGCCTGACCCGACTGCGCGATGGTATAAGCACTGAAATCGGTCAGGCCTTCGCGATTTTCGGTGGACCCCATGCAAACCGCGACGCCGCCAGCCATGGCCGGGGCCGTCATCAGAGCCGCGAAGCCCGCTGCTAACATATATTTCGTCATTGCTGTCATCCTCGCCATCAAACCGGAGACAGCTTGTACCCTAAAATGACCGAAAATCCAAACAAAAATCAGTTGGGCAGTGCGGTGTCCGGCACCTTTTCGACCCAATCGGGATAGAAAGTCGGCGTGCGGTTGGACCAGCCCGGCGCGGTGGCCGCCGCCTCGCTGATCGATTGCAGCAAATCCTTGCGGCGATCCGGGTGAATATGCGGAAGCGAGGCCGCCGCGCAGAAAGCACCCGGCAGCCAGGGCCGCACATACGGGCCGAGCAGGCGTTCATAGAGAAACCGATAGGCTGCGAACTCGCGGAGCCTGTCCTGACCGAGATCGAACGCCGAAATCGTTACGAGAGGCGCGAAAAACGGCTCGACACTGTCGAGGCCACTATCGTCGGGAATCTGGTCGCGGATGGTATCGAGACGGCGATAGATACGCTGTTGCGCCTTGATGCTGGCGGCTTCGACGATGTCGCGCGACCAGCGGGAAATTGCGTCGCTGCGTTCCAGGCCAATATCCAGCGAGCGCCTGACATAGCGTTGAGTTGCCGAAGAAAATCCGGAAAATTCCTTCATTTCGGCGAGCGCCATCGCGCCGCTTTTAGATGCCTTTGCCTTGGTCATCGAACCCCCCGGTTCGTTGTTGATCCATGGGCGAACCATGGCACGCAACCTATTGACGAAGCGTTAACCTTAACCCGCCCTGCGGTTCATGAATCACCAAAATTGCGGCGTATCAAGCATTTTACGCAATAAAATGGGGATCGAATGCAAAGCGTTGCAAGAAAACAATAGTGCCGAAGGACTGGCTATTCTTCTTCGTCATCGCCCTTATAGCCCGACGATGGCACGGGCTGGTCATGACCGGGCTGCGTATTGGCGGGGGGGTCCGAGGCCGGGAAGGTTTCCTTGAGGCCCTCGCTAAGCTCCTCGTCTTCGGACATTTCGCCGTCATCCTCTCTATCGCCCTTGTCGGGATCGGGCGGGGCGATCGACATTTTTTCCATCGCCTTTTCGCCGACAATCTGTTCGTCTTTATCCGTCATCATGTACCTCCAATAGCTAAACAGACCGGGGGCAGAGATCGTTCCCGAACGCCACGGAAAACCTGCGAACTTCCAAAACTATCGATAAACCGGCCAAGTGCTTCGACTGGCGCTGGCGGTGCCGCGAGACGCGTTCATCATTCTGGGCTAGAAGGTGCCATGAATTCGCGATCTGAATCACGCGTGGCAGAGTCGATGAACTGGCGGCTGGGCTTTGGCTCGATTGCCGGTCTCTGGGCGTTCTATTTTGTCATTATCACCGGCCGCTCCGCGATCATGATCCCGGGCGGGCAGGTCGAAATGCTGCTCTATCGAACGGCAGTCACGATCTTTGCGGTCGGCGTTACATTCCTGCTGTTCGTATTTCTCGAGAGATTCGCGGACCGCCCGCTGCGCTGGCGTATCGCGATAGCCTTTGCCGCCGCCCTGCCGGTTGCCGCACTGATCGCCGGCTTTAATTTGTATTTGTTCGAATATGCCGACCCGATGAATATTTTCGAGCAGGAAGAGTGGCAACAAATGCTCGAGCAATATGAAACCCAGCGCGCGCTCGACCCCTGGATCGATATCAAGGGCTTTGTCGAAGCGGTGATGTCGCGTTATTTCGTCGTTATCGCCTGGGCGCTCCTTTATATGGCGCTTGGCTATGCCCAGATCGTCCGCAAGGCCGAGCGGCGCGCCGCGATATTCGCGCAGGAAGCACAAACCGCCCAGCTTCGTGCATTGCGGTATCAGGTCAACCCGCACTTCCTGTTCAACACGCTCAACGTGCTTTCGACGCTGGTCATGCGCAAACGCAAGGACGAGGCGGAACGCATGATCCTCAATCTCTCGACCTTTTATCGCACCAGCCTGACCGCGGAACCCACCGACGATGTCCCGCTTGCAGAGGAAATCAAGCTCCAGCGACTG
>JBGTHW010000103.1:0-23913 GCA_041746035.1 Parasphingopyxis sp.
CCGGGCTTGCGCCAGCCGCGCCGCCCCAGCCAGCCGCAAGCGGAGTTCGCGGGCTGCGCCAAGGCCTTGCAAACCGCGCAGCGCTTCCACGCCTTCGTCGTACCGTCCGGTTGCAATCAGCAGCAATGCGCGATGCTCGTCGCCATAGGAAGTCGAAATGTCGCCTGCTTCGCTGGTATCCAGAATGGCGATGGGATCGCCATCGTCCGCTCCGAAGGCTATCCACGCATTGAGGACGGGCACCAACGACTGAAACAAGCCCTGTTCGCCGATCCGCTCGACGATGCGCCGCGATTCGGTCCAGTCGCCTTCCTCCATCGCCTCGACCAGGAACAGGAATTCGCCGTCGGGAGGCAGAGAGCCGGCCTGTTGGAGCGTTCGCGCGGCACGCAGGGCCAGCATTCGATCCCCGGCGGCAATCGCGCGACGATAGGCCCGCGCGGCAAGTGCCTCGTCGAACGGAGCCTCGGCCAGTGCCGCGCCATAGCCGCGCGCTGCCTCGCCGATAGCGCCGGACGCATCGGCGATGCGTGCCCGCGCATAGTCGGCGAGCGGGTTATCGCCGTCGGAGGCATCGGCCGCAACTGGCAGCACCAGAGCGGAAGCCATCAGAAGCGCGTAAAAGCGCGTAGAAATCTTACATATTGGGATAATTCGGTCCTCCCCCGCCTTCGGGAACCACCCAGTTGATATTCTGGGTCGGGTCCTTGATGTCGCAGGTCTTGCAGTGAACGCAGTTTTGCGCATTGATCTGGAATCGCGGTTCGCCATTTTCCTCGACAACCTCATAGACACCCGCCGGACAATAACGCTGCGCCGGTTCGGCATATATCGGCAGATTATAGTCGATGGGTATGTCCGCGTCCTTGAGTGTAAGATGAACCGGCTGGTCCTCTTCATGATTGGTGTTGGAGAGAAACACCGAGGAGAGCCGGTCGAAACTGATGACGCCATCGGGCTTGGGATACTCGATCTTTTTCACCTGATCGGCGCGCCAGAGCGATTCGTGATCGGGATGATGGCCCATGGTGAAGGGCATCCGGATACCGAGATGCTCGGCCCACATCGTTATGCCCGAAAGAAGTGTGCCAGCGAAATTGCCGTATTTCTCGACCATGGGCAGCACATTGCGCACCTTGCGCAATTCGGTCGACACCCAGCTATTTTCATAAGCATCCTGATAGGCCTTCAGTTCGTCGCCCGAACGCTGGGTCTGGATCGCATCGAAAGCAGCTTCGGCAGCCATCATGCCGGTCTTCATCGCGGTATGGCTGCCCTTGATGCGCGGCACATTCACAAAACCTGCCGAACAGCCGATCAGCGCCCCGCCCGGAAAAGCAAGTTTCGGCACCGACTGCCAGCCGCCATCATTGATCGCCCGCGCACCATAGGACACGCGCTTGCCGCCTTCGAGTATCTGCCTGACCGCCGGATGGTGCTTCCAGCGCTGCATCTCCTCGAACGGGGAAAGCCAAGGATTCGCATAATTCAGCCAGGTCACGAAGCCGAGCGCGACCTGCCCGTTTTCCTGATGATAGATAAAACCTCCACCATTGGCATCTGAAAGCGGCCAGCCCTGGGTATGGATCACGCAGCCCGGATGATGCTTGTCCGGCTCGATGTCCCACAGTTCTTTTACTCCCAAACCATAGACTTGTGGCTCGCTATTCTCATCGAGCGAGAACTGCCTGACAAGCTGCTTCGAAAGATGCCCCCTGACCCCTTCGGCAAAAAACGTATATTTGGCGTGAAGCTCCAGCCCCGGCTGGTAATCGGGCTTTTTTTCGCCATCGCGCGCGATACCCATATCGCCGGTCGCGACGCCCTTCACCGAGCCGTCGTCATGGAACAGCACTTCCGCCGCCGCGAAACCCGGAAAAATCTCGACGCCGAGGGCCTCGGCGCGGCCCGCAAGCCAGCGGCAGAAATTGCCGAGACTGACCGTATAGGTGCCGTTGTTGTTCATGAAGGGCGGCATCATCCAGTGCGGGAAATTATATTTCTTGCCCTCGGTCAAAATCCAGTGATGGTTCTCGGTGACCGGAACCGTCAGCGGCGCATCGTCTTCGTCCCGCCAGTCCGGAAACAACTCGTCCAGCGCCTTGGGATCGACGACCGCGCCGGACAGGATATGCGCGCCGATCTCGCTGCCCTTTTCCAGGATGCACACCGAAATCTCGTGGCCTTTTTCCTCGGCAAGCTGTTTCAGCCGGATCGCCGCCGCCAGCCCCGCCGGACCGCCGCCAACTATCACGATATCGTAAGGCATCGATTCCCGTTCGGCCATAAATTACGCTGTCCTTCCTTTTGGCTTTCCTGCTTATCCGGGCGTGCTTCGCGCTGTCGCGTTGCACCACCATCCCGTCATATATTCACTGCCTGCCGATTGACCGCGCCGTCAACCTCCTCTTCTAGTCATTATAGAGAGTTGGGAGCGATGAAAACAGAAGCCGAAATCGAAAGCCTGTTGGGCTGGTGGCGCGACGCCGGCGTCGATATTGTGGTCGGCGATACGACGCGAAGCTGGCTGGAGGTGTCGAAGCCGCGCAAATCCAAAGCCGAACCGGTTGTCGGCAAGGCTTCCGAAAACGCCACCCAGCCCCTGCAAATGCCTGCAAACCTGTCGGAATTTCAGCAATGGCTACTGGCATCGGAAGCCGTGCCCGGTGCGACAGACGATCGTGTCGCCGCTGTCGGCGATCCTGCATCGGGATTGATGATCTTGGTCGATATGCCTGAAAACACCGATGCGAAGGAAGGCCGGCTGTTATCCGGCGATGCGGGCCGTCTGCTCGACAGAATGCTCGGCGCCATCGGGCGGGACCGCAACTCGGTCTATCTTGCCGCGATGAGTCCGGCGCGCATTTCCCGGGTCACCAGCGGTGATTCGCTGGCGACCGATCTGGCGACGATTGCCCGCCGCCATGTCGCTCTCGCCGCCCCCGAATGTCTGCTGACGATGGGCGATGCGCCAAGCCGTGTGTTTTGCGAGGCCAACCTCGCCGAAGCGCGCGGGCGTCAACATTATTTTAACCATGAAGGCGGCATTGTGTCCGTCATCGCCACTTTTCATCCAAGGTTTTTGCTCCAGCAGCCGAAACTGAAGGCGGAAAGCTGGAAGGACCTGCAAATGCTCGTTGAAGGAATGAACGCGTGATATTCAGATCATTGGCCGCTACCGCTCTTGCCTCTCTCTCGCTCGCCCCGGCACTGGCCGAGAACCCGACCCGCCCGCTGCTCGGTAGCGCGGCACCGGTTTTCTCCGGAACCGATACTCGCGACATTGTTGCCCGGCCGATCGATAGCGGCAGCGAGCAGGAAATATATCGCGCCATCTTTGCCGATATCCGTGACCGCAACTGGGAAGCCGCTCGAACCCGGCTGGAGACCGCACCGCACGGCGTTCTGCATCCGGTTGCCCGCGCCGAGCTTTATCTCGCCGCCGGATCGCCGCGCGTGGAGCTGGAACCGCTTGGCGCGCTGATCGCCGAAGCCCCCGATCTCCCGGATGCGCAACGCCTTGCCAATCTTGCCCAGGGTCGTGGCATGGCAGACACGCCCTATCTTCCCGCCGCGCAACAGCTTCGCCGCCTGCCGGGGCCATCGCGCCGCAGCGTCGCTCAACCGGTCAGCGATGACAGCGCCGCACGCAACCTCGTCAACCGGATACAACCGCTGATCGTCGATGACAGTCCGCGCGCTGCCGAAGACCTCCTCGATGAATATGGCGCTGGCCTCTCCTTCCAGGGATTGACCGAAGCCCGCCAGCGCGTTGCCTGGTCCTATTATCTGACGGGCGACGATCGCAATGCACAGCGGCTGGCGCGACTGGCGCGCACCGGCAGCGGCGGCTGGGCCGCGCAGGCCGACTGGGTGGACGGCCTCGCATCCTGGCGGCAGCGCGATTGCGAAGCCGCCGTCAATGCCTTTTCGCAATTCAGTAATCGCGCCGAGGATAGCGAACAGCGCGCCGCGGGACTCTATTGGGCTGCGCGCGCCGAGATGGCCTGTTCCCGTCCGCAAAATGTCCAGGCGCAGTTGCGCACCGCATCGCGCATGAACGAAACCTTTTACGGGCTGCTCGCCGCGCAGACGCTCGGCATCGCTTCATCCGATGCAACAGCCGTAGCGGTTTCGCCGGTCGGTGCACCGTCGCTCGACAATAACCCCAATGTTCGCCGCGCGGTTGCGCTGGCCGCGATCGGCGAGACCGCGCTAGCCGAAACCTATCTGAAACACGGAGCCGCGATTTCCGATGGCCGCCATCACAACGCCTGGATCGAACTGGCGGAGCAGATGCGTTTGCCGGGCGCGCATCTCTGGCTTTCCCGGAACGCTCCCGTCTCTCACCATCCCGGTACGCGCAGCCGCTTCCCGGCTCCCGCCTATAATCCGCGCAATGGCTGGCGGGTCGATCGGTCGCTGGTCTATGCCCATGCGCTGCAGGAATCGAACTTCCGGCCCGATGCCGTCAGCCCTGTCGGCGCGCGCGGCCTGCTCCAGCTGATGCCCGGCACCGCTCGCGATCTTGCCCGGGCACGCGGCGAAACCATGGATGCGGAGCGCCTCAATATCGCGGAAATCAATATCGATTACGGGCAGGCCTATATGGAGCAGATGCGCGATTTTCACGGCAACGGCGCGCTGCTCCCCAAGGTCATCGCCTCCTATAATGCCGGCCCCGGCGCGGTTGTGAACTGGGAAAGTCGTCTTCGCGATCGCGGCGATCCGCTGCTCTATATCGAGAGCATCCCCTTCTATGAGACACGCGGCTATGTTCCCATCGTGCTGCGCAATTACTGGATGTATCAGCGCAATGCAGGGAGCGAGACGACGAGTCTCGAGGCGCTCGCCCAGGGTATGTGGCCCCGCTTCCCCGGCACACCCGGCCCGGTAGCAGTTCGTCTTTCCGGACAGGGCGGCACCCGCGTTGCCGATTGACGAAGCCGCCGAGTTCAGGCCGGTCAGGATCGCGCTCCTCACCGTCTCCGATACCCGTTCGCCAGAAAACGACAGCTCCGGGAATATCCTCGAAGAGCGCCTCACCGAAGCAGGCCACATCCTCGCCGCGCGCACGATCGTCGCCGACGATATGTCCGTGATCGTCTCCCGCCTCCATGCCTGGATCGACGATCCCGAAGTCGATTGTATCATCAGCACGGGCGGCACCGGCCTTACCGGTCGCGATATCACGCCCGAAGCGCTCGAACGGGTTCAGGACAAACCCATCGACGGTTTCGGCGAACTGTTCCGCTGGCTAAGCTACGAAAAGATAGGAACGTCGACGATCCAGTCGCGAGCCTGCGGCGTGGTTGCGCGGGGTACCTATATCTTCGCGCTGCCCGGATCGAACGGCGCGGTGCAAGATGGCTGGGACGGCATTCTCGCCAGCCAACTCGACAGCCGCCACAAACCCTGCAATTTCGTCGAACTGATGCCGCGGCTTACGGAACGGTAGAAATCCAGATTTCCCAGATTCTCGCATCGGGTTGCGCGACACCGGTCTCGAAATAGCCCTCGCCCTGAACGCCTGCATAATTGCCGCCATGACGACCCGGTGGGCGCAGGCCATCGCCCTGCATTGCTTCGCCCGTCTCCGATTCTGCCCGGAAACTAAAGGCACGGGGTGCGTTGGCGAAGGACACATATTCGCGGCCTTCATTATCATAGTTGAATGCGAAGCTGGCATTACCAAAGGTATGGACGGCAGCCGCAATGCCGGTTCCCGGCCCGACACCCTCGCCCGTCCGGCACTGGTTCGAATAGACTGCCAGTCCCTGGGCTTCGATATCGGGCCGATAGCCCTCGACGTCATAGCTTTCGAACATCGTGCAGATCGCATCCTCGCCGCCCGAGCGGGCGCAGAGCGCGCCGAAATCGACCATAAAATTCGGCTCGAAACTCAGCACCGTGCCTGCGGGAAACGCGCTGACGAAATCGCCGAGCACTGTCGGCACGACGATACCGGCGACACCGTTTTCGGCGATGATACAATCGGGATCGAACGTCGCGTCGCCGCCTTCGGGCACGGTGACGCGTGTGCCCTCCGCAGTATCGTCGAGAACGAGCCGAAGCCGCTCTCCTGTGTCCGTTTCGGATGTCCGTGCTTCCACAGTCTCCGTGCCTTCTCCCTCACCGGTATCGGACGAAGCGCCCCCATCCGCACATGCCGCAAGGGCGAGCGCAGAAACACCGACCGATATGGAAACACACTGCATTATCTTTCTCCTGCCTGTCGAACACCCCTTGCCCTGCCGCGTTTCGAATGGCAAATGTTCTTATTATGTTCTCACGCACACGAAACGGCCGGGGCGCAACGCACAATGCCACGCCGGTGCGATTCGGGCTGGCGGAGCGCGAGGAAGATGGCGACTGGCTGGATGTGCGAGAGGCACTCGGAGACGAACCGCCGCCGCTGCGCACGCACGTCACGATCGAACGCCCCAAAACCATCATCACACGCAACAGCTCCCCCGACATCCCGTTCGACCGCTCGATCAATGCCTATCGCGGATGCGAGCATGGCTGCATCTATTGTTTCGCGCGGCCCAGCCATGCGTATCACGATCTCTCGCCGGGGCTGGATTTCGAGAGCAAACTGTTCGCCAAGCCCAACGCAGCGAAGCTGCTGCGCGAGGAGCTTTCCAAACGGAACTATGTCGCGAAACCCATCGCGATGGGCACCAACACCGATCCCTATCAGCCCATCGAGCGGATTTACGGCATCACGCGAGAATGTATCGAGGTGCTTGCGGACACCCGCCACCCGCTGACCATCACCACCAAGTCCGACCGCGTGACCCGCGATATCGATCTGCTGGCAGATATGGCGAAGGACAATCTGGTCGCCGTCGCCGTCTCCGTCACTTCGCTCGATCCGAAAATCCATCGCACGCTGGAGCCGCGCGCGCCCTCCGCCCGCAAACGCCTCGCCGCAGTTACGGTGCTCAATGCGGCGGGCGTGCCGACCTATGTCTCGATGTCGCCGATCATCCCCGCCATTACCGATCACGAGATCGAGCATCTGGTGGAAGCGGCGGCGGAGGCGGGCGCGGTGTCGGCCTTCTTCATGCCCGTTCGCCTGCCCCACGAGGTCGCGCCGCTGTTCCGCGCGTGGCTCGACGAATATTACCCGGATCGCGCGGGCAAAGTGATGAGCATCATCCGTTCGATCCGCCAGGGCAAGGACAATGACCCGCGCTTTTTCAACCGGATGCGCGGACATGGCGCGTGGGCGGAGTTGATGCGCACGCGCTTCGAGAAAGCCTGCCGCAAGCGTGGGCTGAACCGGCACAAGATCGAGCTGCGCAGCGATCTGTTCAAGCGACCTGCGGGGCGGCAGGGGGAGTTGTTTTGAACGGGAGCCATTGCGTCGCTACACGCGCCAGATTTCGGTTGCCGAAACTCCCGCGTTCGGCAAATTTAATAGTGACAATTTCAGGCTTGTGATTCGGACAACCGGGCAGCAGCAAAGGCAAGAACGACGCTTGTTAAGGAGGGCAGATCGCGCTGAGGCGAGAGCAGCTAGACGTGCGGAATGTCAGGCAGCAAGAGTTGATCAACGCCCTGCAGACAGACTTGCCCGTCGCGGCATAACTGAAGGTGAATTAGACACGGTCGATGCCGTCTTGGCGACAGACACCACCGCTGGAGTGGTGTCGGTATGTCGTGGCAGCTGGCGTCTGAGGCGTCCGATGGTATTTTCGACGCCGCCTTTTTCCCAAGGGCTTCGGGTGTGACAGAAGTAGCTGCGGCTACCGAGTGCGGTGTTGATTGTATGGTGGAGAGCGAACTCGGGTCCATTATCGCAGGTGATCGACTTGCGTATGGTTTTGGGGAGTTTTCGCAAGGTTCCGGTGAGGGATTTGCAACTGACCGTCCGGTTTTGTCGGGCTGGCGGCGGATAAGGGCTTTGCGGGACGTGCGTTCGGGGGCGACGAGGATGAACTGGCTGTTTTGCCGGAAGGCCATCAGGTCGGCTTCCCAATTTCTTGGCCGGTGTCCTGGAGCGATGCGTGCGGCGACGTCGGCGGGGCGCTGGTCGATCGAGACATAATCGACAAAGCTGTTCATGGCCGGGAATCCGCCCTTGCGCCGTTTTCCGCGCCTGCGCCTGGCCTGCGGTAACAGGGTGCGCCAGCGATGATCGCCGCCGTTGGCGCGATGATAGATGAAGCGATAGATCGACTCATGGCTGATCTGCATGGTAAGCGGATCGAGCGTCAGTCGGCCGGGATATCTGTTCAGGCGATTGTCCCATCGCAAGGTGTCGCCAGGTCTTGCAGGCTGGCGCGCCAGCCTGAAACGCGGATCGGCGCGTCGTCCTTGCCTGGCCCGATGCTGCGCATGAACGGCTTCATAGGCCTCGGCTCGCTTTGCGTCGCGTCTCGGTCCGCGACCGATCACATATCGTGCGTCTCTGGAATTCCCCTCAGCCGTTCAAGCGATTGCCCTGCAGCTTTGGGCGAAAAGCTTGCCCCGACCGCCAAGCCATCCTAGATCATGCGTGGCGGGCGCTGCCCGGTACGAGCCTTTGTGATTATCCCTGAGGCGATGCAACATCCAAGGGAGCTGTCCCTGTCTGGATTGCGGGATTTGAGATAGAGTCCGGGTCCGGTGCATATGGCCCCCACCTGACGTACTTGGCGTCAGAGGATTTTCAGGCAAACGGCCATGGCGGCTCCGCCACCCGATGGATCGAGATGACCAAATCCGAACTTCGAAAAAACTTTAAGAACGCGCGTCAATCATTTGTTTCACGGATGGATAGCGAGTTCCGTATTTCCGCGAACGATGCGATGAATTCACATCTCGAAAGACTCATCAGTGGCCATCGATTAATCGCAAGCTACGCGGCAATGCCCTGCGAAATTGATCCCGAACCGCTAGTCCGCGAAAGGACGAAAACCGGAAATTTAAGGATCGCCCTGCCTTGGTTCCAGAGCCGGGAATCGCCCATGGAATTTCGCGAATGCAAGGGCAGGAACTTAGCTGGGCCATGGGGTGTCATGCAGCCTGAAGGGGTTAATGTATCCGTTAAACCCGATCTGTTGCTCGTCCCGCTGGTCGCCGCCGATCCGCAGGGCAACCGCCTCGGCCAGGGCCAGGGCCATTATGACCGCGCACTGGCGGGTTTGCGCAAGAACGGAGAGATCGTGGCCATCGGTCTCGCCTGGGAATGCCAGATCGCGGATAGCCTGCCTGCCGATCCCTGGGACGAGCAGCTCAACTATATTGTCACGCCGGAACGGCTGATCGAGACACGGAAATGACCCCCAGTTGGCGCAAACCCGCAGGGATATTTCTGATTCTCGCTCTGATTACCGTCTGGAGCGTCATTGTGGCCAGCGCATCCAGCTATATCGGCCAGCTTCACTGGCTCGTGCAGCTGCCAATCTACGTCATCGCCGGGATAATCTGGATTTTCCCGCTCAAGCCGCTGCTTTTATGGATGGAAACAGGAAAATGGCGCGAGTGACGGGACTTGAACCCGCGGCCTCCGGCGTGACAGGCCGGCGCTCTAACCAACTGAGCTACACCCGCGCAGGTGTGTGAGCGGCGGCAGTTAGGCGAGCCTCCCTACCCTGTCAAGCAAGACAGATTTGCGCTCTCCGAATCAGCTTATGGAGAAGGCGCGGGCCGACACGGGAAATTCAGCCGGATTTCCCGTCGAATGCGAACATCCGTTCAGAAAATCGCCGATTGGAAAACAGCGCCTGACCGTATTTCACAAAAACCTGTCCTGCAACCGCACGTCCGCATCCGAGTTTATCATTTGTCAGCGATAGAATTCGCCATAGGATTCTGGGCCGCGATACGGGCTGTCAGGGATGGTACCTCTGGCCGGAGTCGAACCGGCACTCCCGAAGGAACTCGATTTTGAGTCGAGCGCGTCTACCAATTCCGCCACAGAGGCTTAGGTACCGGAGGAGCGGTTAGCGGAGCGTCTCGCGCGCTGCAAGGTTTCCGCTTAGCCTTACCCGATCTCGGCGGAAGGTTTCGGCTTGCCCGCGCCAGAATCAAACGTACACTTCAATTTCGTGGCGGCTGTCGACGATAGCTTAGTGCTTCGGCAATATGCACGCGTCCAACGCCTTCGCTCGATGAAAGATCGGCGATGGTGCGAGCCACGCGGAGGACGCGGGAATAGCCTCTTGCCGTTAGCCGCATCGCTTCCGCCGCCTGCGCCAGCAATTTGCGGCCTGGCTCGTCCGGCGTCGCCACGGCATCGAGCAGCTCGCCATCGGCTTCCGAATTGATCCGGATATCATGGTCCGTATAGCGCTTCGTCTGGATATCGCGGGCGGAGTTGACGCGCGCAGCCACATCCTCCGATCCTTCAGCCGGTGGCGGCAGAGTCAAATCCGCCGCCGACACCGCCTCGACATCGACATGCAAATCTATGCGATCAAGCAATGGCCCGGACACTTTGGCCTGATAGTCCGCTGCACATTTCGGGGCACGCGAACAGGCGAGCGCCGCATCGCCGAGATGGCCGCACCGACACGGATTCATTGCCGTCACCAGCTGCACCTGTGCGGGGAAGGTCACATGCGCATTGGCACGCGCAATCGAGATATTGCCAGTTTCGAGCGGCTGTCGCAGCGAATCGAGAACCGCGCGCTGGAATTCCGGCAGCTCGTCGAGAAAAAGCACGCCGAGATGCGCAAGGCTGACTTCGCCGGGCCGCACTTTCAGTCCGCCGCCGACCAGCGCCGCCATCGAGGCGGAATGGTGCGGTGCGCGATACGGGCGATTGCGGACCAGCCGCCCGCCTTCCAGCGTTCCGGCAACGCTCGCCACCATCGACACCTCCAGCGCTTCGCCGGGAGAAAGCTCCGGCAAAATTCCGGGCAAACAGGATGCCATCAGGGATTTGCCCGATCCGGGCGGGCCGACCATTAACAGATTATGGCCCCCCGCCGCCGCTATCTCCAGCGCACGCTTGGCCGTTTCCTGTCCCTTGACCTGCTTGAGATCGGGTCCGGCCACCGGCGCTTCCACTTCGCCGGGCGCGGGCGGCGGGATATGGTTCGTCCCCTTGAAATGATTGAGCAGCGCGAGGAGATCCGGTGCCGCGATAACTTCGACATCGCCCGCCCATGCCGCTTCCGGACCCTGCGCTTCGGGGCAGATCAGCCCGAGATCGCGCGACGATGCATTGATCGCGGCGAGCAGCACACCGGGCGATGGCATCACGCGCCCATCCAGACCAAGCTCGCCTACAACGACATAACTTGCCAGTGTCTCGGCATCGATCACACCCATCGCGCCGAGCATGCCAAGCGCTATCGGCAGATCGAAATGCGATCCTTCTTTCGGCAAGTCCGCTGGCGAAAGGTTCACCGTGATTCGCTTGGGCGGAAGCGACAGGCCGATGGCGGATATCGCTGCGCGCACCCGTTCCCGGCTTTCTGCAACGGCCTTGTCGGGCAGCCCGACGACCGCAAAACCCGGCA
Organism: Parasphingopyxis sp.; assembly: GCA_041746035.1. Taxonomy (GTDB): domain Bacteria; phylum Pseudomonadota; class Alphaproteobacteria; order Sphingomonadales; family Sphingomonadaceae; genus Parasphingopyxis. The sequence continues at coordinate 11,460 of JBGTHW010000103.1, forward strand.
ATCCGGGCGCGATCTGCACCTGGACTTCCACTGCGCGGGCTTCAAGCCCCAGATACGTCGTCGTTGCGACATGGGCGACCATGACGCCTCCTCCCATTCCCGGTTTGTTCCTCTCTTGGCCCGATATGATTCAGGAGTCGAGAGAATATCCATCCGTTTCGGTTGTGCTTGTCGCGAAGCGCTGCATAACCCAGATAAGAGGGATGCTGAACGTGCCCGTCACCAAGAACAATAACAAGCGAGGCGCAATGCGCCTGATGCTGACCGTCACCGGCATCGTGCTGATAATCGCTTCGCCGATAGTTGGAGCCGTGCCGGGGCCTGGCGGCATTTTCGTCTTCGCGGCGGGTCTCGCCCTGCTGCTGCGCAATGCGACATGGGCGAAAAAGCTCTATGCGCGCCTCAAAAGGCGCTATCCAAAGCGCGGCGAGTGGGTCGACTGGAGCCTGCGCCGACGCAGTGCTCTCCGCCGTGCGCGCAGGGCTCGCAAGAAGCAGCGGGCCGATTGACTTTGCCGGACGATTCGCCTAATTGTCCGCCAGTATTTGAAGGCCGCCCGCAAGGCGCGGCCCTTTTTATTTCGATTTCGGGGATATGAGAGATGAAACGCACCTTTCAGCCAAGCCGCCTCGTGCGCAAACGGCGTCACGGCTTTCGGGTCCGCAAGGCAACAGTGGGCGGACGCCGCGTTCTGCGCGCACGCCGCGCACGGGGCCGCAAGAAACTCACCGCCTGATCGCGCTGACCAAACGCCGCGATTTTCTCGCCGCCAATCGCGGCCAGCGTGCGGCGATGCCCGGTTTCGTGCTGCTTCGCCGGGACCGGAAAGACGGCGACGATGTCATCAGGCTCGGCATTACGGTTACCAAAAAAATCGGCAATGCGGTCGTCCGCAATCGCATGAAGCGGCGGTTTCGCGAACTGGGGCGTGCGTTTCTCCCCTCGCAAGGCAATCCCGGCGCGGATTATGTATTGATCGGTCGGGCAGGCGGTGTCGAACGCGATTTCTCCGCCTTGCGGTCGGAATTTTCCAGGGCGCTGCGGAAACTCGCCACATGATTGCGAAGCTGCTGATCGGACTGGCACGGCTCTGGCAGATCGGGCCGTCGGCGATATTGCCACCGACCTGCCGGTTCGCGCCATCATGTTCGGCCTATGCGATCACCGCCTGGTCGCGCTATGGAGCCTTCAAAGGCAGCTGGCTCGCGCTTCGGCGAATCCTGCGTTGCCATCCCTGGGGCGGATCGGGCCATGATCCGGTTCCATAGATATTTGAGATTTTGAGGAGTTCCGGTGGAAAATTCGCGCAACATGATCCTGGCGATCGTGCTTTCGGCAGCGGTGCTCTTCGGCTGGAGCATGATATCCGAACAGATCGCACCGACCGCATCGGAACCCTCGACCGAGTTTGTCGATGGCGAACAGGTGGTACTCGACAATCCCGGGGCCGATCCATCCCCCGAAACGCCCGAGGCCTTGCGCGATCTTGCCGATGTCCTTGCCGAGAATCCGGATCGGCGTATCGCGATAAACACGCCCCGTCTGCGCGGTTCGATAAATCTGCGCGGCGCGCGTATCGACGATCTGGTGCTGGTGGATTATCGCCAAACGATAGACGCCGAATCCCCGCCGATCCGGCTGCTGACCCCGCAAGGCGTCGACGGTGCGTATTATGCCCGCTTCGGCTGGAATGGCGGCGATATCGAAACACCGGGGGCCGACACCCTTTGGCAGGCCGATGGCGATAGCCTGTCGTCCGGCAATTCGCTGACCCTGCAATGGCGCAATGGCACCGGGCAGCTGTTCGAGATTATCTTCGAAGTCGACGAGAATTACCTGTTTACGACGAAGCAGCGCGTGTCGAATGGCGGCGAAAATCCGGTCGGTATGCAGGCCTATTCACGACTGCACCGCGCGTTGCTGCCCGATCACGCGGCCAGCGAACCCGACACATGGTTGATCCATTCCGGACCGACAGGTTTTGTCGGCGAGGATCTCACCCATATCGATTATGACGATATTGCGGACGCAGGCTCAACCGGCGAAAGGTTCAGCACTGTCGATGGCTGGTTCGGCTTTAACGACAAATACTGGCTCACAGCTCTTTTCCCCGCCGCTGACCAGACGATAGATGCCAGCTTTGCCCCGCTCGGCGAAGACCGTTTCGAGGCGGCCTTCGAATATCCGGCGACGATCGTAAACCAGGGTCGTGCATTGACGCGGGAAACGCGTTTCTTTGCCGGTGCCAAGGAAGTGATACTGCTCGAAGAATATGACGAGGCGGGTCTCGGCCAGATCGATCTTTCGGTGGACTGGGGCTGGTTTTACTGGTTCGAGCTGCCCATTTTCTATGTTCTCCACTGGCTGTTCGTCACGGTCGGCAATTTCGGCGTGGCGATTATCCTGCTCACTTTTATCGTGCGCGGACTGATGTTCCCGATCGCCCAGAAACAGTTCAAATCCTTTGCCGCGATGCGCGCGATCCAGCCGAAAATGAAGGAGGTCCAGGAACGCTACAAAGACGACCGGCAGAAGATGCAACAGGAAGTCATGGCACTCTATAAGCGCGAGAACGCCAATCCGCTGGCCGGGTGCCTGCCGATCTTCTTGCAAATTCCGATTTTCTTCGCGCTGTTCAAGGTGCTCCAGCTATCGGTCGAAATGCGGCACGAGCCCTTCTATCTCTGGGTCAGGGATCTCGCCGCGCCTGATCCGCTGACCCCGGTCAATTTGTTCGGCTTCCTGTCCTTCACACCGCCGACCTATCTCGCCATCGGCGTGCTGCCGATCTTGGTCGGCGTCACGATGTGGCTGCAATTCAAGCTCAATCCCGCGCAGATGGACCCAACGCAGCAGAAGATTTTCGGCATCATGCCCTGGGTGATCATGGTGGTGATGGCACCGTTCGCGGCTGGCTTGCAGCTCTATTGGGCAACCTCCAACACGCTGACCATCCTCCAGCAGAAATGGCTGTACAGCCGCGACCCCCGCCTGAAACAGATGGCCGAGGAAGAAAAGGCGGCCAAGGCGGCAAAGGAAGCCGCAGCGGAATGACCGACCAGCTGGCGATGGAAGACATGGCGCGGCGGACTTTTTCGGGGCCGATCGGTTTCCTGAAATCCGCGCCGACGCTGGAATTCCTGCCGGATGCCGATCTGCCGGAGGTCGCTTTCGCGGGCCGTTCCAATGTCGGCAAATCGACGCTGCTCAATGCGCTCACCAACCGCAAGGGGCTGGCACGGGCCTCGAACACGCCGGGGCGGACGCAGGAGCTGAACTTTTTCGATGTTGGCGATCCGGCGGAATTTCGTCTTGTCGATATGCCCGGCTACGGCTTCGCCAAGGCACCGCCGCAGGTCGCCAGACGCTGGAAACATCTGATCTTCGATTTCCTGCGCGGTCGCCCTACGCTTCAACGCGTGCTGTTGCTGATCGATGCGCGGCGCGGACTGAAACCGGCGGATATCGAACTGATGCAGATGCTCGACGAAACGGCGGTCAGCTACCGTCTGGTGCTCACCAAATCGGACAAGCTGAAAGAGACGGCGCTAAAGACGACATCCGACACGCTCGGAAAACAGGCCAAAGCCCATGCCGCCGCCCATCCGGAAATCCTCTCGACATCGAGCGAAACCGGGCTTGGCATTGCAGAGTTACGCAAAGCCGTTATCGAAGCCATCGGCTAGATTGCCTGATACAATGCAACTTCGGGGAACCCGGGATCGAACCGGATTACGAGAACCACCCGCACGAAGGAGGAAAAATTGAAACTGATTATCGGTAACAAGGCCTATTCCTCCTGGTCGATGCGCGGCTGGCTCGCGGTCAAGCAATCCGGACTGCCCTTCGAGGAGGTGACGATTCCGCTCTATAATGACGAATGGGAAAAGATGCGCGAGGGCAACGAGTTTGCCGCGTCGTCGGGCAAGGTGCCGGTGATATGGGATGGCGACATCGTCGTCTGGGACAGTCTCGCCATCGTCGAATGGCTGGCCGACAAGGTAGGACGCGACCGGTTTTGGCCCAAGGACGATGGCGCGCGCGGCATGGCCCGTTCGATGGCCGCCGAAATGCATTCCAGCTTCCCCAATTTGCGCCGCGAAATGCCGATGAATGTGCGCAAGATATTCGAACCCAAAAAGCTCAGCGCGGAAACTCAGGCGGAGATCGGCCGGGTTCTGGAAATCTGGGCGCAGGCGCGGGCGCGCTTCGGCGGCGAAAACCCGTTCCTGTTCGGCGATTTCAGCGCGGCGGACATCATGTATGCGCCGGTCGCGACGCGCTTCGTGACATGGTCGGTGAAGCTGCCGCCTTTTGCCGCTGCCTATGTCCAGGCCATCCTCTCCCACCCCTGGGTGCATCAATGGATCGAGGCGGCACAGGAAGAACCCTGGGTGATCGAACAATATGAGGAAGCGAACTAGAAGTCGCTGCCGTCCTTGCGGCGGAATCCTTTGCCGTGTTCCAGGTGCATATCGATATCGGGATAATGACAGTCGCTGTTCGTCGGTCGCCCGACCGCGATGAAGAAGCAGCTCTCTTCGCTTTCATTGAGCAGCACATGGCCGTTGCCGTCTCCCTTGGGAAAGGCCGCGACATCGCCGGGGCGCATCGGCGTCCGCCCCGAATCGTCGACCAGCACCGCTTCTCCGGACAGCATGACGACGAATTCGTCTTCTTCTTCATGCCAATGGCGCTGCGAGGAGCAGGCACCGGGCTTGAGTTCTACATGGCTGACGCCGAATTCTTCCAGACCTCCCGCCGGAGCAAGGCGGCGATACCAACGGCCTTGCACCTTGTCGGCATATTCGGGCGGATATCCGGTCGCGTTGGTCTGCGGAATGGCATCGAGATCGAGCTTGGGCATGGAACCTCCGGCTAGGAAAGAGGGCAGCGCATCGTTACAGCACCCGGCATGGCCACCGCAATCGACCCCGTCGACCTGACCTCACGCCTTATCGGCTGCCCCAGTATAACGCCGGAGGAAGGCGGCGCGCAGGCTTTGCTCGAAACGGCGCTGGAAAGCCTCGGCTTTATCGTGACAAGGCTGGTCTCCGGCTCGCCGCCGGACGGTCCGGTTTCCAACCTCTTCGCGGCGCGCGGGAACGGCGGGCCGCATTTCGCTTTTGCCGGTCACACCGATGTCGTGCCGCCCGGTGTCGGCTGGACCGGCGATCCGTTCGCTCCGGAGATACGCGGCGGCCTTCTGTACGGGCGCGGGGCCGTGGATATGAAGGGTGCAATCGCCGCCTTCATCGGTGCCGTTGCGCGGCTTCCCGATAGTCATGACGGCACGATCAGCTTCATCATTACCGGCGACGAGGAAGGCCCGGCGATTTTCGGGACGCGCGCGCTGATGGACTGGATGGCCGAGCGGGATATCCGGCCCGACATGATTCTCGTCGGCGAGCCGACATCGCAGGACCGGCTGGGCGATACGATCAAGATCGGCAGGCGCGGCTCGATCAATATGTTTGTCGATGTGGTCGGCCAGCAGGCGCACGTCGCCTATCCGCATCATGGCGACAATCCGCTGACGCGGCTCATCCGCATCGGCGAGCGGCTGAATGCGATGGAGTTCGATAACGGCAATGACTGGTTCGAGCCCACCAATCTCGAAATCACCACTATCGATACCGGCAACACGGCCCATAATGTCATCCCCGGCGAAGCGCATTTGCGGTTGTCGGTTCGCTTCAACACCGAATATCGCGGCGCGGAGCTGGTCGAACGGGTGCGCGTGATCGTCGAGCAGGAGGCACCGAACGCCCGGTTCGAGGGGAAAATTTCCGGCGAAGCCTTCCTCACCGAACCGGGTCCGCTCTCCGATCTGGTGGGCGCATCGATCCGGGACGTTACCGGCCTCACCCCCGCCCTCTCGACCGGCGGCGGCACATCGGATGCGCGCTTTCTGCACACTCTCTGCCCTATCGTCGAATTCGGCTTGCTGAACGCGACGATGCACAAGCTGGACGAAGCGGTCGCGGTCGACGATCTGACAAAACTAGCCGCTGTTTATGAAGCGATGCTGCGGCGGGTGTTTGTCCGATAAGGATATCGCAGCCTTGACATTATTCGCCGCAGCAATCCAAGAGCTTTCGTCTTTTAGGAGAGTATGATGGTGGGGTTGGGGCAATCAGATGCACCGGTGGCATCGGCAGAGAACGATAGTCTTGGCCTCGCGCCTTATGCGACGGCTCTCGGCGACTTCATAAAACACTGCGACACACCGATCACGGTCGCGATCCAAGGCGATTGGGGGACGGGTAAAACAAGTCTCATGAATATGGTCAGGGAGCATCTTTCGACCGGCGAAGGTGCGTCTTCGATTGACACAATCTGGTTCGCTACTTGGCAATATGCACAATTCGGAGCGACGGATACGCTGTCGGTATCCTTGCTATCCACTCTGCTGCGCAAGATTAGCGGTGATGACGAAACTCTCCTTAAGTCGAGCATGAACGTACTGAAAAAGCTTGCGAGGCCAGCGGCTAATATTGGCCTCAAAATGGCGACGGCAGGCGTTGTTGGTGCGGATGATCTAGGCGGGGGTGGCGCTGATCCGGTCGATTTGGCGGGAAATGCCGAAGAATTGAAAGAGGATATCGCAAAGCTGGTAGCGGAAAAGCGCGCAAAGGGCATTGAAAGAATCGTTGTCTTTGTCGACGATCTTGATCGTGTACCTCCGGCACGTGCGGTCGAGATACTGGAAACCATCAAGCTGTTTGTCGATCTCGAAAGCTGCGTATTCTGCCTCGCTCTCGATTATGCCGTGGTGAGGCGTGGTCTCAAAGAAAAATTCGGTGTCGCCGAAGACGATCTCGGTGGCCGAAGCTTTTTCGACAAGATCATTCAACTTCCCTTTTCAATCCCGACAGCACGATATGATACGGACCGATTCATACTCGGCCTGTTCGGCCAGATGTCCCTTAAAATGGGCGAGGATGACGGAGAGCTTTTTGCACGATTGGCTCGCGCTTCTGTTTCCGCCAACCCGAGAGGCATAAAGCGGGTCTTCAACAGTTTGCAGTTGCTTGTCGGAATGGCGCGGACCCAGTCTATTCTGACAGGCGATCAGGCAAATGATCGCCTGATGGTTCGCAATCTGTTCGCGCTGCTGTGCATGCAAAACCGTTTCGAACCTGTCCATGACTGGCTGGTTTTCAACGCATCCCGGCTCACTGCTGGCACACTTTCTAGCATCGATGGCACGCTGAATGAAGAAGTGGAAATCGACGAGAAATTTGCGGCGGCATTGAATCGCCTTGACGAGCAGCAAGCACGGCAATTTGGGGAATTCGCTCGCGCGTTTGTTAGCGCAATCCAGGATCCCGATGCCGACGAGAACCTTATCGATGAAGATGAACTCTCACGGTTTCAGCGGGCTCTTACCCTAACTCGCGTGACGTCGGTAGGAGAAGATCAAAAAGGTGCCCTTCCGAACGACCCGGAATTTCGCTTAGGAAATCGAGCACTGCTTAAAAAATTGCAAGAGGAATATAATACAGCGGAGGCATCCGGTAACCCTTTCAAAGTTTGGCAACCTCACAGCGAATCGATGGGAAGTCTATTTTGTCCGCTTGATGAAGGCGAATGGTATAGCCTGTGCATATTTCATGGCGAAAATGATGTTTCCGTGTGCGTCGAAGCCGCGCAAAAACGTATCAACGCAAAGAAGAATTTGATTAGGGAGGAACTGGGTTCAACGGCTTCAGTGTTCGACGACAGCGAGAGCGGTAATATCTGTTTGTTTCATCACACTTTCGATAATGGAGCAAACATAGAAAAACGCGAAGATTTTTTACGAAACGAGGTTCTTCCGTTGTACATGAATGCGCGCGCCGCTCTTAAAGGCAAGCTCGATTAAAGGCAAGCTCGATGACTGAGAGCGAAATCGCGGAGCTTATTCGCTCGAACATGGCCGAAGAATTTTACTCCAAACCTGGTGCCGTTCTTTACAGTCCGGCTTCGTCACTCAGGCCGGGAAAAATTTTCATTATGGGCCTAAATCCAGGCGGGAATCCGGTACACATTCCCAATCCGATGATTGACGTGAATGCTCCAGATCAAAGTGTCTACACGCATGACTGCTGGCAGCCCGATTGCGAAGGGCCGAAACACTGTTCGCACGTCGATGCTAACGGAAAAGTCCAAGAAAAATATCTTGTTAAACATCAACGCAATATGATTGCGTTAGCTGACACACTCGGAATAATGCCGTCTGAGATATTTTCGGCAAATGCCATATTTGCCCGCTCCACAAGCAAAGATGAACTGAGGGCGCAGACCGGTCTTGGAATGTGGGAATGGTGGGAAATCTGCTGGTCCGTTCATCAACATTTCTTGGCCATCGTGAGGCCGAAGATCATCGTCACGCTAGGTTACGGAGAAAATTCCAGTGCTTTTGGACTTTTACGGTCAAAGGCTGGGTCACCGGCCAAGTCGTTTTTGATTGAAAATGGTCCCAGAAGCGGACCAAACTTTGAAGCCCGTTTCGATCTTGGCGAAAGTGATGATTTGAACACTCGTGTCATAGGTATCCCGCACCCAAGCTGGTACGGCCCCGGTGAAGTCCTTTCAAAAGAGCTTTCTGGTTTGGTTCGGGAAATTTGAATTACGACCGAAAGTTTGCTTTGCCAACATCTTTCCGGACTGTTTCATAGGCAGCTTGTTCACCCCCGCCGCCGCAACACGATATACAGCGCACCCCGCCCGCCATGCTTGGGATGGGCGTTGCGGACGGCGGCGATGTGGTGGGCGTGGCGCGAACCGGCCAGCCAGTCGCCGATGGCGGCGCGGATTTTGCCGCGCTTTACCGGGCCGTCGCCTCTGGGGGCATGGCCGGTGATAAGCAGCAGGATTCGCGCGTCGCTGGCAACCGCTTCGTCTAGCGCGCGGTCGAGCCGGTTATAGGCGCTCGAGAGCGTGTGGCCGTGAAGGTCTATCGTGCGATCCGGAATAACCGCGCCACGCTCCAGCTTGCGATCCCAGCTGCCATCGAGAGTCCTGCCAGGACCGGGCGCGGACTTTCGCTGGGGCTTGGTCGGCAGGGCAAAGGAACCTCGGCGCACAGACGGCGCGGAAACCTCGTCCCCGCCATGCGTCATCGGCTTGCGATCCATCGGTGCCACGGTTTCGATGACTTTCGCCCAGAGGGCTCGTTCGTCAGGGCTTAGCTTGCGGGATGGCACGGGCCGTCAGTTGGCGCGCGCCAGCCGGGCCGCCGCCTCCGCCGGGATCAGGATATAGGCCCGCCCCCGGCTCGCCATGCCGCTGGCGATTTGATACGCCTCCGAGCCGGAACCCCAGAATGTATCGAAACGGTTGGCCCCGCGTATCGCGCCGCCGGTATCCTGCGCCACCCAGAGCCCATCGGCGACATCGTGCTCCATATCGAGGAACACCGGCGCGCCGAGCGGGACATAGGCCGGATCGGCGGCCACCGTCGCGCGCGGCGTCACCGGACGCCCCAGCGAGCCGAGCGGCGCGGAGGTATCGAGCGGCTGGAAGAAAATATAGCGGCGGTTTTCCTGCATGATCGCGCGGCCCTGTTCGGGATGCTCGCGCAACCAGACGGCAATGCCTTCCGCCGTCGCCTGACCCGAATCGAGAAGCCCCCTGTCGAGCATGATCCGGCCGATGCTGACATAGGGATAGCCATTATTCGCAGCATAGCCGATGCGGCGCGTCGACCCGTCCGGTTCGCGCAGCAGGCCCGACCCCTGCACCTGCAGGAAATAGAGATCGACAAGATCGCGCGCCCAGCCGATCTCGAGCCCCTGCCCGGCCAGCGCGCCATTCTCGATGGCGGCGCGGTCGAAATAAGGCTGCTCCCGACCATCGACGAGCCTATATGCTGGCAACAGGTTCGTCTGTTCGCGCCGGGTCAGGAGGTCGCCGGGGCGACCATAGATCGGCCATGGATAGCCCGGCTGCCGTGTCCGCGCGGCGGCGATTTCCGGCTCATAATAGCCGGTCGCGAACGCCTCGCCCGAACCGACTTCGACGGCCCGAAAATTTTCGGTGAAGAAACGCACCGGATCGCCGCGCCAATCTTCGGCGGCTCGGCACGGCGCTGTCCAATCCAGAGCGGTCGTCAGGCCGGACAGGTCCTGGCGACGGACGATGGACGGACAGGATATGCGAAACGCCGCGAGCGCCCGCTCGGCCTGGTCGCGCCCTATGCCCAGCGACACAACTGCCGGGCCTGGCCTGAATCCCTGCCCCAGCGCATTTTCGCGCGGTGGCACGGGCAAGGCATAATCGAACGGAGGCGTCGGGAGGTTCGATGGCGGAATGGGGCGCGTCGAACGCGTTGCCGTCTCACCGGAAGGGGTTTCGGCGCGCGGGATAATCCCGCCACAGGCCGCTAACGAGAGAGTCAGCAGGGGCGCGAATGCGCCCCGCAACGCAATCACGACGCCTCGTCGGTATCGACCAGCAGCCAGTTGGGATCGTCTTCGCGAAGGTTGCGCTGGAAAGTCCAGACATCGTGCGTCTGCACGGCATCGGACATCGAACCCGCGACAATATTCGCGTCCTTGTCGCGCGTGATCGCGGCGATATCGGCATCGAAGCGGACGGTAATACGGGCGGTTACCCCACTCAATTCCGCGCTTTCGATCTGTGTGCGCTCGATGGCGACAAGGCGGTTGTCCAGCACATGCCCCTCTTGCTCGCGGGCATGGATGGCCTCTTCGAAGGATTCGCGCACCTCTTCGCCGGCCAGATAAGCCAGTTCCTCGCGATCGCCTTTCCAGAAGGCTTCGAGAATCATCCGGTAAGCAGATTGCGCACCGATCACGAAAGAGCTGACATCGAAGCCGTTATCGGCGGAGGCAATTTTGCGGATTCCGCGTTCGGCCCCGGGAACTACAATGCTGTCTTCCATCTCGGAAATATCGTGGCCATCCGGCACGGCATCGGGAACCGGCTGCAGGATCGGTTTGTCCGGCGAACGGCGCTCCACGGGGCGCGGCATCGGTTCCTGTTCATGGCCAGTACGCTGGCCGAGCACGCTGAACAGGCGCAGGCCGACAAACACCGCCACCATCGCCAGAAGAATAATTTCAACCATACCGCCCACAAAGGCCTCCTTTGACTGAACATCTACATAGGCGTGTGCCGGGGCGGTTTCAAATAGGCAATTTTTTCGATCCGCCAGTCAGTTGCGCATGGCAGCCAGCACATCGCGCGAAAATGCCGCAATATCGAAATTCGCGCCTTCGCCCACCGCATCGAAACCGCGCCGAACGATCACCGCATTGCGCTCCGGCACGATCACGACATACTGCCCGCGATTGCCCATCGCCGCATAGGTGCCTTCCGGCAAGCCCTGTTCCGGACCGAACAGCCAGAATTGCGCGCCATAGCCTACGCCGTCCCCGCGATCCGGCTGGGCGGGCGCGGGCGTGGCGACATAGCCCGACCAGCCTTCGGGCAGGATACGCTCGCCCTCCCAGACGCCGTCATTCAGATAGAGTATGCCCAGCCGCGCCAGATCGCGCGCGGTCGTCCAGACCTGACTCGACATGATATAATTGCCCTGCCAATCGGTTTCCGGCGTCGTCCGGGCCATGCCGATCCGCCACAGCACTTCGGCGAAGGGAAAGGCGAGCGCGCGTTCGTCGTCGCCGAGCGTGGCGCGCAACGCCCGCATCGCCAGCAGCGTATCGTTATTGGCATAGCGCCAGCGCGTGCCGGGCGAGGCTTCGAGCGGCAGGCCGGAAATCGAATCGCTCACCGCCATCCCGCCGAAATAGATATCGTCGGTGCGATTGCCCGCCGTCGGACTCCACAGACCGCTGCCCATATGCAGAAGATTGTTCCAGGTGATTTCGGCGCGCGGATCGCCGGGCGTCTGCCATTCGGGAACAGGCGCGGGGTCGTCGAGATCGACAAAGCCCTGGTACACAGCAGCGCCTATCGCCGTCGCGGCAATGCTTTTGGCGACGGACCATGTGCGCTGGGCCCGGTGCATAGTATAACCCTCGCGATACTGCTCGGCGACGATTTCGACATTGCCGATAACAATAACTGCCGTTGTTTCGGTTCCCTCGCCATAGGTCAGACGGTCGAAAGCGCGCTCGACGACCGGATTCAATGCGCTCTGCGCCGGTCTTGGAAGATCGCGCACCGCATCTCGATCTCCCAGCGGCCATTTGAGAGCGTCTGTCTCTTCCATGTCAGGCACGACAACGCCGGAACCCAATTGCGGCAAGACGGTTTCGCTCTCCGGGTCGGCCCCCATCGGCAGTTGGGCGCAGCCAAGATAAGGCCGCCAAATCGCCACACGCGGCGGCATAGTTCCCGACCAGCCCACTGAAACACGTCGGTTTTCCCGATCTATCTCGGCCTCAAGATCGTCGATCAGCGGGCGATAGCCGGGATAGATGCGTGTCAGGTCGTCGGCGGCAACCTCCGCTTCGGTCTGCCCGGCATTGAAGATGCCGCT
>JBGTHW010000104.1:0-11560 GCA_041746035.1 Parasphingopyxis sp.
ACCTGCGGCGCGGGGTCGCCCGGCGAGCGCGGGCCCTGGACATTCGGATCGGGAGCCGGTTCGGGTGTCCTGCCCGGCGGAAGACTGAAGACAGGCGGCGATGGCGGCGACGCGCTGGCACCGGGCTGCTCCGCCGAACCCTGCGCAGGTGCGCCACCGGAATCGACGAGCAAGGTGCCCACCGCTGCCGCGCAATAGATCGAAATACGCCCTGTTACTTTCATTACCAAAATCCCCGTGCGGCGCGCGATCGTCGCTTCGCCGACCGATTACGTCCGAACTGCAAACCGGGTATGACATGAACCGGCACATCGGCTAGATGGCCGTCATGGATACCACGCATCTTGGCAAGAATAGCCCCTTACCCGCCTCGCCGGAAGGGGCTTCGCTCGATTATGTCGCCAATCCGCGAGGCCGCGACCTGTATATGGTGCGTTTCGCCGCACCCGAATTTACCGCGCTCTGCCCGGTGACGGGCCAGCCCGATTTTGCCCATCTCGTCATCGATTATGCCCCGAACGACCTCATAGTCGAAAGCAAGTCCTTAAAGCTGTTTCTGGGAAGTTTCCGTAACCATCGGGCATTCCATGAAGATTGCACGGTTGGTATTGGCAAGCGACTGTTCGGAGAGATGCAACCGCACTGGCTGCGGATCGGCGGCTACTGGTATCCGCGCGGCGGCATACCGATCGATATATTCTGGCAGAGCGGCGTGCCGCCCGAAAGCCTGTGGCTACCCGACCAGGGGGTGCAACCCTATCGGGGGCGAGGTTAGACACCTTATTTTCATCCTGTTCATCGTAGCTTTACTGACACAGTTGTAAGCTATAGAATAATGATACCTTCAAAGAGTATGAGTTTACCGTGACCGAAACCGCCCTTCCCCGCCATGACCATGCCATCGATGTCGATCCCGGCGACATCGATTTCATGGGCCATGTGAATAACGCCAATTACCTGAATTGGGTTCAGGAAGCCGTTTTGGCGCACTGGCGGAACATCGCGCCGCCGCAGGAAGTGGCCGCCAATCTGTGGATTGCGATCAAGCACGAAATTACCTATCGCAAGCCGGCCTTTCTCGATGATAATGTCATCGCCTCGGTCGTCGTCGAAAAGGTGCAGGGGGCAAGCGCCTTTTACGACACGATTATCAGGCGCGGCGAGGAAGTGCTGGCGACGGTGAAATCGCGCTGGTGCTGTATCGATGCCGATACAAAGCGCCCGAAATATATCGCCAAGGACATCGCCGCGCTGTTCCTGCCGAAAAGCTAAAAGCTCTTTCGACAGTCTCCGTCATTGCGAGTTAGCGAAGCAATCCAGAGCCGCTGAAGATGAGCTTGCGGCTCTGGATTGCCGCGTCGCTTCGCTCCTCGCAATGACGAATTTGGATTTTTGGAATCGGCGGAAACGACCGCTAACGCGAGCCGAAAATACCGCCGAGCAGCCCCCGCACGATGCGGTTTCCGATCTGCCGTCCGACAGAACTCGATACCGAGCGCGTCATCGACTTGATCGCCGCTTCGCCGACCGACTGACGATTCGAGCGGCGGCGGGGACCAGCCTTGGCGCGGGCTTCGGTGGTACGCGCTGTCGCCGCGATGGCGGCTTCGGCGCGAGCGGCGAGCACCTCTTGGGCACTCTCACGGTCGATTTCCTCGTCGTATTTACCCTCGCAGGGCGAGATCGACTGGATGATCGCCCGCTCTTTCTCATTGAGCGGGCCGAGGCGAGAGCGGGGCGGCCTGATGAGGGTGCGCTGCACGACCGAAGGCGCGCCATCTTCCATCAGCGTCGAGACGAGTGCCTCGCCGGTCTTTAGTTCGGTGATCGCCGTTTCGACATCGAGATCGGGGTTGATCCGGAAGGTCTCCGCCGCCGCCGCGATGGCTTTCTGGTCGCGCGGGGTGAAGGCACGCAGGGCGTGCTGGACGCGGTTGCCGAGCTGGCCCGCAACGGTTTCCGGAATATCGACGGGATTCTGGGTGATGAAATAGATGCCGACGCCCTTCGAGCGAATCAGTCGTACGACCTGCTCGATTTTGTCTTCGAGGATTTTCGGCGCGTCCTCGAACAGCAGATGCGCCTCGTCGAAAAAGAAAACGAGCTTGGGCTTGTCGGGATCGCCGATTTCGGGAAGCTGCTCGAACAGTTCGCTCATCAGCCACAACAGGAAGGTGCCATAGAGCTTGGGGCTGGACATCAGCTTGTCGGCAGCCAGCACATTGATATAGCCGCGCCCGCGATCGTCGGTCAGGAAGAAATCCTGGATATCCAATGCAGGCTCGCCGAAAAACTGCTCTGCCCCCTGGCTTTCCAGTTGCAGAATCCGGCGCTGGATCGCGCCGACGCTTTGCTTCGAGACATTGCCGTATCTGTTGGTCAGTTCGCTCGCATTCTCGGCGGTATGGACCATCATCGCCTGGAGGTCTTCGAGTTCGAGCAACAGCAAGCCTTCGTCGTCGGCATAGCGGAAGGCGATTTCGAGCACACCCTGCTGGGCATTGCTCAAATCCATCAGCCGTCCCAGAAGGAGCGGCCCCATCTCGCTGATCGTTGTGCGGATCGGATGGCCTTTTTCGCCGTATAAATCCCAGAAGATCACCGGATTGTCGGAATAGGCATAGTTCTCCAGCCCGATCTCGGCGGCGCGCTCGACAAGCTTTTCATGATGCTTGAAAGTCGGCGATCCGGGCGTTCCGACGCCGGAGACATCGCCCTTCACATCGGCGACGAAAACCGGAACGCCATGGGCGGAAAAGCTCTCGCACAGTCCCTGCACCGTCACCGTCTTACCGGTGCCGGTCGCGCCCGCGATCAGGCCGTGCCGGTTGGCGCGGGCAAGATTGAGATACTGCGTCTCGCCGCCGCCCTTGCCCAGAAATATGCCGTCGGAATCACTCATTGTCGCACCCCTTGTCTTGAGCGCGCGACGATAGTCTCAGTGGCCGGCGATGCAATGGAACCGGTGCCTCCCCTCCCGCTTGCGAAAGGAGAAACATTACCCCCTATTCCTCGATATCGACGCCGATAAAGCCCGGAGGGTTATTGCCGCGCTGGCGGAGGAGCAGCACCGTTCCCCGGCCCGCGCTTCGCGCCTCCTCGATAATGCGCACCGCATCCGAGGGCTGCTGCGTTGCCGCCCGGTTGATCGACAGCACGATATCGCCGCGACGAATATTCTTTTGCGCCGCATCGCTGGACGGATCGACCTGATTGACGACGAGGCCGCGAATGCCTGCATTCACGCCGATCTGGCGCGCGATCTGCGGGGTCAACGTCTGGAATCCGAGACCGATGGAACCCATCGTGCTGGCCGATTCATCGTCCTGCGAGTCTTCCTTGCCCGGCTGGCGGAGACCGTCTTCATCGTCCTGCTGCGGGCCTTGCTGGAGTTCGGCGATTTCAGCTTCGGTCGGCCGCTCGCCCATGACCGCCGTCACCCGCACCCGTTCGCCATCGCGGATCAGCACAATCGGCACACGCTCGCCTACTGGCAGGTTCGCGACGATATAGGACAGCGTCTGGTCGGGCGTCACATCCTCGCCATCGACTTCGACAATCACATCTCCCTGCCGGATGCCGGCGCGTTCCGCCGCCTCGCCGGGTTCGACCCGCGCAACGATCTCGCCGCGATTGCGCGGCAGGCCGAGCGATGCAGCGATATCGTCCGTCATCGGCTGGATCGACACGCCGAGATAACCGCGCTGTACGCGCTCGCCGCGCATCAGCGTCTCGACGATAGGCCGTGCCTCGTGCGCGGGAATCGCGAAGCCGATGCCGACATTGCCGCCGGTCGGCGAAAAGATCGACGAGTTGATCCCAACGACATTGCCCTGCAGATCGAACATCGGCCCGCCGGAATTGCCCTGGTTGATCGAGGCGTCGGTCTGGATATAGCGGTCATAGGCACCAAGCTGGCCGATCGACCGCTGCAAGGCAGAGACGATACCCGCGGTAACCGTACCGCCCAAGCCGAACGGATTGCCGATCGCCAGCACCCAGTCGCCGACGCGCAAATCGTCGGACTCGCCGAACTGAACGAAAGGCAGGTTCTCGCCATCGATCTTGAGAACCGCGAGATCCGACGCCGGATCGCGTCCGACGATGCGCGCCTCATATTCGGTGCGGTCGGAGAGAATGACGGTGATCGAATCGACCGGATCGGGGCCGGGCAGGCCATTCTGGCCGCGCGAGGAGATCACATGATTGTTGGTGACGATGAAGCCGTCCGGCGAGATAATGAACCCGGAACCCAGCGAATTGGCTTCCCGCGTGATCGGCTCGTCGCCGCCGCCGCCACCCTGTTGTCCGCCGAATTGCCGGAAAAAGTCCTCGAACGGACTGCCGCCGAACGGATTGCCCCGGCTGACCTCGATGGTCTGGGTCGTCGAGATGTTGACGACTGCGGGGGCTAGCCTCTCGGTCAGATCCGCGAAACTGCCGGGTGCATTGGCCCCCGGAATCGCCTGCGGCGCGTTCTGCGCGACCTGCGCCCCGACGGGCTGTTGCAGGGTCAGCGTCGCCGCTGCTCCTCCGGCCAAAAGAATTCCTGTGATCGCATAAGCGTAACGCACGGCCATAATTCTCCAATCTCTCCGTTTTCCGATTTACGACATTTGTCTGCAAATTGCGAAAAAGCGGCTTAACGCACATTGAACATGAACAGTTTACGACATGTCGTCCCTCGATGAATCAGCGCTGTCCACGGAACTGGCGCAGATATTCGTTATCCGGCGACAGCACCACGGCGGCTTCGCCCTCGGTTTCCCGGTCTATTCCGAATGTCGCACGATAGGACTCCATCGCCCGGTAAAAATCGTAGAAATCCGGATCGGCCCCGAACGCCTCGGCATAGGTTCGCGCGGCTTCGGCATCGGCTTCGGCGCGGATTATCTGGGCCTGTTTCGCACCCTGCGCCTCGATGGTCAGCGCCTCCTGCTCGCGCGCCGAACTCATCCGGCGATAGGCCGATTCGAGCGGCTGGCCTTCGGGCAGGTCGGCCCTCTTGATACGCACATCGACGATTTCCGCGCCATATTGGCGCGCCGCCTGGTTCAGGCTTTCCTGGATATTGTCCATCACCTGTCCACGTTCCGGGCTCAACAGCGCGGCAAACGGGCGGCGGCCCAGTTCGTTCCTTAGCGACGAAGCGAGAATCGGGCGCAGCGCTTCGCTCACCCGATCCGCAGTGCGCGCGGAAATATACATCTGCAGCGGATCGACGATCCGGTAACGCGCAAAGGCATCGACCTGCAGCCGTAGCTGATCGGTCGACAGCACCTGCTGGCGTTCCATTTCGACATTCTGGATACGCCGGTCGATCCAGACCACCTGCTCGGCGAACGGGATATGCGCCATCAGTCCGGCACTGCCGCTGCCGAATGTCTCGCCCGGTTCAAACCGATTGACGATCCGCACCGGCTCGCCAAAACGGACGACGACCGCCTGCTCGGTTTCCGAGACGATGGAAAAGGTCGAAAACAGGATGACGAGAAGTATGGCGGCGAGGATCGCATAGCCAATGGGGTTGCGGGCGAAACGGCTCACGGGCTGTCTCCTTCCGCTGCATCTTCTGCTTCGGTGGCTGGTGCAGGTGTTCGCGTGGCGCGGCTCCGCACTTCCGGAAGCGGCAGATAAGGCACGACATCGCTATCGGCTTCCAGCACCGTGATATTCACGCGGCCCAGGATCTGTTCCATCGTCTCATAATACATGCGTTGCCGCGTGACGCCGGGGGCGAGGCGATATTCCTCGTAAACCCGGGTGAAAGCTGCGGCCTCACCCTGAGCCCGGGCCGTCAACTGCTGCGCATAGGCACGGGCGTTGTTAAGGTACGTCTGCGCGGTCTGCTGCGCGGCGGACACCCGGCGGAAACTTTCCTCGACCGCAGACGGCGGGTCGGCTTCCTCGATGGCAACGCCCTGCACCAGAACGCCCGCGCCATAGCCATCGAGCAATTCCTGCATCAGCGCCTGCACGCGCTGTTCGATTTCCCCGCGACCCGAGCCGATCGCCTCATCGAGCGTAACCCGCGCCATCACCGCGCGCATCGCGCTCTCCGAAACCTCGCGGATCGTCGCATCGGGATCGGCAATCTGGAAAAGATAATTCTGCGGCTCTTTGATATTCCAGCGCACCTGATAGGCGAGATCGACGATATTTTGATCGCCGGTCAGCACGCGATTCTCGGAGTTTTCGCCGCCGCCACCGATATCGATGGTGCGAATATTATCGACATCGATCACCCGCACCCGATCGATGGGAAAGGGAAAGGAAAAGTTCGGCCCTGGCTGATAGGTGCCGACATAGCTGCCGAAACGGGTCAGGACGCCGCGTTCCTGCGGCCCGACCAGATGGAAAGACGTAAAGAACAGCCACAGCAGCACGACAACTATTGCCGCCCAGAACCAGATCGGGCGACCGCCGAATTCGGGCAAGTTCGGGCGATTGCCGCTGCCGCCGCCCCATCGGCTGCGGCCTTTCCTGAGAAGTTCGTCGAGCGCGGTCGGGCCGCCTTGTCCGCCCGGGCGCTTGCGCGGGGGCTGCGACCACGGGTTTTTCGGTCCGCCGCCATTGCCGTCGGAGCCATTGCCGTCCCCATTGCCGGAACCCCCACTGCTGCGGTCGCCGCCACGTCCGCCCCACGGGCCTCCGCTCTCGCTATTCAGGAGTGAGCCAAGTCTGGCACCCCAACCGGTAAAAACGCTCATGCAAACCTTTATAGGAAGCCTTTTCGGGAAAAACAGTGCCAATTGCCGGAGAGGCTCCCTATTTGGCAAGGCATGAAAGATATTACCGGACAACTCGCAACTGCCCTTAATACCGTTCCCGACCCCGTTACAGGAAAGGGACTGATCGATTCAGGTCGCGCAGCCGCGCCGAAGTTCGCCGACGGCGTTGCCAGCGCGATCATCGAAGTGACCGGTATCGTCGATGCCAAGCGCGAGCTTGTCGAGATCGATGTGAAAAAGGCGCTGGGCGCAATCGAAGGCGTCGAAGACGTCCGCATCGGGATGAGCAGCAAGCGCACGGTGCGGCGGATCGTCGCCGTCGGTTCGGGCAAGGGCGGCGTCGGCAAATCGACGCTCGCCGTCAATATCGCCATAGCACTGGCGCGGCGCGGCGCCGATGTCGGGATCGTCGATGCCGATATTTACGGGCCTTCCCTGCCGCGCCTGCTCGATGCCGAGGGTATGAAGCCGACCGCAAACGAGAACAAGAAGCTGATACCCGTGAAGACCGCCTATGGCTTGTCGATGCTGAGCATGGGCCAGATGGTGAAACCGGATCAGGCGATTGCCTGGCGCGGGCCGATGGCGGCGAATGCGATGGGCCAGATGATCGATGCCGACTGGGGCGAGACCGACACACTGATCATCGATCTGCCGCCCGGCACCGGCGATGTGCAGCTCACCATGATCCAGAAATACAAACCCGCCGGCGCGATCATCGTCTCCACACCGCAAGATTTGGCGCTGATCGATGCGCGGCGCGCGATCAATCTGTTCACCGAAGCCGACGTGTCGATCATCGGGCTGGTCGAAAATATGGCAGGCTATGAATGCCCGAAATGCGGCGAAATCTCGGACCCGTTCGGCTCCGGTGGTGCAGAAGCGGCGGCGGCGGAACTGGGACATGATTTCCTCGGTCGCGTCCCGCTCGATATCGCCATCCGCACGGCCTCCGACGAGGGCGTTCCCCCGGCGGCGAGCAACGGTCCGGGCGCGGACGCCTTCAACATTATCGCCGGAAAACTCGCCGACTGGATGAACCGATAGCGGGCAGCGGGCGTTACTCTTTCGACACAAGGAGAAACCTCAAAGGAGAAATCCATGCCGCTGACATCCGACGAAGACATCGCCACACTGCTGAAAGAAACCAAAACCATCGCCATGATCGGTGCGTCCGACAAGCCGGATCGCGCCAGCTATGGCGTTATGGAATTCCTGCAAGGCAAGGGCTATCGCGTGTTCCCGATCAACCCGACCATCACCGGCGAGCATATTCACGGCGAATTCGTCTGGCGCGAGATCGGTCAGATCGGCGAACCTATCGACCTGGTCGATATCTTCCGCAACAGCGAGGATGCGGGCGATGCAGTCGACGATGCGATTGCGGCGGGCGCGAAATCGGTGTGGATGCAGCTCGGCGTGATCAATGAGGACGCAGCGGCGCGGGCCGAGGCGGCGGGGCTGAAAGTCGTGATGGATAAATGCCCGGCGCAGGAAATGCCGCGGCTGGGTTTGTAATGCTGGACATCGACATACGATTTTACATATTAGTTGCATGGACAAGGATGAAAGTGACGAAATTGCCACACCAGAAGACTCCGGCGAAACGAAGCGTGACTGGGTAAGAGAGCTGTATGCCAGCGGGTTTGCGGCGCTTGTTGGCGCGGCTGCATTATTGGGCGCTGCAATCTGGACCGGCGAAGCAGGCGAGAATCAGTCCATCTGCGGCCAAGCGGCAGAGCTTGTGATGGACGATCAATTCAACGAAGCGTTGAATGATGCCGAGAAAGAGCGCATAATGGCTACAGCCGAGAGAAAGTTACGGGAGTGTATGAATGACTGATGTGCTTTTTGGAGCGTCCATCGCACTTTTCGTTCTGGGCGGCTTTCTTATCTCTTATGCGACAATGATAAAGCGATCCGAAAAGGATGGCGCATAGCTAGTTATTGCTTGCATCCTTTTCAGCACGTTCGCGTAACCTCTCCAGCAACCGCGCATGAATACCCGGCGGTGCAACCGCTAATCCGAATGCCTGCCCGCGCTGCGTATTGAAACCCAGCGGTTCGCCGAAGGCATCGGTGATCGTCGCGCCAGCTTCGCGCGCGATCAGCGCCGCCGCAGCCACATCCCATTCCCCGCCCCAGCGCGTCGAGGCCACTATATCGGCCTTGTCCGCCGCGACCATGCCGATGCGCAACGCAATCGAATTGGGCTTCTCGACGGCAACCAGATTGTCCGGAGTTTTGGGGAGATCGACAGCGGGAATCCGCGCGCCGGCCATGTCGGTTATCGCGTTGCAGCGGATCGCCTCGCCATTCAGCGTCGCACCCTGCCCCGCTTCCGCACACCAGACCTCGCCCTGCAACGGCGCATCGAGCACGCCCAGCACCGGCTGGCCGTCTTCCACCAGCGCCACCGCCACGCACCAGCCTGGCCTGCCGCGAATATAGTCCCGCGTCCCGTCGATCGGATCGATCACCCAGACCCGCTCGCAATCGAGACGCGTCTGGTCGTCCAGCGATTCCTCGGAGAGGAACCCGGCATCGGGATCGAGCGCCGCGAGATGCTCGTGCAGGTAACGGTCCACCGCGAGATCGGCGTCGCACACTTGATGGCCGGGGGTTTTCTCCCGGACATTGAGCTCGCCGTCCTGCAAATCGCGCGCCAGTTTCGCCGCCCCGGCGACAATGGCGGCGACTTCGTCAAGCGCGATGTCAGCCACCCGCCACCGTCATGCCTTCGACGCGCAGCGATGGCGTGTTGATGCCGCGTATGAACCGGAGATCGTTCGCAGGGGTCAGCGCGCGGAACATGTCCTTCAGGTTTCCCGCGATAGTGATTTCGGCAACCGGCGGGCCAATCTCGCCCTTCTCGATCAGAAAGCCCGACGCGCCCCGGCTGTAATCGCCGGGTACCGGATGGACGCCCTGCCCGATCAGCTCGTTAACCAGCACGCCGCGTTCGATATCGGCGATCAGTTCATGTCGCGATATAGAACCCGCGCCGAGGTAAAGATTGCTCGTTCCGGCTCCCGGTGAGCCGCCGGAGCCACGCTTGGCATGACCCGTAGGCTCGAGACCGAGCTGGCGCGCGGAGGCGCTGTCGAGCAGCCAGATGGTCAGCACGCCATTGTCGATGATCGAGGCTTCGGACACCGGTAGCCCTTCGCCATCGAAGGGCTGGGACCGCAGACCCCGCGCGCGATGCGGATCGTCTCGTACCATAACCCCTTCCGCAAATATCCGCTCGCCCAGGCAATCGCGCAGGAAACTCGTGCCGCGCGTAATCGCCGAGCCGGTGATCGCGCCGATCAGATGGCCGAGCAGGCTGTTGCCGGCGCGCGGATCGAACACAACCGGCATCGTCCCGCTCGGTACGCGGACGGGATTCAGCCGCGCCACCGTGCGTTCGCCCGCCCGCTTGCCGATATCCTCGGGCGGTTCGAGATCGTCGAGATGCCGCACCGTGCGATAGGCAAAATCGCGCTGCATCGCGCTGCCGGTGCCTGCGAGCACACTCGCCGAACAGCCATAACTGGTTCCCGAATAGCCCGCGCAAAAGCCGTGGCTGGTCGCCAGCGCCATGATTGAGCGGCTGGCCGACGCGCCGCCGCCCTCGCTGTTGGTAATCCCTTTCACTGCGCGCGACGCGTCTTCCGCAGCCAGCGCCCTGTCCCGCAAGGCCTGTGGGTCGCCCTCGCCGCCATCGTCGATGTCGAGCTTCGGCATTTCACCCTTGAAAAGACGATCCTCCGGCGCAAGACCGGCGTAGGCGTCTTCGGGTGCCTCCCGCGCCATCGCCGCCGCGCGCTCGACCAGCACCGCCAGGGTATCTTCGGACAGATCGGAGGACGACACGCTCGCCGAGCGTTTGCCGATGAAATAGCGCAGCCCGATCTCCTCGCCCTCGGACCGCTCGACATCTTCCAGTTCGCGGAGCCGGACCTGCACTTGGGTGGATACCCCGCCCGAATAAAGCGCATCGGCGCTATCGGCCCCGGCCTTTTTCGCGGATTCAACAAGATCGGTAACACGCGCCTGCGCTTCGGTGACTGTCAGCATGAGGGCGAATTAGGGATTTGGCGGCGGGATGTCACCATCGATAGGGAGCGATATACGAGAAACACACTCCGTTCGGGCTGAGCTTGTCGAAGCCCTGTTCTATTTATCGACCGGTGCAAAAGAGCGGCCCTTCGACAAGCTCAGGACGAACGGATACTATAACTCAAGCCGTCGCCCCGACGACAAAACAGGCGAGCAGCATCAGAAACCCCGCATCCCGGTTGGAGCGAAACTTGGCGAGGGCATCGCCGCCGTTATCGCTTTTCAGCGTGCCGATCTGCCAGAGCAGATGCAGCGCCAGCGGGAGGAGTGCCACAAGCGCCAGCCATTGCGGACGCACACTCCACACAGCCATGCCCCAGCAGGCCAGCGCCAGTGTATAAAACAGCGCAACGCCCGGGCGCGCCCTTCCGGCGAGCCGCCGCGCCGAACTCTTCACCCCGGCCAGTATATCGTCCTCGATATCCTGTAGCGCATAGATCGTGTCATAACCGATCACCCAGAACACCGATCCTGCATAAAGCCAAAGCATCGCCGACGCCCAGTCCCCTATTATCGCAACCCAGCCGACCAGTGCGCCCCATGAAAACACCAGCCCCAGCCACGCCTGAGGCCACCAGGTGATCCGCTTCATAAAGGGATAGGCGGCGACCAGCGCCAGACTGCCCAGCGCCACGAACTGCGCCTCCCAGCGCAATTGCAGCAGCACGAGCAAGCCGATCAGGCACAGCACGACCAGCCAGACCCACGCCGCCCTCACGCTTACC
>JBGTHW010000105.1:0-7508 GCA_041746035.1 Parasphingopyxis sp.
TCGCGCTGGCATGACGATATCGACAGCCTGCCCGATAGCGGGCCGCTGATGGTCGTCGCCAACGAGTTTTTCGATGCGCTGCCGGTCTCGCAGCTCCAGCGCCGCGATGGCGAGTGGTATTCGGTCGCGGTCGGTCGGGAAAACGGCCGGTTCGTACCGATGACCGCCGGCGCGCCGCTCGGCGATATCCCGTCGCTGGCGGAGCTGTCTGTCGAAGAGGGCAGCGTCTTCGAACTGTCCGGTGCAGTCCTGTCGGTGGGCCAGGTGCTGGCCCAGCGGATCGCGGCGCAGGGCGGTGCGGCGATCATTATCGATTATGGCTATGAGGGACCGGCGCTCGGCGATACGCTACAAGCGGTGGCGGATCATGCCTATGCCGATATCTTCGAAAATCCGGGCGAGAGCGACCTCACCGCCCATGTCGATTTCGCGATGCTGGCCCAATGCGCGCGCAAGGCGGGTTTGAAGGTTTTCGGGCCGGTGGGGCAGGGGCGGTGGCTGGAATCGCTGGGCATCGCCGCGCGGGCCTCCGCGCTGATCAAGGCATCGCCGGATCGGCGGGACGAGATCGTCGCGGCGCGCAGTCGCCTGACCGCGCCCGATGCGATGGGCAAATTGTTCAAGGCGATGGCGCTGGTTTCGCCGGATTGGTCCGATCCGGTTGCATTTTAGCGCATTGCTGCATTGCAACGCAGGGCCGCTCCGCTAGAACCGCGCGCAGGTTACAGGTCGCAGGGGCATTCCCATTTCGAAACCGGATATCATTCGCGTCAAGACACTCGATGGCGTCAGCCACGGTTTTCTGGGCCGTGCGGGCGGCGTATCGACGGGTATTTACGAGAGCCTGAACGTCGGTATCGGTAGCGACGATGTCCGCACCAATGTCGAGACGAATCGCCGCCGCGCGGTGGAAGCGGTTGCAAAAAAGGCGAAGCTGGTGACGGTTCATCAGGTTCATTCGCCCGATGCGGTCATTATCGAAAAGCCCTTTGCCGACGATGCGCGGCCTGAAGTCGATGCGACGGCGACCGACAGGCCAGGCCTCGCGCTCGGCATCCTCACCGCCGATTGCGCGCCGATATTGCTGGCTGACAAAGAGGCGGGCGTGATCGGCGCGGCTCATGCCGGCTGGAAAGGTGCGCTGACCGGGGTGGCCCGCTCCGTCGTCGAGAAGATGGAGGAACTGGGCGCGCAGCGGGGCCGGATCGCCGCCGCCATCGGCCCCTGCATCGGGCGCGGCTCCTATGAAGTCGATGACGGTTTCCGCAAACGGTTCGAGGATATCGAGCCGGAGAACGAGCAATATTTCCGCGAAGGTGCGCCGGGGCATCATTATTTCGATCTGGAAGCCTATGTCGCCGCGTGGCTGGCGTATCTGGGTATCGAGCAGGTCGAATGCCTCGGCCTCGATACCTATGCCAATGAGGACCGCTTCTTCAGCTACCGTCGCGCGACGCACCGGGGCCAACCGGATTACGGGCGGCAGATTTCGCTGATTGCTTTGTAATAGCGGGCAAAAAATCTCGTCATGCTGAACTCGTTTCAGCATCCATTCGCTTTATAGGACACAGTTGGCCGACAGGAGCGTATGGTTTCGAATGCTGATAATTCGGCTTTTGCCATTTCATCGGAAATCGGGTGCCAGAACAAAAATGGATGCTGAAACGAGTTCAGCATGACGGGAGTCACAAACGTCAGTAAGACCATGACGGGGAGGACAAGCATGATAGCCAAACATTATGGCTTCTGGGGCGGGCTTGCGCTGGTCGCGCTCCTCCTCGTCCTGCCCGCGCCTGAAAACATGCCGCCCGAAGCCTGGCGCACGACCGCGCTCGTCGCGCTGATGGCGACATGGTGGATGACCGAGGCGATCCCGCTGACCGCGACCGCGCTGCTGCCGTTCGTGCTGCTCCCCTTCTTCGGGGTAATGGACGTCAATGCAACGGCCAGTGCCTATTATTCGCCCATCCTGTTCCTGATACTGGGCGGTGCGTTCATCGCCCTGGCCATCGAACGCACCGGGCTGCATCGCCGTCTGGCGCTGGCCATCATAAGCCGCGCGGGGACGACGACATGGGGGCTGCTGCTTGCCTTCATGATCGCCACTGCGATCCTGTCTATGATCGTCTCCAACACTTCGACCACCCTCATCATGGTGCCGATTGCCGTTGCCGTGCTGGCGGCGGGCGGGATGAAGGAGGGCGAGACCGACGGGTTTTGCGGGGCGCTGCTGATGGGCATCGCCTTCGCCGCCTCGATTGGCGGGCTGGGGACCTTGGTCGGATCGCCGACCAATGCGATTGCCGCCGGCCTAATCAACCGGACGCTGGATATGCAGATCGATTTCCTGACTTGGGCGATTTACGGACTGCCGGTCGTGTTTTTCGGCATTCCGCTGTGCCTGGCCATACTCATCCGTATCCAGAAAGTCGGTCGCAACGATTTCGATATCGCGCATGCGCGCGACGCGATCGGCGATCCGGGGCCATGGTCCAGTGCCGAGCGGCGGCTGGTGCCGGTCGTCGCGCTGGTTATCGCCGCCTGGGTCGCGCTGCCCTTCATTCAGGGGTTTTTGCCGGACGGCGCGATCCATGACGGGACGATTGCGATCCTTGGCGGGCTGCTGCTGTTCATCCTGCCGGACGGCACGGGACGGCCCATCCTCGAATGGCCCGAAGCCAACCGCGCGCCGTGGGGTGTTATCATGCTGTTCGGGGGCGGGCTTGCGCTGGCGTCGGGGATTATCGAGTCGGGTCTGGGGATATGGCTCGGCGAGGCGCTGGAACCGCTCCAGACCGTCAATGTCGTGATTATCGCGCTGGCGCTGACCGGGCTGGTCGTCCTCATTACCGAATTCGCTTCCAACGTCGCGACGGCCAGCGGCGTCATGCCCGTCGTTGCCGCGCTGATCGTCGCGACCGGGGCGGACCCGCTGTTCCTTGCCATGCCCGCCGCTCTCGCCGCGAGCTGGGGCTTTATGTTGCCATCGGGCACCGGGCCGAACGCCATCGCCTGGTCGACCAACCATATCGCCCTGCCACGGATGTTGAAGTCCGGCTTCATTCTCGATATTCTGGGCATACCGATGATCGTGACGATTTGCTGGGTCATCGCGAGTCTGGTGGGCTGACGGAGATGCGTTCCTGCGGAGGTTAGGAACGCTTAAGTCTAAAGGCTTTGGCCTCAGCCGCCTGATTTTCTCCCGCCTCCCTGGGAATTTTGCAGGAAGGATGCCGCGCAATGGCTCAGAACGAAAGCACCTCCAAACAACCCCCGCTCGACGAAGGCGATATTTCCGGCACGACGCCGCGCCGGAAACCGAAGCCCGAGATCGGGAAAATCGGCGACCGCAAGCTGAAGCCCGCGACGCTGATGATGGGCCACGGATACGATCCGATGCTTTCGGAAGGCTCGCTCAAACCGCCGATTTTCCTCACCTCGACCTTCGCGTTCGAAAGCGCGGCGGCGGGCAAGCGGCATTTCGAGGGCGTGACCGGCAAACGCCCCGGCGGCGCGGAAGGCCTTGTCTATTCGCGCTTTAACGGGCCGAATCAGGAAATCCTCGAAGACCGCCTCAGCGTCTGGGAAGATGCCGAGGAGGGGCTGGTCTTCTCGTCCGGCATGTCGGCCATTGCGACGCTCTTGCTGGCGAATGTGCATCAGGGCGATGTGGTTGTTCACTCAGGCCCGCTCTATGCGGCGACCGAGACGATGATCAACCGCGTGCTCGGCCGTTTCGGGGTGACATTCCTCGATTTTCCGGCAGGCGCGAATCGCGAGGAGGTCGACACAATTCTCCAACAGGCCAAGGGACGCACGATGGGATCGGGCAAGGTCGCCATTATCTATCTCGAAAGCCCGGCCAACCCGACCAATGCGCTCGTCGATGTCGAGATGGTGCGCGAAGCCGTCGACGCGGCCTTCCCGGACACTCCGCCGCCCATCGCCATCGATAACACGTTTCTCGGCCCGCTCTGGAGCCGCCCGCTCGATCATGGCGCGGATATCTCGCTCTACAGCCTCACCAAATATGCCGGCGGGCATAGCGATCTGGTGGCGGGCGGCGTGCTGGGTTCGAAAGCGCATCTCGATCCGATCCGCGCGATGCGCAACACGATCGGCACGATCTGCGATCCCAACACCGCCTGGATGGTCTGCCGCAGCCTCGAGACGGTCGAGCTGCGCATGAACCGCGCGGGCGAGAACGCCGAAAAAATCTGCGCCTTCCTGCGCGATCACCCCAAGGTCGATGGCCTCGGCTATCTCGGCCATCTGGAAGAAGGCTCCAGCCAGCGCGATATTTACGACCGCCATTGTCTGGGTGCGGGCTCGACTTTCTCGGTCTTCATCGAGGGCGGCGAAGCGGAGAGTTTCCGGTTCCTGGATGCGCTGCGGATTGCGAAGCTGGCGGTGAGTCTGGGCGGCACGGAAACGCTGGCGAGCCATCCGGCGGCGATGACGCATTTATCGGTGTCGGAAGAGCGGCGCGCGGCGCTCGGTATTACCGACAATTTGGTGCGGATTTCGATTGGCGTGGAAGACCCGGACGATCTAATTGCCGATTTCGAGCAGGCGCTGGGGGCGGTGTGAGTGTTCTGCCGGATCGCCCTGTTCGTTGCTTTGCTTGGCGTTGTTGCCGGAACGGCTGTCATGGCAACCACGCCGATACCGCCCCAGCCTGAGTACCGGAAATCGCCTGAGTGTCAGGCTCGTTTGGCAGGAGAAATAATAAGAGGCGCAGCATTCCGAACCGACATTTCTGAGCCATCGCTTGGGGCGGAAGCAAAGATTGCTCGCCTACGAGCACAAATCGAGGAGATGGCGCAATGGCAGTTCAGGCATGTGGGTCCGGTTTTCTTATTTTCGACAAACTTTGAAACAGATTATCTCGCATCAATGGAGCATCTTTTTCGGCAACTGCCATTTCCTGCCTCCCAAAACCAAATGCGCAAAATTGTCGAAGAAGCCCTGCGGGTGTCGAGGTTCATCGAAATCTGGGCGAATGAAGACGATGCTAGCCAAGCGGAAGTGATAGACGTTTACAGAACCTACAGCGCGCAACTGCTGCGCGAATGTCGCTTGTAGGAATTCGGGCGCAATTTTGCATCCCGTGAGATCAGGAGATAACAGGAGCGGTCGGCGCGTGTTTGCCTCGGTGCATCCGGAGGGCTAACGCCAGTTTGTGTGTGCCGCCCGGTTTATGAGGAAACCGGAACGGCGGGGTGAAGCGCCGCATTGAGGTCTGCGGGCTTCGATGTGGGCTTTATCCTGATATCCAGTCGAGACAGACTATGGCGGACACCTTCAACAAAACCCGGTTGGGGTGCGGATATCCTGTCACCGGATGGCTCCGCGCCGACCGTTTTATCCGCTTCTGTCCCGGCAAGAAGACGAAGGCGGATCTCCCGCGTGTTCTACGCCATGGCCACTAGCGAAAACACGGTATATGTAACCAATATGGTTCTAATTGTCAAGATATTTGTGCAGCCAGGAAAAAGACACATTGAAAATCCATGCCTCCAAAGCGAAACGTCATTGCGAGCGCAGCGAAGCAATCCAGAATGGGTCGCGCAAAGCACTGGATTGCTTCGCTGCGCTCGCAATGACGGAGATGGGCAACTCCCTTTGCCAGTAGAATTCATGCAAAAGCCACCGCCACCTTCAGTTCCTGATACGCCTCGATCACGCGTTGCAGCATCTTTTCCCGGCTGCGGTCGCCACCATTGCGATCCGGGTGATAGGCCCGCAACAGTTCGGCATAGCGTTTGCGGAGTGCCGTGCGGTCGGCGTCCTTGTCGAGGCCCAGGATTTGCAAATTATCGCGATCCCGGTCGGTGAGCGGGGAGCCATCCTTGCGCGGGGCGCGGACGCCGGTGCGGAAGCGCGCGCCTATCGCGTCGAGCGGATCGGTAAAATCCTGCCAGCGCGGGGTGCGGTTCGCGCCGTTCGAGGCAAACGGGCGGCTCTCGCGCTCCCAACCGGACCAGGGGCGCTGCGCTTGCCAGATGGCGTCCGCGTCCATTCCTTCGAAATAATCGTAGCCCGCATTGAATTGGCGGACATGCTCCAAGCACAGCCGGTAATAGTCGCCCGGCCCGTCGAAGCCGCCGCGCCGGTGGCCGGTCCGGGGCGCGCGAAACTCGCCCGGCGCGGTGCAGGAGGGGTGTTCGCACTGCGCCGCGTCGTCATAGACGCGGCCGTGGAATTTTTCGTGGCGGTCTTTTCTGTCGTCGCGAGAGGCCAAGGGTGCTCCTTTCGGTTCGGTCTGCTATATAGGGCGCATGACCGAAGAATCGAAAGGCCCGGTGCCAAAAGGCCCGATCGAAACCGAAATCGAAAAGCGCCTGATCGACGCCCTCGGCCCAACGCATTTGCGGGTGATCAATGACTCCGCCTCGCATCATGGCCATGCCGGCGACGATGGCAGCGGGGAATCGCATTTCACGGTGGAGATCTTGGCGTTGCAGTTTGCGGATATGTCGCGTGTCGAGCGGCAGCGCGCGGTGAACAGGGCGTTAGGCGATATGATGGAGAGCAAGGTGCACGCCCTGGCGATAAACGCGCGGGCACCGGGCGAGGTGGCGGAGTAGGGGGATGGGCAGAAGAACCGTTTGCCCTGAGCGCAGTCGAAGGGCCGGTCGAGCGAAGCCGAGACCAATACGCCGTTGAGATTGAAATGTTCTCGGCTTCGCTCGAACACGTCCCTCCCTCGACTGCGCTCAGGATAGTCGGTTAGAGGTTTGGGCATCGGAGAAGTTTATGATCGAATTTGCCCAACAACCCATAATCCTTTCCACCGGCGTCACCCTGAATGTCGCCACCGCCGGCCCGCGCGACGGCGGACCGATTATTTTCCTCCACGGCTTCCCCGAATCGCACCGCACTTGGCGGCACCAGATCGCGGCGCTGTCCGCCCGCTATTTCTGCATCGCGCCGGACCAGCGCGGTTTTGCGCAATCGGAAAAGCCCGAGGGCGTTGAGAATTACACACCCAACCGGAT
This sequence comes from Parasphingopyxis sp., assembly GCA_041746035.1. GTDB lineage: Bacteria > Pseudomonadota > Alphaproteobacteria > Sphingomonadales > Sphingomonadaceae > Parasphingopyxis. The sequence goes on from JBGTHW010000105.1 coordinate 7,002, forward strand.
GGTTGCCGATGTCGTCGCGCTCGCCGATGCGCTGGATATCGAGGGCTTCGTGCTCGCCGGGCATGACTGGGGCGGGGCGATTGCCTGGGCGACGGCGCTGGGCCATCCGGATCGCGTAAAGCGCCTGATCATCGCCAATGCGCCGCATCCTTATCTGTTCCAGAAGGAACTGTATGAAAGCCGCGAACAGCGGGTGTCTTCGGCCTATGTCAATGAATTCCGCAAGTCCGATCATGATCCGTTTATCGCCGAACATGGCCTCGCGGCGTTCCTGCTCAAGATCATGAATTGGGAGCGTTCACCGGCACTGGAAGATGCCGAGCGCGATATCATGCTCGCGGACTGGGCGCGGCCCGGTGCACCGACCGGGATGCTCAACTGGTATCGCGGTTCGCCGATGATCGTGCCGGGTCCGGACGAGGAAATCGAGCGCCCGGCCTTTCTCGACGCGCCGTTTCCGGTGCTGAAAATGCCGGTGCTGGTGACATGGGGTGTTGAGGACAAGGC
>JBGTHW010000106.1:0-13996 GCA_041746035.1 Parasphingopyxis sp.
GCTTCCAGACGATGCCCGCGGGTTCGCTTATCGGGCTTCTTTTCTTCATCATGGTGTTCTTCGCCGCGCTGACCAGTTCGGTCTCGCTGCTCGACGCGCCGACCAACTGGATGTCGCATAAATTCGGGGCGACCCGGGCGACGATGGCATGTCTCGTCGGCGGTCTCGCCTTCGTGATCGGCATTCTTTCGGCGCTGTCGTTCAATGTGATGGGCGGGTGGTATCCGCTCGATTTCATCGACATGTTCCGCGAACAGAATTTCTTCGGCGTCGTCGACGGCTTTACCGGCAAGATCATGCTGCCGCTTTCGGGCCTGCTCACCGCGATCTTCATCGGCTGGATCGCCGACCGGCGGCTGACCGACGCGGAGAACGGCATTTCGGGGGGGCTGCACCTGTTCTGGCGCTTCCTCGTCGCCTGGCTGTGCCCGGTGGCGCTGACGGTGATCCTGATTCTCGGCATTTTCCCGGGATTGCTCGGCTGAATCAGGATTGCAGCGCCTAAAACCGTAAAGCTCCTTCGCGGGTGCCCCCTGGCCCTCAGTTCAAGCGCTCTTCCACCAGCGCCCCTAAATCCGCTTCCGGGCGTGCGCCATAGTGAGAGATCACTTCGGCGGCGCAGATCGCGCCCATCTGAAGCGAGCGGCCCACCGATGCGCCATTCGCCTGCCCCGCGAGAAAACCCGCCGCGAACAGATCGCCCGCGCCGGTGGCGTCGACCACCTTATCGACCGGTTCGGCTTCGACGCCGGAGCGCCTGCCCTCGTTTACCGCAATCGCACCCTCGGCACCGCGCGTGACGACCAGCAGCGGAACTTTTGCCGCCGTCGCCTTCACGGCTTCTTCGAAATCTTCCGTCTCGTTCAGCGATTTGATCTCGTCTTCATTGGCGAACAGAATATCGATCCTGCCATCGTCGAGCAGCTTCTGAAAATCCGCGCGATGGCGGTCCACGCAGAAACCGTCGGACAGCGTAAAGGCGACCTTGCGATCGGCCTCGCGCGCGATATCGATGGCTTCTTCCATCGCCGCGCGCGGCTCTTCGGGATCCCAGAGATAGCCTTCGAGATAGAGGATCGCGGCGCTCTCGATGAGCGCCTTGTCGAGCGATTTTGCCGGCAAATGCTGCGCCGCGCCGAGAAAGGTGTTCATCGTCCGCTCGCCATCGGGCGTCACCAGAATCAGGCAGCGCGCCGTGGTCGGCTCGCCCTTGCGCGGCTCGGTACCGAATTCGACGCCGAGCGCCCTGATATCGTGCGCGAAAACTTCGCCTAGCTGATCGTCGGCGACCTGTCCTATAAAACCTGTCCTGCCGCCCAGCGCCGCGATACCGGCTACGGTGTTCGCCGCCGATCCGCCGCTCGCCTCGACGCCCGGTGCCATCCGGGCATAGAGCGCCTCGGCCTCTTCAGTGGTGAAAAGCAGTTGCATCGCGCCTTTGGTCAGGCCTTGCTGTGCCAGAAAAGCGTCATCGGCCTGGGCGATGACATCGACAATGGCATTGCCGATGGCGACAATATCGAGCGTGGGATCGCTGATGGGAACACTCCGTGGGAATTGACGTTAGGGGAAAGCAGGGGGACTAGCCGCGCCTCGCGTTTAGCGCAACCGGCGATTGACGCATCCGTTCGCGAGTCACATGAAAGCCTCACCATGTTCCGCGCGCTTTCCCTCTCGATCGGCCAGCTTGGCGATCCGGCGTTTCTGAAGGTGCTGGCGAAGTCGCTGGCACTAACGCTGGCGATTTTCGTGGTGCTGGGAATCGGGCTTTACTGGCTGCTGCAATGGGGGATGGGCTGGCTGGGCCTGAACGAGGCGAGCGGCGGCGCGCTCGCGGCACTGGCGGCGATTGCTATCGTGCTGCTCAGCGGGTGGCTGCTGTTTCGCGTCATCGCGATTGCTGTCATCGGTCTGTTTACCGAAGAAATCGTCGATGCCGTCGAGCGCAGGCACTATCCCGAAAAAGCCGCCCTCGCCAGAAAATCGAGCCATGCCGAACAGGTGCGCGTGGCGCTGGGGTCGGTGGGCCGCACGATCGGCTGGAACCTCTTGGCCTCGCCAGTTTACATCGTCCTGCTGTTCACCGGCATCGGCACGGCCATCGCCTTTTTCGCCGTCAATGCCCTGCTGCTGTCGCGCGATCTCGGCGATCTGGTGGCGGTCCGCCATGTCGCGCGGGAGCAGCGACGCGACTGGCTGCGCGTTACGCGCGCCAGACGGTTGCAGACCGGGCTTGTCTCGGCAGGGCTTTTCATGGTTCCTGTCGTCAATCTGCTCGCGCCGATCCTGAGCGCGGCGATGGCGGCGCACATGCTGCATGTTAGAGAGGATTTGGGGGGAGAGACGAAGAATGCGTAAGCTAATCATACTGGCGAGCGGCCTGACGCTGAGCGCCTGCGCGACGACGACGCCAATAGCAACGACCACAACGCAGCCGATGGCCAATATCGCCGGGCTGGAACGCGTGCTGGGCCAGAGCGCGACGCAGCTTACCGCGCTGTTCGGCGAGCCGGAACAGGATTTCCGCGAGGAAGGCGCGCGCAAGCTGCAATTTTCCAACGGGCGCTGCGTGCTGGATACCTATCTCTATCCCGAAAGCCGGGGCCGCGAGCCTGTGGTGACCTATGTCGATGCGAGAAACCGGCAGGGCGAGGATGTGGACCGGGCGGCGTGTGTCGAGGAACTGGCGCGGCGGTAGCGATGACTCAGCGGGGCAAGGTCATAGTCGCCACATGTTTGTGGCAGCCCCTTATCGTTTTAATCGCTTTTGCCGCTTCTGCATTTCTGCCTTCCGGTCCAGCTCTTGCCATTTTTTTCGCATTGTTCCTGCCGTCGTCATTACTGGGCTTTGTTGTAGTTACCCAGCTTTTGGCGCGATGCCCTCAATGTCGGGCGTCAATGTATAATGTCAGTTCCGGTGGTGGATATTGGTGGCCGCAAAAAACCTGCCAACGCTGCGGACACGACCTGACTGGCGAGGTCGAAGCAGCCTGATTTCCGTTATAGCAACTCGTCTATCGCCCATTCCGCCGCTGCACGTTGCGCCCGATCCGCTTGACCGGCAGTCCGCGCGCGCAAGCTGCAATTTTCAACGGTAGATGCCTGCGTGAAGGAGCTGGTCAAACGGTGATTCTAGCATGCGCACTTTTCACTTGACTATATGAACCATATTGGTTATATAGCCGCCGTCTTTCCCGCCAAAGTACACGGATGCGGAAAGCAGCAAGAGTCCGTCCTGTCTCGTCGATGTGGCAGATACGGAAAAACGGTCGGCGCGGAGCCATCCGGTGAAAGTCGGACAATCCGCAACCCCAACCGGGTTTTGTTTCAGGTGTTCGCCATAGTCTGTCTCGACTGGATAGCCGCAAAGCCCAAAACCCGAAGCCCCGTAGACCTCAATGCGGCAGCTTCACCCCGCCAAACGGTTCCTCGAACCGGGCGGCACACACTGGCGCAGAGCCCCCGGATGCCCCGAGGCACACCGCGCCGACCGCTTCTGTTCTTGCCTGATCCCGCGGGATGCACCGGTGCGTCCAAAATCCTCACCTTGTTTTAGCGCAGCCGCCCTATCGCCCATTCCGCCGCCTCGCGCACTACCCCATCCTCGTCCCGCAGCAACGCCCGCACCGGCTCCACCAGTGCCGCATCGCCGCTGTTCGACGCCGCGATCAGGCAATTCCGTACCATCCGGTTCCGTCCGATCCGCTTGATCGGCGATCCGGCGAATTTCGCGCGGAACGCCGCATCGTCGAGCGCCAGCAGATCGGCGAGCTTCGGCGCGACCATCCCCTCCCGCGCTGCGAATTTTTCGTTGACCTGCGCCGCCTCGGCGAACTTGTTCCAGGGGCAGACGGCGAGGCAATCGTCGCAGCCATAGATGCGGTTGCCGATGGCCTCGCGGAATTCCAGCGGGATCGGGCCTTTGTGTTCGATTGTCAGATAGGAGATGCAGCGCCGGGCATCGAGGCGATAGGGCGCGGGAAAGGCATTGGTGGGGCAGGCATCCTGGCAGGCGGTGCAACTGCCGCAATGGTCTTCGCCAGGCGCATCCGCCTCCAGCTCCAGCGTCGTATAGATCGCGCCGAGGAACAGCCAGTTGCCGTGCTCGCGGTTCAACAGGTTCGTGTGCTTGCCCTGCCAGCCGATGCCGGCGGCTTCGGCCAGCGGCTTTTCCATCACCGGCGCGGTATCGACAAAGACTTTCACATCGACCGCGTCCTGTCCGCCCGCTTCAGCGACGATCCAGCGCGCCAGCCTTTTCAGCGCCTTCTTGACGACGACATGATAATCCCTGCCCTGTGCATAGACCGAAATCCGCCCGACATCGCCGACGCCTTCCAGCGCCAGCGGATCGGTCTCCGGGGCATAGCTCATCCCCAGCATGATAACCGAACGCACCTCCGGCCACAGCGCCTTCGGGGTGAGCCGATGATGCGCGCGGCTTTCCATCCAGATCATATCGCCATGCGCGCCGTCCGCCAGCCAACGGCGCAGGCGACCGGCGGCCTCCGGCGCGGCATCGGCTGCGGCGATGCCGCAAGTGGCGAAGCCTTCGGCGAGGGCGCGGGATCTTATGGCGGCGGGGTTCATGTCAACCTCCATACGTCATTGCGAGGAGCGAAGCGACGCGGCAATCCAAAGTGGGCAGCGACGTCCCATCCGGCTCTGGATCGCGTCGCTGCGCTCGCGATGACGGGTTTGGACCAGACATGGGAGTAACATGGTTGGAATTTTAACCACCCCGCCGCTAAAGCCCGTCACAATGGCTTCCGCCCCCGCCCTTTCCGCCACTGGCCTGGTCAAAAATTTCGGCGACAAGCGCGCCGTCGATGGCGTCGATATTTTCGTGCCGACCGGCTCGATTTACGGCGTCCTCGGCCCCAATGGTGCGGGCAAGACGACCACCTTGCGGATGCTGCTCGGCATTATCGATCCCGATAGCGGGACGCGCGAATTGCTCGGCTCGAATCGCCCGCGCAGCGTCGGCGACAATGTCGGCTATCTGCCGGAAGAGCGAGGACTGTATCCCGGTATGAAAGCCAAGGATGCCATCGCGTTTATGGGAGCCTTGCGGGGGCTGGACTGGAAGACGGGCCGGGCGCGCGGTGAAGAATTGCTCGAACAGAATGGTCTTGGCGACGCCGCCAGCGACAAGATACGCAAGCTCTCCAAAGGCATGGCGCAGCTTGTGCAACTGCTCGGCTCGATCGTGCACCGGCCCGATCTGATCGTTCTGGACGAGCCGTTTTCCGGGCTTGATCCGGTCAATCAGGGGCGGCTGGAAGAGCTGATCCTTGCTGAGCGAGAGCGCGGCGCGACCGTCCTGTTTTCCACCCATGTCATGGCCCATGCCGAGCGGATGTGCGACCGGCTGGCGATCATTGTCGGCGGCAAGCGGCGCTATGAAGGCAGTGTCGATGAGGCCCGCGCGATGCTGCCGATGCAGGCGCATTATGCGCCGCGCGAAGACGGCGAAGCGGTGGCTGCGTTACTGCCACGCGACGCGGTGCGCGATGAGGATGGCTATCGTTTCGATGTGCCGGACGGCGGCATGGAGGCGCTGCTCGCGAAACTGCTCGACAGAGGTCACGGGATCGCCGCCTTGTCGCTGGAACGCCCGAGCCTGCATGACGTCTTCGTCAGCGTGGTCGGGGAGGACGCCGTGGCGCGCATGGAAGCCGGTGCGGAGGACGAGGAATGAAACGTTTCCTCCGCCAGGCCGCCGTTATCGCCCGTCGCGATTTTCTCGCGACCGTCCTGACGCCCGCCTTCCTGATGTTCCTGCTTGCCCCGCTGTTCATGCTGGTGTTCGCGACGGTCGGCGGGATGGGCGCGCGTTCGATTGCCGATAGCGGCGACGATGCCCAGCGCATGGTGGCGATCGCGGACGCGGATTATGCGGCGCGGATCGAGGCGGCGGACACCCGTCTGCGTCCGCTATTTCCGGCACAGATCGGCCCGCCCGCGCTCGAATTGCGGTCCTCGCAAGCCGACCAGGATGTCCAGGCACGTGCCCTTTTCGAAGATGAGTCGATCGATGTTTCGGCGGTGCTCTATGATCCGCCGGAAAGTCCGCGCATTCTCTATTCGCCGGAGGCCGCAAGCAGCGCCGATTATCTGGCGGTACTTGCCGAACAGGCCGCGCGCGCCGCGCGACTGGATAGCGAACCGCTGGTTACGACACAGCGCGAAGCCATCGAACGCACCGGTTCGACCATCGGTGGGCGGCAGGCGACGGGCTTTACCGCGCTGTTCGTCCTCTTCCTGCTGACGCTGCTTCTGGCGGGGCAAACCGTTTCGATGCTGGCCGAGGAAAAGGGCAACAAGGTGATCGAGATCCTCGCCGCCGCCGTACCGCTGGAGGCGGTGTTCGTCGGCAAGCTTTTCGGCCTGTTTGGGGTGGCTTTGCTGTTTGTCGGTTTCTGGGGCGGGCTGGCAGGCGGCGGTGTGGCGCTGCTCCCGCCCAACGATGCCGCATTCTCGACGCTCGATCCCGCGATCGGTTTCGGGCCGTTTATCCTGCTCGCCATCGTCTATTTCGCGATGGGGTATCTGCTGCTCGGAGCGGTGTTCCTCGGCGTCGGCGCCCAGGCGAGTTCGATGCGCGAAATCCAGATGCTGTCGCTGCCGATCACCTTTTTCCAGATGGCGATGTTCGGGCTGGCCTCGGCTGCCGCCGCCAGCCCCGGATCGACGCTGGCGTCGATCGCCGAGCTGTTTCCGTTCAGTTCGCCCTTCGCGATGGCGGCCAAGGGCGCGTCCGACCCGCGCCTCTGGCCGCATCTCGCCGCGATCGCCTGGCAGATTTTGTGGGTCTCGATCACCGTAGCCATCGCCGCCCGTGCCTTCCGCAAGGGTGTCCTGAAGTCCGGCCCGTCCGTTTTGGAGCGGATCGGCAGTGCCTTCCGTTTCGGACGCGCTGCCGATTGACCTGGACGGCGAGGCTGCGATCGGGTGAGGGCCACGAATAACAGGGCGTCGCGTCTGTCGAAGGAATTATGCCCCGCACCCCTCTTTGTGTTCCCAGCTCGCGTCGCCTTCCAGCCGCATCTCGTCCACCGTTCCCGCCTCCAGCGCGTTTATCCATTCGGTCACGATCGGCTGGATCAGGCGGAAATTGGGTTTGTGCCTGACGCCGCCGATGACAGCGAGCGCGGCATCGGAGCAGGCCGCGGCGTAGAGAGCGCGCGAATTGGCGGGGCGGACATAGGTGTCGTTAGCGCCATGGATGAGAAGCAGCGGCTCGGCGACTTGCGCCAGCGCGCCCAGGCTGTCCCACGGGTCCGGGATGAACGGGTCGGCATAGAAGGGGGCAACCTCCTCGACATCGCTGAAGGTCCCGAGCGTGATAAGGCCGTCGAGGTCCTCCCGCGCGGCGAGCTGGAGGGCGACCCCGCCGCCCAGCGAATGGCCAAAGACATAAACATGGCCGTCCGTGCCCGCGCGCTGACGGGCCAGCCGGTAGAAAGCCTGCGCGTCGCGGATCAGGCCCGCTTCGCTGGGGCTGCCGGGATTTCCGTTGAAGCCGCGATAGGAGGCGACGAGGACGCCGCGCCCGTCCTGCACGAGGCGCTGCACATAGCCGGCCATGCGGGCGTAGTTATCGCGACGGCCATGAAGGACGAGGACGATGCCCTGCCTGCCCGCAGCTGCCGGCCAATAGAAACCGGGAAGAGCGAGGCCGTCCTCGGTAGTGACGCTGACGCTTTCGGGTTCCGCACCCGACCATCCGGGCGTCGCTACCGGCCCGTCGCCGGGAGAATAGAGATGGTCGCGTGCCAGACTCGCGCAGCCCATCATCGCGCCAAGCAGCGCCAGACAAAGCAGCGCCAGCCAGACATAGCGCCAGCGGAAACGGGTGGTGCCGAAAGCCATATAGGTGTCGCTATGTTCCCGCATTATGGCGGTCGTCGTCCAGTGCCTTGTTCGTATGCCGTTTCAGCTCGTCGCCGGTCAGCCGAACGATATGCAGGACATTGGTCGAACCCGGCGTCCCGAAGGGCACCCCCGCCATAACGATCATCCGGTCGCCGCCCCGAACAACGCCCGTACGGAGTGCCATGCGCTTCGATTTGCCGACCATTTCCTCGAAACTCGCGACATCGCGGGTGTGAACCGCATGCGCGCCCCAGAGCAGCCCGAGCCGCCGGGCCGTTTTCAGTCGTGGCGTCAGCACCATCAGCGGCACCGAGGGGCGCTCGCGCGATACGCGACGCGCCGTCGAACCCGATGTCGTGAAGCACAGGATCGCGCTTGCCGACACCGTCTTGGCGACGCCATTGGCCGCGCTCGCCAGCGCATCGGCGCTCGTCGCGTCGGGCATGGTTTCGGTAAAATGCACGCGCGCCCAGTGGCTGGGATCGGCTTCGACGGCGGTCGCGATCTTGTCCATGATGGCGACGGCTTCGACGGGGTGCTCGCCCACCGCGCTCTCCGCCGAGAGCATGATCGCATCCGCCCCGTCATAGACGGCGGTGGCGACATCGGAGACCTCGGCGCGGGTCGGGGTTGGCGATTCGACCATCGATTCGAGCATCTGCGTGGCTACGACGACCGGCCGCCCGAGCATCCGCGCCTTCGCGACGATCTGCTTTTGCAGCGGCGGGACGGATTCGGGCGGCATCTCCACGCCGAGATCGCCGCGCGCGACCATCACCGCATCGGCGGCTTCGAGGATTTCCTCGATCCGCATGACGGCGGAGGGTTTTTCGATCTTGGCGAGGAGCGCCGCGCGGCCTTGGATCAACCGGCGTGCTTCGGCGAGGTCTTCGGGGCGCTGGACGAAGGACAGCGCGATCCAGTCCGCCCCCTGATCCAGCGCGAAATTCAGGTCGCTGCGATCCTTGTCGGTCAGGGCTTCGAGCGGCAACACGATATCCGGAACATTAAGCCCCTTATGGTCGGAAAGCGTGCCGCCGACCTCGACTGTCGTCACCATCGCCCGTTCGGACACATCCTTCACTCGCAGCACGATGCGGCCATCGTCCAATAACAGTCGCTTGCCGGTTTCCATTGCCGCGAATATTTCCGGATGCGGCAGCTCGACACGATCCACGGTGCCCGGCGCTTCGTCGCGGTCCAGCGTAAAGCGCGCGCCGTCTTTTAGCTCCACCTTGCCCTTGGCGAACTCGCCGACCCGCAGCTTCGGCCCCTGCAGATCGACCAGTATCGTCATCGGACGGCCGATATCCTTCTCCAGCGCGCGGATCGCTGCGATGGATTTTTCATGGTCTGCATAGTCGCCATGACTCATATTGACGCGGAAGGCGTCCGCGCCCGCGCGATAGAGTTTCTCGATCATGGCGCGCGAGCCGCTGGCCGGGCCGAGCGTCGCGAGAATGCGCACCTTGCGCTGGCGCGGGGCGATATCGGCGGTCAAAGCAGGTTTCCGGTCTGGCGAAGCATCGCGCATTTCTCTAGCTTGATATCGTGACAGTTCAAACAGCGGAGTGAATCATGGCCGACAAAACAATCATGCCCGAAATCGACGATGCGGTCGCGGCAGCGGCCTTTCGCCGCCTCGTCGCGCATCTGCGCCATCGCCACGATGCGGAGAATATCGATCTGATGGGGCTGGCGGGTTTTTGCCGCAACTGCCTGGCAGACTGGATCGCCGAGACATCCGCCGAGCGGGGCGAGCCGCTGGACAAAGCCGAGGCGCGGGAGATTATTTGCGGCATACCCTTCGCCGAATGGAAAGAGCGCTATCAGGGCGAAGCGACCGAGCAGCAAATCGCTCTTATGAAAGAAAGCGTCGCGAAGAACGCTTGAGGCTTGCGGGGCGCTGGCCTAAAGCGCCGCGTTTTCCAACGCACTCAACTCGGAGACACGACACATGGCGGACGGCGCGGTACAGGCGGATCGACTCAAATTGCTCATCGAGCGCATCGAGCGGCTCGAAGAGGAGAAGAAGGGCATGGCCGACGATATCAGGGACGTTTATGCGGAGGCCAAGGCGGTCGGTTACGATCCCAAGGTGATGCGAAAGATCGTGTCGCTGCGCAAGATGGACAATGCCGACCGGCGCGAGCAGGACGATCTGCTGGAAGTGTACAAGTCGGCGCTGGGTATGGATTAGAGAATTGCGGAAGTTGAAGCACCGGCCTTGCGCGGCTAGGACGTCTGCAACACCAATAACTCAATCGGAAAACCATGGCAGGCCATAGCAAATTCAATAATATCAAGCATCGCAAAGGCGCGCAGGACAAGAAGCGCGCGACGCTGTTTTCCAAGCTCAGCCGCGAGATCACCGTCGCCGCCAAGATGGGCACGCCCGATCCCGACATGAATGCGCGGCTGCGGCTGGCCATGGCGGCGGCCCGGGGCCAGTCGATGCCGAAGGACAATATCCAGCGCGCGATCGACAAGGCGACCGCGAACGATGGCGAGAATTACGAGGAAATCCGCTTCGAGGGCTTCGGGCCGGGCGGGGTCAGCCTGATCGTCGAGACGCTGACCGACAATCGTAACCGCACGGTCACCGATGTCCGCACGATCTTCTCCAGGAATGGCGGCAATATGGGCGAGAGCGGATCGGTGTCGCATGGCTTCGAGCAGCTCGGGCTGATTACATACCCACGCGATGTAGGGAATAGCGAGAAAGTTCTCGAAGCCGGGCTGGACGCAGGCGCGGAAGATTTGCAGTCCGACGAGGAAGGCCATGAGATATGGACGGCGGCGGACCAGCTTCACGCCGTCGCCGGAGAACTGGAGAAATCCCTCGGCGAACCCAGGAGCGCAAAACTCGCCTGGCGGCCCGGCATCGAGGTGGAAGTAGACGAAAAGGATGCGCAGACGCTGCTCAACCTGATCGATGCGCTCGACGATAATGACGACGTCCAAACCGTCTGGGGCAATTACAACGTGCCGGACGAAGTGATGGAAAAGCTGGTCTGACAAGGCTTTGCAGCGGAGACATCCAAGCGTTTTTTAACATATGTCATAAAAAATATTCCTTCTGTCATCGAAATGACGGCAAAGAGTCGCGCATGTGAAAGGCGCGGCGGGCATGGCCTTTCGGTAAAGGGTTCGGCGCTGGGCCGGTCCCGTAACCGACAAAGGGGCCGCAACGATGTCCAGTCTTCCGATCGCTTCCTATTCCGATGGCGATGGCGATACCAGCGAATCGACTGCACTCTCGCTCAACGATCTCGTCGCCCGGCGTTATTCACGCCGTGCGACGATTGTCGGCGGACTGAAAGCGGCGACGCTGGCGGCGTTCGGCGGCGCGTTTCTGGCCGCCTGTAGCGACGACGAAGAGAACATGGCGCCGACGGTGGATGCCGGGGCCGATGCCTCGGTCGCCTCGGGCGCGGCGGTGTCTTTGATGGGAACAGCGACCGACGATGGCACGATTGCCAGCGTCGCCTGGACCCAGACCTCCGGCCTGTCGGTCACGCTGGCGGGCGCGGATACCAATACCGCGACCTTCACCGCCCCCGCGGTCAGCGAGGACACGACGCTGGTCTTCACCTTTACCGCCACCGACGATGCCGGACAGACCTCCACCGATACGACGACGATCACCGTATCGCCCGCCGCTATCGCCTTTGGCGCGGTCGCCAGGAATCTCGACGACACGGTGACGGTGCCCGAAGGCTATTCGGTATCGGTGCTCTATGCGCTCGGCGATCCGATCGACAGCGCGACACCGCCCTATGCCAATGACGGCACCGATCCGAGCTTCGCGACGCGGGCGGGCGATCATCACGATGCGCTCTATTATTTCGGTCTGTCGGCGAACGGCAATGGGCGCGACGACTCGAACAGCGGGCGCGGCTTGCTGGTGATGAATCACGAAAATATCAACATCACCTATCTGCATCCGAACGGCCCGACGGTCGATGCCGATGGCAACCGGCCCGAGGGCGAGGCGCGAAAGGAAATGGAGGCGCACGGCCTCAGCGTTGTCGAGGTTTCGGACAGCAATGGCTGGAGCGTCAATCGCGGCTCCTCGCTCAACCGCCGCATCAATCCGATGACGCCGACGGTGTTCAACGGGCCGGTTGCCGGCGCGGATTTCATGCGCACGCAATTTTCGCCCGATGGCACCCAGGGCCGCGGCACGGTCAACAATTGCGCCAACGGTTTCACCGCCTGGGGCACCAACCTCACCTGCGAGGAAAACTGGGCCTTCTATTTCAGGCGCGATCCGAATATCGACAATGCCAACCGGACGGAAAAGGAAGTCACCGCGTTCAGCCGCTACGGCGTCGTCAGCAGCACCGGCAATTATGGCTGGGTCACCGTCCAGCCCGCCGACCCGGAGGACACCGCCTTTTCACGCTGGAACGCGGAAGTCTCCGGTGCCGCCGCTACCGACGATTTCCGCAATGAACCGAACCAGTTCGGCTGGATCGTCGAAATCGATCCCTACGATCCCGCCGCCGCGCCGCGCAAGCGCACCGCGCTCGGCCGCATGGGTCATGAAGGCTGCTGGCCGTCGCGCTTTATCGAGGGCACCCGTCCCGCCTTCTATATGGGCGACGACAGCCGGGGCGAATATCTCTATAAATTCGTCTCGTCCGCCGTCTGGTCGCCCGCCGATGCGGATGCCGGCGACCGGCTCGCCATCGGCGACAAATATCTCGATGCCGGCACGCTCTATGTGGCGCGCTTCGATGAGGACGGCACCGGCACCTGGCTGCCGCTGGTCTTCGGCCAGGGGCCGCTCGCGGTCGGCAACGCGATCTATCCGTTCGCCAGCCAGGCCGATGTGCTGACCCATGCGCGGCTCGCCGCCGATGCGGTCGGCGCGACGCCGATGGACCGGCCCGAATGGACGGCGGTCAACGGGATCAGCGGCGAGGTCTATCTGACGCTGACCAACAATAATGCCCGTCTTCGGCCCATCGACGGAACCGATGCCGCCAACCCGCGCCATTATAACGATCCCAATCCGGGCGGCGACAATTACGGCAATCCCAACGGCCATATCGTCCGGCTGCGCGAGGATGGCGATTCGTCCGAAGCGACGGGCTTCAGCTGGGATATCTATCTGTTCGGGGCCGGATCGGATCTCGATGCCGACGATATCAATCTCTCGGGCCTCGACGACACCAACGATTTTTCCAGCCCCGACGGCCTGTGGTTCAGCCGCCCGACCAATCTCGGCGGGCAGGGCCGCCCGCTGCTCTGGATCCAGACCGACGACGGCGCCTTCACCGATCGGACCAACAACCAGATGCTGGTCGCCCAGCCGGGGTCGGTGGGCGATGGCGAACAGGCGACGATTACCAACAGGGATTCGAACGGCACGACGATGGAGCAGAGCACGTTTGTCGGAGCGCAGCCGGGCAGTTCGCTCCGGCGTTTCCTGGTCGGCCCGAACGAATGCGAGGTCACCGGCGTCGATTCGACGCCCGACGGTACCGCTCTGTTCGTCAATATCCAGCATCCGGGCGAAGACGGCGATCCCGGCAACATCACCAGCAACTGGCCGGCCAATCAGGGTGGCGGCGGCGCGGGCAGCCGCCCGCGCTCCGCCACCATCGTGATTACGAAGGACGATGGCGGCATAGTCGGCTTCTAGGGCCGCGTTTTCTCCCAGCCAGCGGCGGGGTTCTCCCGATCCCCGCCGCGCCGCTGCTTTACAAATACGCCCTGTCCGGCGATTGAGGCAGTCATGCCAGCCGGAACTCGATTATGAAGATCATCGGTCTCGATCCAGGGCTGGGCTGTACTGGCTGGGGGGTCATCGGGGCCGAGGGGAACCGGCTGTCGCATATTGCGAACGGCCAGATACGCACCGATGCCAGGGCAGCCATGGCGGAACGGCTGGTGGAGCTCGCCGGGGCGTTGCGCGAAGTGATCGCCGAACATGCGCCCGACAGCGCCGGGATCGAGGAGGTTTTCGTCAATACCAACGCGCAATCGACGCTTAAACTCGGCCAGGCGCGCGGGGTGCTGATGCTGGGACTGGCCGAGGCGGGGCTGGAGATCGGCGAATATGCGGCGCGTTCGGTCAAGAAATCGGTGGTCGGCACGGGCGGGGCGG
>JBGTHW010000107.1:0-5021 GCA_041746035.1 Parasphingopyxis sp.
GCGGGCAGGCGATCCAGCGCGGTCAGGCGCAGCAGGGTGCGCGTGTCTTCGTCCGGCTCCAGCACCCAGCCGAGCATGACCTGGTTGATATGGGTGAGCTCGTCGAACCCGGCCTCGATCATCGCATTGGCGTTGGAAAAGGCCGGGACATGGCCCGCGACGCGCAGGCCGAGGCTGTGCGCTTCCTGTACAAGACGCGGCGCCCAGGCGGGCGTCATCGAATTATAGAGCTTCACCTGATGAAAGCCCCGCGCCGCATACCAGCGGACCTGCGCCAGCGCTTCTTCCTCGGTCTCCACCAGCTCGCCGGTCTGCGAGCTGAATTCGCTGAGGCCTTCGATAAAGCCGCTGCGGGTGATGCGCGGGCCCGCGATGGTACCATTGTCGATCCGCGCGATCAGGCCGTCGAGTACATCGTTCTCGTTGCCCATATCGCGCACCGAGGTGATACCCGCCGCGATATTGAGCAGCGCGACATTCTGGGAAATATGGCCGTGCATCTCGTACATGCCGGCGACAAGCGTGCCGCCCGCGCCGTCAATAATCGTCTCGCCATCGGTGGCGGGCGCGTCGGCCGACTGGATGCTGGCGATGCGTTCGCCATGCCAGACCACGGAGACCGGCCCCTCGCGCTCCAGCGACTCGGGGTTGAATAGATGAACATTGCGCAGCCGCACCGGGCCTTCGTAATTATGCGCGGCCTCGGCCTGTATCTGGACGAGGCGGTCGGTCGACAATTGCTGGGCATAGTCGCGCAATTGCTCGTCCGCCGCCTCATAGCCTGCCCGGACGATGGCGAAACGCGGGCTGGCGACAGCGAACATCGTGCCGTCCGCATCGAGCATGATATAGCTCGGATTAAGATCGAGGCCGGATATTTCGTAGGTGGTCGCTGCCACCGGGCCGTCCGGGCCTTCGAAAGTCGTCGTGTCGCGCGCGGTCAGCGCGGCCGTGCCGCCGGGAAGGACGGGCAGGCTGTTATCCGCATCGGCCAGCAGCGCGCGGGCGAGCAGGGCCAGCGACCACGGGCTGCCGCCCTGCGGGATATAGAAGCGTGCATCGCTGCCGGTGACGGAACCCTCGCCGGTCGCATCGCGCCAGTTCGCATCGCCGCCCTCATAGGCGAAATTCTCATCGACCCGGTTGCCGAAGGTTGTCGCGCCCTCGATCTGCCAGCTCAGCGGGAAGCCCTCCGAATCGAGCAGGATCGTCTCGGCAATCGTCGGCCCTCGCCCGTTATTTTTGTAATCGTAATCGATGGCGACGCGTTCGGCCTCGCTATCGACCTTGAGATGCCCGACATCGTTGCCGCCGGAGAGGACGCGGTACTCGCGCATCTCGGCATGGGCGGGCGCGGCGATAAGGACGACGACAAGAAGCAGACGTTCGAGCATGGAGTATCCCCAGGGCGTTTATCGGTGCCTCGTTGTCCACGCGCGTAACTGGCGCGTCAATGGCTGTATCCGCGCAATTGCCATGCCGCGTGTTATCCGCCTATTCTCCGGACATGATCGAATATCGTTCACAAAGCACGATCGCCGCGCCGGTGAGCCATGCCTGGCCGATCCTCGCCGATGTCGAGAACTGGCCGCGATGGGCGGAATCCTTCGCCAGCATAGTGCGGCTGGACGATGCGCCTCTCGATGCGGGTGCGCGGGTCAGGATAAAGCAGCCGAAATTGCCTGCGGGTAACTGGACGATTACCGACTGGCGTCCGAAGGAAAATTTCAGCTGGGTTTCGCGCGGCCCAGGTATCGTGACAACCGGCGATCATACTCTCGTTCGGGATGGCGAAAGCTGCGTGTTCCGCCAGCAACTGGCTTTCGAGGGCATGGCCGGAGCAATAGCGGCACGGATATGGCGCAGACTTATAACACGCTACATGGAGCTGGAGGCGGTGGGCCTCAAACGGAAAGCCGAGGAGACTTATCGTGCCTGACACAACAACGGTCGATTTCATTTTCGATTTCGCGAGCCCGAATGCCTTTCTGGTGCACAGGGTTTTGCCGGACTTTGCCGAGCGGACAGGTGCGACGTTCAATTACATCTCCTGTTTGCTGGGCGGGATTTTCAAAGCCACCGGCAACCAGGCGCCGATGATCGCGTTCGGCGGCATTCCGAACAAGCTCGCTTACGAGCAGCTCGAAATGCGGCGCTTTATCGAGAAGCACGGGCTGAACGAATTTCGCATGAACCCGCATTTTCCGGTCAATACGGTGCTGCTCCAGCGCGGGGCGCTTGTGGCCGAACGCGACGGGCGGCTGACGGACTATATCGAGGCCGGGCTGGTCGCTATGTGGGAGACGGGCGTGAAGATGGACGACGCGCAGGCCTATGCGGCGGCGATGGACGAAGCCGGGTTCGATGGCGCGGCGCTGGTCGAGCAAGCGCAGGAGCCGGCAATCAAGCAGCAACTGATCGACAATACGCAGGCCGCCGTGGATCGCGGCGCGTTCGGCATCCCGACATTTTTTGTCGGCGACGAGATGTTTTTCGGCAAGGAGCGGCTGGATCAGGTGGAGGAGGCCGTAAAACAATGACAGACATTCGCTATCACGAGCGAACGGATCGCCCGAAGCTCGCCTATCGTCATCTGGAAGGGATCGGGCCAACGCTGGTGTTCCTGCCCGGCTATATGTCCGACATGGCCGGTTCCAAGGCGAATGCGGTGATGGCCTATGCCGAAGCCGAAGGCCGTGCCTGCCTGCTGCTGGATTATACCGGATGCGGGGAAAGCGATGGCGATTTTCGCGAGCAGACGCTGAGTCTGTGGCGCGACGACGTGATGGGCCTGATCAACGCGCTGGTGCTGGGGCCGGTGATTCTGGTCGGCTCGTCGATGGGCGGCTGGCTGATGCTGCTCGTCGCCAGGGCGCATCCCGAACGGGTGCGGGCGCTGATCGGCATTGCCCCCGCGCCGGACTTTACCGACTGGGGTTTCACCCAGGACGAGAAGCTGACGATTCTGCGCGACGGACGGCTGGAACAGCCCTCGGACTATGACGATTCCCCCTATACGACGACGCGCGCCTTTTTCGAGGATGGCGAGGCGCACCGGATGCTCGGCACGGAGATCGCTATCGATTGCCCGGTGCGGCTGATCCACGGGCAGCAGGACAGGGACGTCCCGTGGGAATACTCTGTCCGTCTTGCCCGCCAGTTGCGTTCATCCGATGTGCAGGTGACGCTGGTCAAGGACGGCGACCACCGCCTCTCGCGCATCGAGGATGTTGCGCGGCTCTTGGCGCAACTCGAGTGGCTGCTGGAAAGCCTGAAAGCGAACTAGTGTGAGTATGGTTTTGTTTCTCGCGGCGATGCAGGTCGCGCCGCCGGTTATCGATCCGGTGCTGGACCCGGCGGAGGCGCGAGCGGGCGAGGACGCGCCTGCCCAAGAGCGGGTCGTCCCCGAACCGTCGGCGGTTCCGGAAGCCTCTCGGCGCCTGTTGCGATGCCTCGCGATGGACGATCCGCAGGCCGCGATTGCCGAAGGCGCGCGCTGGCTGCTGGAAGATGGCGGGATCGAGGCAGAATTGTGCGTCGGCGTCGGCTATGAAGGGGCCGGACAATGGGCCGAGGCCGAGCAGGCCTATCTGCGCGCCGCTGCGCTCGCCGAAACGCAGGATGACGCGCGACGGCCTGCAATTCTTGCTTCGGCGGCGCGCATGGCGCTGGCGCGAGGCGAGGCGGAAGAGGCCAAGACGCGTTTCGACCAGGTGCTCAGCGAAGACGGGTTTGGCGATGCGGTGCGCGGCGGCGTTCTGATGGACCGCGCACGCGCCCATATGATGCTCGGCGATGGCAATGCGGCGCAGCTGGACCTTGTCGCGGCACAGGCCCTGCTTCCCAACGCCCCGGCTGTCTGGCTGCTGTCGGCTACGCTGGCGCGGCGGCAGGGCAATCTCGATACGGCCGGCGATTTTATCGACCGCGCGCTCGAACTCGACCGCACCGATCCGGCGACCCTGCTGGAGGCGGGCAATATCGCGATCCGGATGAATGCTGTCGGCGTCGCGCGACAGGCCTGGGGGCAGGCGGCCCAAAACGATCCCGAAGGCCAGGCGGGGCAAGCCGCTACGCGCAATATCGAACAGCTCGATGGACTGCTGGCGAGCGGTCCGACGGCTCCGGTGGAGGGGCTGGAGGGGCTGGAGATCGAGGACGACGAACCGGAGACCGGCGAACCGGACGGCTAGTCGAGATAGAAATCGATCGTCGTGACGACACGCACCAGCTTGTAAGGCGTGTCGGCGACGCCATAGCCGCCGGCATCGCCGTCGCGCGATTCTATCGAGAAATAGCCCTGCGTCGCGCTCCTGATCCCGCCGACACCGGTGCCGCTGTCCTCGGCGAACTGATTGGCGGACGCGCGCGCGTCCTGCGTCGCCTCCGCCACCATCTCGGGCTTGATCTCTTCCAGCCGGGTGAAGGCATAGCTCATGCCAGAGCCTTCCTCCAGCACGACTCCGCGCCGGACGAGATCGAACTGCCGGGCAACCGCCGCCTGCGCCCGCGCGATATCGGTGGTGCGCAATTGCAGCCGCTGCCGCACGGTGTACGCCTGCTGGCCCATATTGTCGCTATATTGCGTCACATTGACGCCCGAAGGCTGGAGCGCTTCTGCTTCGAATTCCAGTTCGCTGAAGAAAGCGCGAATCGCTTCGGTGTCGCGATCGATATCGGTTTGCGCTTCCGCAAGGTTCGGGGACTGCGCCGAATAGGAAATCGTCCAAGTCGCTAGATTCGCGGTCACCTCGCGTTCGGCGAGGCCGCGCACCGTTACCGAGCGGTCGGCCATGCGCGCGCGCAGCAAGCCGTCGCCGAGCAGATAGCCGCCAGCGATAATGCTGATGCCAAGGATGCCGGTGCCGATCAGCAGCGTTCGCGCGTCTATAGTCTTCCAGTCCCGGCGGGGTTTTTCGGATATCGTATCGGTCATCGGGTAACTCCCTCTTGCGGTCGTGCGCTTGCGCTTTCGTCAAGCTTTGCGCACGCCTATGGTGCGACCCGACGGCAATTCGGCC
>JBGTHW010000108.1:0-22150 GCA_041746035.1 Parasphingopyxis sp.
CCCACCCGCCGCCGCGCGCCGGGCCAGCGCGCGTCGACGGCGGCGAGCCATAGCGGGAAGTTCGGCGATAAGCGGGACATGCAATCTCGGACAGCGGCGGGACGCGCGCTTTAGGGCGCGGGCCATCTATTCGCCAGCGTCGAAGCCGAGGTGTGTGTGATGCCGCTAGCCGAGCGCGACAATCCCCTCACCCGACGCACCGAACAACTCGGCTTCAGCGGCGCTGACCCGGATGAGCACGAGGCCCGGCGTGCCGGTGCCTTCGGGGAACCACTGGTCGATGTCCTTGGTCCAATGCTTGTCGAACAACGCCTTGTCATCGCGGTGAAGTTCCGCCGTGCCGCGCAAGGAAATCCAGTCCTTCTCGCCGCTGAAATCGAGCATCACGGTGGGATCGGCTTCGAGCTGCGCCACCTTGCGCGTGTCGCCATTGGTGAAGAACCAGTTGTCGCCGTCCCAATCGACCTGCGCGTTGTTCGACATCGGCCGGCTGCACAACCCTGCCCCGTCCCTGGTCGCCATGAAGCAGATGTCCACCTGCTTCATCAATTTGACCAGTGTGTCTTTGCTCGCCTGGGGCATTCGCTCGTCTCCTGAGGTTTGGTGGAGAAAGCGCTAGGCCGGAAGAGCGTTCCGGTTTTTGTCGACATGCGACCGACAGGCTTCTCGTCTCACCGATTCTCCTGACACCGCGATACGTGCTAACGGCATGCACGGTTGAGTCGGGTCTGGGGGGAACCGGTTGCGGATGGCCGAAGCTAGAAAATTGATCCACCTGCCGACGCGGATTCGCGCCCTCCCCGATGGCTGGGCGAAGTGGCTCCGCGCTATCTGGGCCCTGCTGTTCGCGCTCTCGATCCTGACGGTCGTCGTCAGTGCGCTCTACGCGGCGCGGGCGAGCTACTGGGTCCAGCCGGTCATCCAGCAGTTCAAGCTCGATTTCGAGGTTACGACCGATGGCAAGCTCGTCGTCGGCACGCTGCCGGGGCGGGCGCCCGCCGTCCCGGTGACCGCGAAAGTCGTTGCGATCGATGGCACAGCGGTTCCCGCGGACCTCCGCGTGGCGGATTTCGCGGAGCGTCTCGACGCCGCACCGGGACGATCGGTGCGTGTTACCCTCCGACAACCCGATGGCCGAACTGTCGTGCTCACCCAGCGTCGCGGCGCCATCGAGGCGACGCCAGCGGAGCTGAGAGAGCGCGAAGTCCGGATCTGGGCGCGGCTGGTCACGGGTTTGCTGGCCTGTGCGGCGCTTCTGATCTGCAGCTTGTTGCTGGCGCTGCGACGGCCCGCCGACCCGGTGGCCATGCTGCTGGCCTTCGCTTTCGCCGGCTTGGCCGCGACGATTGATCCCCCGCTGCAATTCTGGCTGTGGTCCGATCGCGGCATCGTGCTCGACGTGCTGGGGGCGGCTTATTTCTACCTCCTGCTGATCGCGCTCGCGTGCTTCCCCGATGGCGTGTTTGCGCCGCGCTTTCTGCACTGGCTGATCCCGCTAGGCATCCCGCTGACCATCTTCGTCAACATTCCCGGGATCGACGAGGATGTGCAGGGCCTGATCGCCGTGATCGCCCTGCTGGCTGTGCTCACGGCGCAGATCGTCCGTTTTCGCCGCGAACCGGCCGGGATATCGCGCCAGCAGATCAAATGGGCGGGGTTCGGCTTCGCGGCCGGCTTGTTGCTGATCCTGGCCGCGGTCGTGCTCGCCGCATGGATGGGCGACGATCCCAGCACCTATACGCCGCTCCTGAGCCTCGCGGTGCTGCTGCTGTTCAGCTCCGGGATGGCGGTCATGGCGCTTGGCCTGCTGGTCGCGCTGATCCGGTTCCGCTTGTGGGAGGCCGACACGGTCATCACCCGCTCCGCCGCCTATGCCGTCGTGACCCTCATCGTCGGCGTGGTCTGGGCGGCCAGCTCCGATCTGGTGAAGCTGGTGATCACCCAGCTGATCGGCCGCGAAAGCGAGACCGGCGCCACCACTGTTGGCGCGATCATCGCTGCAGGCATATTTTCGCCGACCCAATCGGTCGTGCTGGGCTGGACCCGCAGGCATTTCGGTGGCCCGCTCGATAAGATTCGCGATGCGGCGAAGCGGCTGAAGAGCTGGGGCCTGACGGAAGCGCCGGAAGAAGTCGCGACGCGCGCCCTGGCGATCATCGACGAGGCCGTGCACCCCGACGCCTCGGCGATCGTGCTGGCCACGGCAACCAGCCAGGAACTGGTCGCCGCGCGCATCGCGACATCGGCCGGCGATCTCCGGCTCGTCGAGCGGCTGGATCTTGCCGACGAGGACACGTCCGTCGGCACGCTGCTCATCGGGAGGCGATCGGACGGCAACCGCTACAACCGGCAGGAACTGGCGGCGATCCGCGAGATCGTGCCGTCGCTCGCCGAATTGCTGCGGGTCGCGCGCGGCCGCTTCTCGCGTGAAACCATGTTGCAACAGCGCATGGACGAAATGGCCGCGAAACTGGCGCAGCTCGAAGGCGGGATGCCGAAGCCGGCTTGAGGGCTGCGGAGTGCTCTCCCACTCCCACCCCCCCGTTGCAATCCCATGACCCTCCGCTAATCCCGCGCGGCACCCGAATCCCGCCGCGACAGGACGCTCCCCCAGCATGAAAATCATGGCCGCCAACTCGAACCTGCCGCTCGCGCGCGCGATCGCTGCCTATCTCGAGATGCCGCTCACCGATGTCAGCGTGCGGCGCTTCGCGGACGAGGAAATCTTCGTCGAAATCCACGAAAACGTGCGCGGCGAGGACGTGTTCGTGGTCCAGTCGACCGGCTTTCCGGCCAATGACAATCTGATGGAGCTGCTGATCTGCACCGATGCGCTGCGGCGTGCCTCGGCGGCGCGGATCACCGCGGTCATCCCCTATATGGGCTATGCCCGGCAGGACCGGAAACCCGGCCCGCGCACGCCGATTTCCGCCAAGCTGGTCGCCAATCTGATCACCGAAGCGGGGGCCGACCGGGTGCTGGCGGTCGATCTCCACGCCGGGCAGATCCAGGGCTTCTTCGACATCCCCACCGACAACCTCTACGCCGCACCGGTCATGGCCGCCGATATCCAGGCGCGTTACGACGGCGCGGACCTGATGGTGGTCAGCCCCGATGTCGGCGGCGTGGTGCGCGCCCGGGCGCTGTCGAAGCGGCTCGACAACGCCCCGCTCGCCATCGTCGACAAGCGCCGCGACCGGCCCGGCGAGAGCGAAGTGATGAACATCATCGGCGAGGTGCGGGGGCGGCACTGCATCCTGATCGACGACATCATCGATTCAGGGGGGACACTGTGCAATGCGGCGCAGGCGCTGATGGACGCGGGCGCGGCGAGCGTGGCGGCCTATATCAGCCACGGCGTGCTGTCGGGCGGCGCGGTGGCGCGGGTGGATGCCAGCGCGCTGAAGGAACTGGTGATCACCGATTCGATCCGCCCCACCGATGCCGCGCTCGATTCCAAGCGCATCCGCATCCTCACCATCGCCCCGCTGATCGGCGAGGCGGTGCGCAGGATCGCGGACGAAAGCTCGGTTTCGAGCCTGTTCGATTAGGAAATCCCAATGCCAAAAATCGCCGATAGCGGGATTCGCGACTGGACGCCGGATCAATTGCCGGACCTTTCGGGCAAGAGCTACATTATAACCGGCGGCAATTCGGGTATCGGACTGGACACCGCGAGGATACTCGCAAGTGCGGGTGGCGATATCGTTATCGCCTGCCGCAATCCGGCCAAGGGCGAAGCGGCCGTCGATGCGGTTGGCCAAACAGCCAAAGGCACGGTCGCACAACTCACACTCGATCTCGCCGATCTTGCCGCCGTCCGCGCCGCCGCCGCCGAGGCACATGACCGCTTCGGCCCGTTCGATGCGCTGATCAACAATGCGGGGATCATGCAGACGCCCGAAACCCGCACCGTCGACGGTTACGAGCTGCAATTCGCTACCAATCACCTCGGTCACTTCCTTTGGACCGGGCTGATGCTCGACCGGGTCGACCCGCACCATGGCCGGATCGTCACCGTCGCCAGCATCGCCCATAAGTTCGGACAGATTCATTTCGACGATCCGATGTTCGAGAAAAACTATTCGGCGAGCAACGCCTATGGCCAGAGCAAGCTCGCCAATCTGATGTTCGCGCTGGAGCTGGACCGGTGGCTGAAAGCCAGCGGCAGCGCGATCGCCTCCATCGCCTGTCATCCCGGCTATTCAAACACGGCGCTGCAAAGCACGGGGCCGTCTGGCCTGTGGAATTTCGCCTATAAATTCCTCAATCCGCTGATGGCGCAGCCTTCCGAAAAGGGCGCGATCCCGACCGTACTCGCCGCCGCCGGAACCGAAGCGCAGGCCGGAGCCTATTATGGCCCGACCGGCATGGGCGATGCGCGCGGCCCGGTCGGCGATGCGATGGTCGCGCAAAAGGCGCTCAACGAAACGAAGGCCGCGCGCCTGTGGGAAGAGAGCGAAAAGCTCGTCGGGTTCGAATGGGATATGCTGCGCTGACGGCGGTTTGACCGGCGAACCGCCTGGAGCTAGTGCTTTTGCAAATGGCGAACCCCAACATCTTCGAACAGCCGATCCATCTCGGCCTTGGCGCGAAAGCCGAAACGCAGCCCGCCATGACCGGCATGGAGTGGTACGAGGCCTATGCCGAACGCACGGCGGGCGATGGTGCGGAAGGTCGCCTGGTCAGCTGCTACACATTCGCCGAAAGCTGGGATTCCTGGGAAATGCACCCGAAGGGCGACGAGGCCGTCATCTGCATGGCCGGCGAAATCACCTTGCATCAGGAAATGGCGGACGGGACCACGGCCAAAGTCACGCTCGGCCCCGGCGAATACGCGATTAACCCGCCCGGATGCTGGCATACGGCGGATGTCGAGAACGAGGCGACGGCGCTGTTCATTACAGCCGGGCAGGGCACCGAACACCGTCCGCGCGACTAGACGTTTCCATGGCCACACTCGAACAGGATACCGCGCTCGCGCACAGGCTCGCCGATGCGGCGGGAGAGGCGATCCGCCCCTTCTTCCGCGCGCAGTTCGAAAGCGAAGACAAAGCCGACAATTCCCCCGTCACCGAAGCCGACCGCGCGGCGGAAGCCGCCATCCGGGAAATTCTCGAAACCGAACGCCCGGAAGATGGTATCATCGGGGAGGAATTCGGCACGGTTCGCGAAGGCGCGTCTCGCCAATGGGTGCTCGACCCGATCGACGGCACGATTAGTTTCATGGCGGGCCGCCCGACCTTCGGCACCCTCATCGCGCTGATGCAGGATGGCTGGCCGCTGCTGGGCGTGATCGACCAGCCAATCGCCGGAGAACGCTGGATCGGAGCGACGGGACGCGAAACGCTGTTTGGCGGCGGTCCGGCGAAGACCCGGCGATGCCGGTCGCTCGAAGGTGCGACGATCGCGACCACCAGCCCGCATTGTTTTTCGGACGACGAGGCCGACGCCTATCTGCGGCTCATCGCAACGGCCTATGGCCGGCATCCGAGGCCGCTTTATGGCGGCGATTGCTATAATTACGGCCTGCTCGCTTCGGGCCATATCGATGTCGTGGTCGAGGCGGGGCTGAAACTCCACGATTATGCCGCCCTCGCGCCGATCGTGGAGAGCGCGGGCGGGCAGATGTGTGACTGGGAGGGCAACCCGCTCAGTGCAACAAGCGACGGCCGCGTCATCGCGCTCGGCGATTCGGCGCGGCTCGACGATGTGCTGGAGGCGCTGCACGGGCGCTAAGCCAAGGATTTACGAAATCTTTTCCCACATCTTTCGGAATGTTGACATTGAAGGCTGCCGAACCATCGCCCAGTCGTAGTTAGCCACCGCATCCATTTCATCATCTACACTATTTTGATCAGTGAGAACTACGTCATGGCCGGGCATTCCAGTTTCACGATTCACAACAATAGAATTTAGAGTGGGAATCTTGTTGTGCAGGCAATATTCGCCAATGATCCAAAGCTGACGGGTAAGAGTTCTGCCAGCTTGCGATGATTTGCCGATGGTCTCAGCGAGCTCGCCATAAGTGATCTTCGGCTGCTGGAATTTTGAAGTTTTTCGCTTCTGAATTTGAGCGGCGACGACGATTCCAGTCAATACGCCCCATATCTGTTGAGCTTGGCTATAAACTCGGCTGCTTTCCGGATAGCGTGTGATAGCTTTGATCGACATAATTTTGCTCCTTTTGAGTTAAACTGCACATTCCGTGTATTATAACGCATTTTGTGTCAAGGTAAGAGCCTCTTCATTCTTGCCTTTCGCGCGCCATCCTCTTATAGCGCGCGTCTTCCAACGATTGAGAGGAACTGTCCGGCCAGTGTGGGCTGCCGAGGCCGTTCGATAATCGTCAGACTTAAGGAGACGAAAATGCCCAAGCTGAAGACCAAGAGCGGTGTGAAGAAACGCTTCAAAATCACCGCGACCGGTAAGGTTCTGCACGGCGTTGCCGGCAAACGCCACCGACTGATGAGCCATAATTCCAAATATATCCGCCAGAATCGCGGGACCACCGAACTGTGCAGCGCCGATGCGAAGACAGTGAAAAAGTGGGCACCCTACGGATTGAGGAAATAGGCCGATGTCGAAAATCAAACGCGGCACGACCACCCGTGCCAAGCACAAGCGGCTTCTCGAACAGGCCAAGGGCTATTGGGGCCGCCGCAAGAACACGATTCGCGTGGCGCGCCAGGCGGTCGAAAAAGCCGGGCAATATGCCTATCGCGACCGCAAGGTCAAAAAGCGTAATTTCCGCAGCCTGTGGATCCAGCGGATCAACGCCGCCGTCCGCGCCGAAGACCTGACCTATGCGCGCTTCATGCACGGGCTGAAACTGGCCGAGGTTGAGCTGGACCGCAAAATCCTCGCCGATCTCGCCATGAACGAGCCCGCCGCCTTTAGCGCCGTCGTTGCCCGGAGCAAGGACGCGCTCGCAAAAGCAGCCTGAGGCAGCGACGCAAATAAATATCCGGTAGCATTATCGGATATTGCCAATAGAAACGGGCGCGGGGAGCGGAATGGCTCCACGCGCCTTTTTCTTGCCACCCATAATTCGAACCGGACCAGCATAATGACGATAGAGCAGCAAAAGCCCGATCTCGACACCCTGAAGCGCGATCTTTTCGCCGCAATGGACGTCGCGACCAGCCTCGACGCGCTGGATGCCGTGCGCGTTCATGCGCTCGGCAAGAAGGGCGTGGTCACGGAACTGCTCAAGACACTCGGTGGCATGACGGCGGAGGATCGCAAGACCGAAGGGCCGAAGATCAACGGCCTGCGCCGTGAAATCGCCGCAGCGATCGACGCCAAGAAAACGGAACTGGAGACGGAGCAACTCGAAGCGCGACTGGCGTCCGAGACCATCGACCTCTCCCTGCCCGCTCGCGAAACCCTGCAAGGCTCGATCCATCCGGTGAGCCAGGTGATGGACGAACTGGCGGAGATCTTCGCCGACCTAGGCTTCGCCGTCGCCACCGGGCCGGAGATCGAGGATGACTGGCACAATTTCAGTGCGCTCAATATCCCCGAAAGCCATCCGGCGCGTGCCGATCACGATACTTTTTACTTCCAGCCATCTCCCCTTCAGGGGAGAGGGAAGAGCCGCGAAGCGGCGAAGGGAGAGGGGGAGGACGGCGACACCCCCACCCCGAACCCCTCCCCTTCAGGGGAGGGGGAAAAGCGCATGCTGCTCCGCACACACACTTCGCCGGTGCAAATCCGCACGATGATGTCGCAAAAGCCGCCCATCCGCATCATCGCGCCGGGCCGCACCTATCGCTCCGATTCCGACGCCACCCACACACCGATGTTCCATCAGATCGAAGGCCTGGTGATCGACAAGGGCATTCATATGGGTCACCTCAAATGGACGCTCGAGACATTCCTCAAGGCCTTCTTCGAACGCGACGACGTCGTGCTGCGCCTGCGCCCCAGCTATTTCCCCTTCACCGAGCCGTCGGCGGAGGTCGATGTCGGCTATTCCATCGACGATAACGGCCAGCAGGTGATTGGAGGCTCCGATCGCTGGATGGAGGTGCTTGGCTCGGGCATGGTCAACCGCAAGGTTATCGAGGCCTGCGATCTCGATCCCGATGAGTGGCAGGGCTTCGCCTTCGGCACCGGCATAGACCGCCTCGCCATGCTGAAATATGGCATGAACGATTTGCGCCCCTTTTTCGATGGCGATCTGCGCTGGCTCAAACATTACGGTTTCTCGGCGCTCGATGTGCCGACGCTGAGCGCGGGGGTGGGCGCATGAAATTCACGATAGACTGGCTCAAGGAACATCTCGATACAGACGCCGATCTCGATACGATTGTCGAGACGCTGAACCGCATCGGCCATGAGGTCGCTAGCGTGGAGAATGCGGGCGAGAAGCTAGCCGATTTCCGCATCGCCAAGGTGATTTCCGCCGAGAAACACCCCAATGCCGACAAGCTGCAATTGCTCAAGGTCGATACAGGCGAGGGCGATCCGGTGCAGGTCGTGTGCGGCGCACCCAATGCGCGCGCGGGCATGGTCGGCGTGTTCGCGGCTCCGGGCATGTATGTGCCGGGAATCGATGTCACTTTAGGCGCGGCGAAGATTCGCGATGTCGAGAGTTTCGGCATGATGTGTTCGGAGCGGGAACTGGAGATTTCCGAGGAACATGACGGGGTGATCGATCTTCCCGACGATGCGCCGGTTGGCGAAAAATATGCGCAATGGGCGGGGCTCGACGATCCGGCGATCGATATCGAGGTGACGCCGAACCGGCAGGATTGCATGGGCGTACGCGGCATTGCGCGCGACCTGGCGGCGGCGGGGCTGGGGCGTCAGAAAACGCTTGTCGAGGCATATGAGCCCGCAGGCGCGCAACCGGTCGATAGCACGAACGGAAGCAACGGGCAGCGTATCGAAGTTCAGCCTGTCGAAGGCGAAGGTGAGCCGTCCATTGAAATTCGCACCGACGATCCGGAAGGCTGCCCGGCCTTTTTCGGGCGGACAGTCGCGGGGATTACCAACGGAGCATCGCCAGCCTGGATGCAAAAACGCCTGCGCGCAATTGGCCAAAAACCGATTTCGGCGCTCGTCGATATTACCAATTTCGTAATGATCGATCTCGGTCGCCCCTTGCATGTTTATGACCGCAAGAAACTCGGCGAGGCGCTCTTTGCACGGCGCGCCGAGGACGGGGAAACATTGGTTGCGCTAAACGGAAAGAGCTATCGCCTTACGCCTGAAATGACCGTCATCGCCGACGAGAATGCTTCGCACGATATTGGCGGCATTATGGGCGGCGAGGAAACCGGCGTTCAGGACGATACGACCGATATCGTTATCGAATGCGCCTGGTTCGATCCCGCGCGCATTTCCCGGACCGGTCAGCAGCTCGGCCTGATGTCGGACGCGCGCGTACGCTTCGAGCGTGGCGTCGACCCGGCCTTCCTGCAGGATGGCATCACAATCGCAACCCTGCTCGTTCAGGCACTTTGCGGGGGCAAGCCGTCCGCAACGGTCAAGGCGGGATCGCCGCCCGTTCCCGAAAAATCGGTCGCGTACGATCCGCAACTTTGTGCAACTTTAGGTGGCCTCAGTGTCCCATCGGACAAACAGTGCGCCACGCTTGAGGCGCTTGGATTCACAGTGAGGGGCGAAGGCCCGTTCGCCGTCACCGTGCCGAGCTGGCGGCGCGATATCGATGGCGCGCCCGATCTGGTCGAGGAAGTGCTGCGCATCGAGGGGCTTGACGCCATTCCGTCAGTCCCGCTGACCCGCGCCGAGGGCGTCGCCACGCCGACCGCTTCCGCCGAACAGAAGCGCGAACGCAAGGTGCGCCGCGCCGCCGCCGCGCGCGGCCTGAACGAAGCCGTGACCTGGAGTTTCATTTCCGAAGCCGAGGCTGCGGTCTCGGGCGACGCACCGTGGGTTCTCGCCAATCCGATCAGCGAAGACATGAAAGTCATGCGCACCAGCATGATCCCCGGCCTCGCCGCAGCCGCCAAGCGCAATCGGGATCTCGGCGCCTCGACCGTGCGGCTGTTCGAAGTCGGGCGGCGCTATCTGGCCGATGGCGAACACCCGACGCTGGGCCTGATCCTCGCGGGGCGCAACGGCGCGCGGCACTGGCAGGACGAGGATACCGGTTTCGATGCGTTCGACGCCAAGGCCGAAGCGATGGCGCTGCTTGCCGCCGCCGGTGCCCCGACCGACAAGCTGCAACTGTTCGGCGATGCGTCCGGCATTTATCACCCGGGCCGCTCCGGTCGCCTGTGCCTTGGCCCGAAAAACACGCTGGCCGAATTCGGCGAGCTGCATCCGGCCACGCTCAAGGCGCTCGATCTCGACGGCCCGGCGATGGCTGCCGAAATCTATCTCGACGCCATCCCGATGCCGCGGGCGTCAAGCCATATGCGCCCCGCCTATGCCCCGCCCGGGCAGCAATCCGTAACCCGCGATTTCGCGTTCCTGCTGGATGCGGATGCACCCGCGGGCGACCTGCTGCACGCGGTAAAAGGTTCGGACAAGCAGCTGATTGTCGATGCGCGCATTTTCGATGTGTTCACCGGCGAGGGCGTCGAGGACGGCAAGAAATCTGTCGCCATCGAAGTGACGCTCCAGCCCATCGACAAGAGCTTCACCGAGGAGGAACTGAAAGCGATTTCCGACAAGGTGGTGAAAGCGGCGGAGAAGGTTGGGGGCGAGTTGCGCGATTAGCGCAATTCTACTTCAAAATCGCCGCCCTTCTCAAATTTGAAAGAGAATTTTTCTAACACGTCCATGCCGAGAATCGCGTCAAAGTGTGTATTGTTCTCGATATTGATCACTTCGAACGGGCCTTCGACGGCAAAATAAGACCGAGAAGAATCTCCATTCTGACCGCGATCTAAACCATGGCCCCAAATTCCAATGTTCGTCATGAATAGGCTGTGAGTCGCTTCATCATGCACATTTCTGATAAATTTGTGTCCGTGACGTACCAGTCCTTCTTGCGTGATCGTGTCGTGAGCTAGGCATGTGCGCTGAGCACCGGTATCTATCAATGCACGATAGCTATTGACCGGCACTTGTAGTGAGTGATTTTGAGCTTCAAGCGCTTGGGGTCTCGGTATGAACTTTTGAACCCCGATATCTAAAATAGCTTGTCGGCGCTCAAGCTTGCCCCGCGCCACCAGCATAAGAATAAAACCCCAAATTTTCTATTTCGTCGGTCACTTCCTGAACCGAATAAGCACCCTCGCCAAACTTTTCGTGCCCCTCAGCCATGGCGTCGAGGGCGGAAGGGAAATATCCTTCAATCTTTTGGCCATGGATCAAAGCAAATTGACCGCAGAATTTTTCAAGTAAGTCTGGCAATTGACCGATGAAAGCAGCAAAATTTCTTTCAGTCTCGCTTTCGGGGATTGCTGGCATGGCGGTGACTCCCATAATCTTAGCTCCTAAAGCTACCATTATTTTTCGAGTCGTGTCACGACGAGTTGTTACGTATTTGCGATGAACGGAATCCCTGCTGCGGTGAATCCCCTTCACCTCCTCAGCAAAAACACCGCCTGCTCCGCCAGCAGGTTCGCCGCACCCGCGCCTCGCTGGCTGTTTCCGCTCAGAAACCAGCTTTTTTCGACGGCAATACCTCGTTCACCGACCAGCGCGCGGAAATCGTCTATAGTGACATGGTGGATATTTTCGGTGGCGTACCAGCTTAGCGGGAGGGAGCCGGTGACCGGCATCCGACCGCCGAACATCAGGCTGGCGCGCACTCTCCAATAGGCGAAATTCGGGAAGCTGACGAACGCGCGCGGGGCGATGCGAAGGAGGGCTTCCAGTATCGCGTCTGGCGCGCGGGTGGTTTGCAGCGTCTGGCTGAGGATCGCATAATCGAACGCGCCATCAGGATAATCGGCAAGATCGGTGTCGGCGTCGCCCTGCACCACCGACAGTCCGCGCGCCATGGCGCTGGCGACATTATCGGCATCCAGCTCCAGCCCGCGCGCATCCGCGTTTTTCTCATCGCGCAATGCCGCCATGAGACCACCATCGCCGCAACCGATATCTAGCACGCGCGCGCCCTGCGGCACATGATCGGCGATGATGGCGAGATCGGGGCGAAGGGTCATGCTTCCCCCGCCTTCAAAAACCCGTCAATTGTCGCGCGCAATTCCGGCACATCGAGCAGGAAGGCGTCATGGCCGAAAGGGCTCGATAGCTCCACAAAGCTCACTTCCGCGCCGCCTGCATTCAGCGCACGCACGATCGTCCGCGATTCGCTCGTCGGATAGAGCCAGTCGCTGTCGAAACTGATCACGCAGAAACGCGTGGCGCTGCCTTTGAAGGCGTTGGCGAGCAGCCCATCATGCTCCTCCCCCAGATCGAAATAGTCCATCGCGCGGGTGATATAGAGATAGCTGTTGGCGTCGAACCGGTCGACGAAGCTGATCCCCTGATGCCTCAGATAGCTCTCAATCTGGAAATCCGCATCGAAGCCAAAGCTCTTGGCCCCCTCTCCCTTGCCTGGGCGCGCCTGCAAGCGCCGCCCGAATTTTTCGGTCAGGCCTTCTTCCGACAGATAGGTAATATGCGCCGCCATGCGGGCCACGGACAGACCTTTAGCGGGAGCCTCACCAGTTCCGTAGTAATCGCCACCATGCCAATTGGGATCGGCCATGATCGCCTGACGCCCCACTTCATGAAAGGCGATATTCTGCGCCGAATGTTTGGCGGCAGTCGCGATGGCGATGGCAGAGCCGACGCGCTCGGGATAACAGGCCGCCCATTCCAGCACCTGCATCCCGCCCATCGAGCCTCCGATGACGGCGTGAAGCCGCAAAATACCCAGATGATCCAGCAACGTGGCCTGCGCGCGGACCATATCGCGGATCGTAATCACCGGAAAGCGCATCGCATGCGGCTGGCCGTCTTCCGCAATGGTCGCGGGACCGGACGAGCCCATGCAGCTGCCCAGCACATTGATGCAAACAATATAATGCCGCGCCGGATCGATGGGCCGCCCCTCCCCCACCAAATTCGCCCACCAGCCGGGTTTACCCGTCACAGGATGCTCGGAAGCAACATGCTGGTCCAGCGTCAGGGCATGGCAGATCAGAACCACATTGGAGCCATCGCCGTCGATCTCGCCATAGGCCTCATAGGCGAACGCCACCGGCGCGAGACTGGCCCCGCCATCGAGAGCCAGCGGACCGGGCAGCGTAACACTGCACGTCGCGGCGAGGGTGGAAGGATCGTCGGCCATAACCAGCGGCGCTAGGGCGGCATCGTGCGGCTTGTCAACGCGCGGGCGATATCGCAAGGCGGCGCATGACCGGCCCGAAGCCCAAACCCTGGATCGATGCGATTGCGCCCTATTCGCCCGGCCGGTCATCGACCGGCACGTCCGGCCCGATCGTCAAGCTCTCCTCCAACGAAAACCCGCTGGGCACGAGCGGGGCGGCGGTTTCGGCGCTGGCCGACGCGCGCGGGTCGCTCTCGCGCTATCCCGATCCCGGCGCGACGGCGCTGCGCGAGGCCATCGGGGCGCTGCACGATCTCGACCCCGCGCGGATCGTCTGCGGGACGGGTTCGGACGAGTTGCTGCATCTGGCCGCCGGTGCCTATGCCGGTGTCGGCGACGAGGCGCTGTATGTGCGCTACGGCTTTTCGGTCTATCCGCTGGCGGCGCGGCGGGTGGGGGCAACGCCTGTCGAAGTCGCCGATAGCGATTACGCTACCGATATCGATGCGCTGCTCGCCGCGATAACGCCACAAGCGCGGGTGGTTTTCCTCGCCAATCCCAACAACCCGACCGGCACCTATACGGCGCGCACCGACATTGCGCGCCTGCATGACGCCATGCCGCGCGATTGCCTGCTGGTGCTTGATCACGCCTATGCCGAATATCTGGAGTCCGGCGAAGACGATGGCGGGCTCGCGCTGGCGCATGCCATGCCCAATGTGCTGGCGACGCGGACATTTTCGAAGATTTACGGACTGGCGGCGGAGCGGATCGGCTGGGCTTATGGCCCGCCGCCTGTGATCGAGGCGCTGAATCGCATTCGCGCGCCGTTCAATGTCACCAGCGCGGGGCAAGCAGCGGCTATAGCGGCGCTCGGCGATCAGGCTTTCGTCGAAAACAGCCGCGCGCACAATGCCCGCTGGCGGGACTGGCTGGCGGACCGCATTGCCGTGATGGGCAATGCCGGGCTGCGCGCCATCCCATCGCAAGCAAATTTCCTGCTGGTGCTGTTCGAGGGGCCGATATCGGCGGAAGCGGCCTATGAGGGGCTGCTCGAACGCGGCTATATTACCCGCTGGCTGCCCAATCAGGGGTTGGCGCACGCTCTGCGGATCACCATCGGTACCGAGGATGAGACGCGCGGGGTGGCGGCGGCGCTGGAGGAGTTAGTCGCGGCCGGTTTCCAGGTCGTTGATTAACGCATGGACCCGCGCCTCGATCTCGCCGCGCGGCAGGCCCGGCGGAATCGGCTCGAAAAAGCGGTAGGTCACGGTGCCCGGGCGCTTGATCCAGCTGTCGCGTGGCCAGACATGGCCGCTATCGATGGCGACCGGCACCACCGGCAGGCCGAACACTTTATACAGGCCGACGAAACCCGCCTGTAGCGGCGGCGTATGCCCCGGCCTGACCCGCGTGCCTTCCGGAAAGATCACGACCGAGCGTTCGCTGGCAAGGATGGCGCGGGTGCGGCGCAGCAGGGTCCGCATCGCCCCTGCGCCCGCGCTCCTGTCGACAGGAATGCCGCCATATTTCTGCGCGATCCAGCCCCAGGCCGGTATATCGGCCAGTTCTTTCTTGAACACGAAGGCAGGCGTATCGAGCATAGTGAGAAGGTCGAGCGTTTCGAACATCGCCTGATGCTTGGCGGCGAACAGGAACTGCCCTTCCGGCACGATCCCTTCGACACGAACGCGAATGCCAAGCATCCAGCGTGCGCAAAAGCGGTGAGATGCCACCCAGCCCCGCACCACTGCCTGCATGGGTTGCTGGCCGAACAGGGCCGCGATCACCGCCC
This sequence comes from Parasphingopyxis sp., assembly GCA_041746035.1. Classification (GTDB taxonomy): domain Bacteria; phylum Pseudomonadota; class Alphaproteobacteria; order Sphingomonadales; family Sphingomonadaceae; genus Parasphingopyxis. Next base: position 15,000 of record JBGTHW010000108.1, read on the forward strand.
CGATGACAAACACCACGGTTAGCCCGTAAAAAACAAACATGAAGGCCAGCGAACGAATCATTGCGGACGAACTAGATTCCAATCAAGGCGCTGGCGCGGCGCAGCAGATATTTATTATATTCCAGAAAGAGCTGGGTGAAGCTGGGATTGCTCGGAACCGCATCGGGAACGATCATAATGCCTGAATCTATCTGATTTGCCAGCTCGAAACGGGCGCGGGGCATGTGCCAGTCGGTTGTAACCAACCGGACGCTCTCAAAACCGTTGTCACGCACCCAGCGCGCCGCTTCTTCGCCATTGCTGCGCGTATCAACCGAATCCTGGTCCAGATCGATGCAGCAATCGAACAGTCCCACCGGCGCGTCATTCTCTTCGGCAAGCTCGGCAGGCCGCACGGTTCGATTGACCCCCGAGACCAGCATGCGTTCGGCCTTCCGATCCCGCATCAGATCGATACCGCGCACGATCCGGTTCTCGCCGCCGGTCAGCACGATGATCCCGTCGGTCGTGACGCCATTTGCCGGCGCGGGCAGCCAGACGACAAAGGCCGCGAAGCCGAGTGCCCATAGCAGCGCGACAAAAGCGAGTATTCGCCGGATCATAGCATCTTCTTCAATGCGCCAAGCACCGTGACACGGGCGACAAGGGTCGCGATCAGTGCCCCGGCAAGCGGCAGGAGAAACAGGATCAGCCAGGCCGCCCAGGGCAAACCCACACTGCCGAGCAATTCCGAACCCACCGCCCGGATACGCTGGCCCAGCAAAAGGATCACAATGACAGCGAACAGACACCCCGTCGCGCCGCCGATCAGCGCGTCGAGCGCAATTCGCCGCTGAAAAAGCCGTGCCACCTGAGTGTCTGTCGATCCCATCAGATGCAGTATCTCGATCGTGTTGCGATGGGTATTGAGCGCTGAACGGATAGCAAGAATCACGGCCGCCGCGGTCGCGCCCGCCGTCAGCAGGACCAGCGCGAGCGACAGCCAGGTCAGCGAGCCGATCAGTCCGGCGAGCGGGGCCAGAAATTCGGCATGATCGTCGATTCGCGCATCCGGTGCGACGCGCCGGATAGCGGCTTGGATAGTATCGAGCCGGTCATGCGCTTCCCGCGTCAGATCGACATCGATCAGCGCCGGCACGGGAATGCCTTCCGCGCTGCCGCCTGCCCCGATCCAGGGTTCGAGCAGAGCGTCGATCTCGGCATCGGGAACCCGGGCGATCGAGGTAACCCCCGCCAGATCGTCAAGCATGGCCACCGCGCTGTCGCTCTGTTCGTCGCGCAAGTCCGGATTGGCCTCGACAATCTGAATCGTAATCCGCTGGGCGATACTGTCGGCAACATTGCTCGCCGCATGGGTAAGGGCTAATCCACCGGCTGCCGCCAGCACCGTCAGGAACATCATGATCGCGATGACCCACGGCATCGGACCCGAGAGTCGGCCTTCGCTGAGCAGGCGCCGTTCGGCGGCGGAGTTTGCGCGCAGCAGGTTCATGCGCCGCTCTTGCCGCGGCGTCGGCCACGCGGTTCGCGCGGCGGATGTCTAAGCGCACCGGTCGGGTCGGCCAGTCGTCCGCCATCGAGACGCATCATTTGCGCGGTCGAAACCCGGCTAAGCAGATGAATATCATGGGTCGCGACGACGATCGTGGTGCCAAGCTTGTTCAAGGCGTCGAACAGATGCAGAAGCCGCGCGGCCATTTCCGGGTCGACATTACCGGTCGGTTCGTCGGCAATCAGGATTTCCGGCCGACCGATCACGGCGCGCGCTATCGCAACCCGTTGCTGCTCCCCGCCCGAAAGCGTCGCCGGACGCGCGCTCGATCGATCCGACAGACCGACCCAGGCGAGCATCTCGTTCACCGGGGTGGCGAGATCGCTCTCCTCAACGCCCGCCACCCGCAGCGGCAATGCGATATTGTCGAAGGCCGACAGATGGGGAACCAGCCGGAAGTCCTGAAATACTACACCGATCCGGCGGCGGAACCCCGGCAGCCTCCCGCGCGGCAGCGTCACGACATCTTCGTCGAACAGACGGATCAGCCCGCGGCTCGGCCGCAATGCGAGATAGAGAAGCTTGAGCAGCGAGGTTTTCCCCGCGCCCGACTGGCCGGTGAGAAAATAGAAGCCGCCGCTATCCAGTGTAAAGCTGAGATCGGACAGCGTTTCCGTCCCCGTGCCGTAGCGCAGGCCCACATTCTCGAACTGGACAATCGTATTTGCCATCCTGAACAGCCATGCCATAGGCCTCTGTCTGGCGTAAAGCGCACAACACACTGCCTAACCATGCTTGCCAGCGTGGCCCGCCGCCGCTTAGACCGCTATCGAGACGTTCCTATCAGCAATTGGCGCTCTACTGTTCGATGATTCTGCAATGCCCGGCCTGCTCCACACGCTATATTGTACCCGACACCGCGATCGCTGCGCCGGGAAGGCAGGTGCGCTGCGCGAATTGTCGGCATAGCTGGTTCCAGGAGAGCCCCGGACAAACGTCGACAGAGACCGCAGCGAAAGCGCCGCCGCCGGCCGATGAGCCGCGCGCCGCGATCGCTGGACCGGCGCAACCGAAATTTCCCGCCCCCCCGCCCAAAGAACCGCCGCCTGCCCCGGTTGCCGAATCGCCGGTATCGCGCACGCCATACCAGTCCGGTGCGGAACGTACGCCATTCGCCCACGAACCGCCCTTCCGGCCGCGCCGCAACCCCGCGCGGATGTGGACCATCGTTGCGGCGGGTCTGTTCGTCTTGCTGGCCAGCGGAGCCACGGCTCTGGCGATTTTCGGACCTCCGGATTTCGCATCGCGACTCGGTATCGGCGGTGCGGCAGGCCAGAGCGCCCTCGATGTCCAGCTGGTCAGACAGCCCGAACGGCGTGTGCTGGCCAGCGGACACGAATTGCTGTCGATTACCGGGCGCGTCGTCAATCTGTCCGACGAGGAACAGGCTGTGCCGGACATCCAGGCCGAATTGCGCAACAGCCAGGGCGCGGTGGTCTACAACTGGACGATCCAAGCACCGCAACGCAGCCTTCCCCCGCGCGAAATGGTCGAGTTCAATTCCGCCGAGGTGGATATCCCGCGCAATGCCGAGGAACTCAATCTCAAATTTGCGCAGATCGAAGGCGGTTAACAGGGAGGACACACCATCCATATCGGTATATTGACCGGCGGTGGCGATGTGCCGGGCCTGAATGCCTGTATTCGCGCCATCACGCTGGGCGCGCTCGATCACGGCTGGAGGGTGACAGGGTTCCGGCGCGGCTGGCAGGGGTTCCTGAAGATCGACCCGGGCGACGCCGCGACGATCGCCGACCAGACATATAATCTGGATCGGGAGAAAGTGCGCGGAATCGACCGGGCAGGCGGCACCATTCTTCATACCTCGCGTACCGATCCGCGAACCCGGCCCGAGGGAGATCGCACCGCGCATGTCCTCAATGTGCTGGACCGGCTCGGCATCGATGCGATGGTAACGCTGGGCGGAGACGGTACGCTGCGGTTCTCGGCACATCTTTCGGCGCGGGGTTTTCCGGTTATCTCGGTTCCCAAAACGATGGACAATGACGTATATGGCACCGACTTCTGCATCGGATTTTCGACCGCCGTCAGCCGGTCGGTAGCCGCGATCAATGCCCTGCGCACGACCACGGCGAGCCATGAACGGATCGCCGTGATCGAGCTTTTCGGACGCCGTTCCGGCGAAACCGCTCTGCTTTCGGGCTTTCTCGCTCAGGTCGATCGCACGGTTATCGCCGAGGTGCCAGCCGATCCTGACAAGCTTTTGCCGTTGCTTGTCGAAGACCGGCGCTCGAATCCTGAAAATTACGCTGTGTGCGTGGTTTCGGAAGGCGCAACGCTTCTCGGCGGCACCGCCAGCCACGAACTGGGACAGTCGGCAACGCAACGCGACGAAACCGGTGTCGGCCACCGTCTGGCCCGCAAAATCGAAAGCGACACCGGCGTGAGTACCGTCGTTCAGGAGCTCGCCTATCTGATGCGCGCCGGGGAACCCGATGCGCTGGACCGGATGGTGGGTTTCGCCTTTGGCGGGCTGGCGGTGCAACTGTTGCGAGACGGGGAAAGCGCCAGAATGGTCGCGCTGAAGGATGGCAATTATTGTCATGTGCCGATCGCGACCCTGCTGGATGGTCAGAAAAACGTCGATGTCGCGCGATTGTACGACCGCTCCACCTATCGGGCGAAGCTCATGCGGGTCGAGGGCATGCCGATGTTTCTCTATTGAAACTCGATCAGGCGGATCATATCCTGCGCGCCATTCCCGAACGACCGGGTTATCTGGAAACCCTCCGGAAATTCGGCAGGGTATTCCGTCATGTTGGCGAAGTCGATTTCCTCGGCGGCGATGATGCGCGCCGTCGCGCCGGTCTGTAGTGCGACGCCGGAATCGGGCGAAGCGGCAACCAGCAATATGGCTATGAGCGAAGTCATTGGCGACGGTTAGACCCGGGCGCGCCATTCTTTAAGATCAAGAAATGGTTAAGCTTTGTAAAAAGAGTGTTAATGCTGCCTGGACCTGGCGATGTCCGGCAGCAGAATTCGTCATTGCGCGCGCGCGACCCCTTTGCTAGACGCTCGCGCCTACCCGGAGCGGACGTGTTTCTCGCGCTCCATCCAGTGCGGTCGTGGCGGAACTGGTAGACGCGCATCGTTGAGGTCGATGTGGGCTAGCGCCCGTGGAAGTTCGAGTCTTCTCGACCGCACCATTTCCATGTTTTCAGAGAGTTGCGGTTGCATAAAGTTGTGCGGCGCGACTTTTGCGATTATTCCGACGACGCCGTCGATCCACCGACCGCTATCGTGCCCAGCCGCACGCTGTCATTTTCGTCACTGACGAAAGCACGGCGGCCCAACGCGGCATTGATTCCTGCCGCTTCGGCGGAAAGTCTCGCGATACGGACCGAATATTCGCCATAGGGGACGCCGTCGAACAGGAAAAATCCGTCGAAATCGGATCGCGTCGTCTTGACCGCCCGGCCCTCGATATCGACCAGCTCGAGATCGATGCCCTCTAGCGCACCTCCGGCAACGCGGACCAGCAAGCCATCTATCTCGCCGGCGCTAACCAGCGGCAGTTCGATCTGCGCCGTCACGCCGGGCCGCGGTGTTATCACGACACCGGGACCCCGAGGCTGCACGAAAGGATCGGCAATCGAAGACGTATCGATACCTACCAGAATTGGGCGATAGGGCGACAGACCGCTGACGATGGCGAGGCCATTCTCATCGGTCGGCTCCGCGGACGGCGCAAGACCGGTGGTGATCTGTACACCTTCGACCAGCGGCTCTCCGACCTGCCGGACGCCGTCATTATTAAGGTCGCGATAGACGCGCGCGGCGGCCTGCCCGCCACTTGCAAGCTTGTCTGGCGTTACCCGGATACCGCCCCGCGGATCCGGCCCGATACTGAAGGCCAGATTGAGTCCCGCCGCGACCGATCCGTCGCTCGCGGCTTCCGCCGAGGCGGTCAGCGCGAAATTGTCGAATCGCCTGACATAGCCGACGGAAACACGTGCGCGATCCAGCGCGCGTTGATAGCCCAGCTCGGCGCGCCAGGAACTTTCGCCGCGCCCGCCCCATTCCGCCGTAAGCGCCGCGCTTTCGAACCTGTTTTCCGGCGAAAGCCGCCAGCGCGCTTCGCCGCGCAGGCGAACAGGCCCGATCCGGCCATTTGCCAGCAGTCCCGCCTCGGTGGATCGCGGCGCTGCCGGGCCGATGCGACTGGACTGCTTTCGGAAGCCGACTTCCCCGGTCAGCGCAAAGCGGCGCATATTGGCGGAAACCCGGGCAGCGACCTCGATCTGGTCATTACCGGTCGATTGGGTTTCATATCGCGCCTGTACGCGGACCGGCATTACCAGCCGACCCAGTTGCAAACTATGATCGAGCGCCAGCGTATGCAGGCCGGTCGTATCGACGCCATAACGTTCGGACCGGAAATCGCGGGCCAGAACCGATTCCGCGCTCACATAGGTGCGCCCGAACCGCCCCAGAATCTGCGCGCGCGCCGCATAGCCGCCATTGTCGGCTGAGGCCCCGGTCGCCTCGACCAAAGCGGTGCCGATAGCTCGGCGAACCGAACCCTCGATCACAGTCACCCGTTGATCGGCGATGACCAGGTTGTTCAACTGAAATGCCAGCGATGTTCGGGTATTCAGCCCACGTTCGACGCCGAAGCCCGCCCGCCAGTTCGCACTTCTGCCGAAATCGCGGCTGCCAAGATTGACAAGATCGCGATTATCCTGCGAAATTCCCGCCCAATACCATGTCTCCCGGGGCCGAATGCTGCCTGCGCCGACATTGACGGTTTCGGTTTCGCGACGTTCCTGCCCCTGTGGGCCGTACAGCACGATTTCAAAACGGTTGATGCCGTAGCGCAGTTCGATATCGGTGAATTCATAGCGGCCATCGCCGCGGTCCAGTGCAAAAGCGAGCAATTGCCCGTTGCGATAGAGCTCGGCGTCCCAGCCTTCGGGCAAATCGCCGCGAAATGTCTTGCGGTCGAAACTTTCCGGCTGGTCGAGCGGGCGATTGGTAACGACGGCACCGCGCCCGGAGGTCGATTGCGCGGCAATTGGCGTTGTCTGGCTCGAAACATCGCCGATCGCGAAATGGGTCGCGCCCAGCGGTCCCAGCAAATTGCCATCGGGAGAGCTGCGGAAAGCCCGCATCCGCAGAGAACTGGGGACGCCCCGGTCATCCGAAGCAAGACGCGAATCGACGGATGCCGCAAAGGCTTCGCCCGAAGCAAACAGTTCGTAGCGACGCTCGAAACGGGAGACCTCGCGCCGCCTGTCGCGCAATCCACCGATCCGCACCACGGCATCGACCGAGGGCGTGCGCCACATACGGTAGGGAACATCGGCTTGAGGCAGACTGGCAAGATCGAATTCGATACGCGGGCGCAACGAACTGGCGCGGGCCTGTCTCTGCAGCGCGCGCTCTACCGGCAAAAGCTCCTCGTTTTCCACGAAAAGCAGGGCGTTGCGGATATCGGCGTCGAGATCGATGCCAAGCCAGCCAGCCAAAGCCCCGGTCGCGACGCACCAGCCCTCGGGCGTATCGAAGATGACGTCATGGGGCAGGTTTCCCGACTGTTCGCCCGCCCTGTAATGCCCCGATTGCCGGTCGATCAGGA
>JBGTHW010000109.1:0-18049 GCA_041746035.1 Parasphingopyxis sp.
TTTCCTTGATTTTCCTGGCGAGTTCCTGAAGCTCGTCGCCGCTTTCTCCCTCGTCATCGCCAAGTTCGCGCTGGATCGCTTTCATCTGCTCGTTGAGATAATATTCGCGCTGGGTTTTCTCCATCTGGCGTTTGACACGCCCGCGGATTTTCTTTTCGACCTGCAGGACGCCGAGCTCGCCTTCCATGAAAGCAAACGCCATCTCCAGCCGCCGCGACGGATCGCGCTCGACCAGCATCGCCTGCTTGTCGGACACCTTGACGCCGAGATTGGCGGCCACCGCATCGGAAAGCCGAGACGCCTCCTCGATCTGGCCGAGCTGGACCGAGGTCTCTTCGGGAATTTTCTTGTTGAGCTTCGCATAATTGTCGAACTGCTCGACTGTCGAGCGCATCAGCGCGCTGACTTCCGGGCCGTCCACCTCTTTGTCCTTGATCGGTGCGATATCGGCGATCAGATGCTCGTCGCGATAATGGATGTCTTTCAGCGCCGCGCGTTGCTGCCCTTCGACCAGCACCCGCACTGTGCCATCGGGCAACTTCAGAAGCTGAAGCACCGTGGCGGTGACGCCGACATCGTAGAGCGCATCGCGATCCGGATCGTCTTCGGCGGGATCGAGCTGGGCGACAAGAAAGATGGTCTTGTCCGCCGCCATCGCGCGCTCCAGCGACACCACCGATTTATCGCGGCCGACAAATAATGGCACGATCATATTGGGAAACACAACAATATCGCGCAAGGGAAGGACAGGAAGGCTCTGGGTGCTCATGAAAACTCCGAAAACGATTGGGGCTAATCCCCGCTTGTCCGCGATATGGAGTGCGCCAGTCCTGCCTTCAACGGGCGCGGCTTGCTTTGGTGTGTATCGAAGCGGCGTATGGTTGACGCCCGATCGCCTCAGGCCGCGTCGCCGCCCGCCTGTTTCTCGCTTTTCGCAAACACCCGGACCGGTTCCTTGCGGCCCTCGACGACATCCTTGTCGATGACGATTTCGTCGACGCCTTCCATGGCCGGCAGGTCGTACATCGAATCGAGCAGGATGCCTTCGAGGATCGAGCGCAGACCACGCGCGCCGGTTTTCCGCGCAATGGCTTTCCGGGCGATCGTCGAGAGCGCATCCTCGGTGAAATCGAGCTGAACATCCTCCATCTCGAATAATTTGGCATATTGCTTGGTCAGAGCGTTTTTGGGCTGGCTGAGAATTTTGACCAGAGCATCCTCGTCGAGATCTTCGAGCGTGGCAAGGACGGGCAAACGACCGACAAATTCGGGGATTAGCCCGTATTTGAGCAAATCCTCCGGTTCGACATGGCGAAGCACCTCGCCGATGCGGCGCTCGTCCGGCGCTTCGACAACGGCGCCGAAGCCCATCGATTTGCCCTGCATGCGATCCGAAATGAGCTTCTCGAGTCCGCCATAGGCACCGCCGCAAATGAACAGGATATTGGTCGTATCCACCTGCAGGAATTCCTGCTGCGGATGCTTGCGGCCACCCTGCGGTGGAACGCTCGCGGTCGTGCCTTCCATCAGCTTAAGCAATGCCTGCTGCACGCCCTCCCCCGATACATCGCGGGTGATCGAGGGATTATCGGCCTTACGGCTGATCTTGTCGATCTCGTCGATATAGACGATGCCGCGCTGGGCGCGCTCGACATTATAATCGGACGCCTGGAGCAGTTTGAGGATGATATTCTCGACATCCTCGCCGACATAGCCCGCTTCGGTCAGCGTCGTCGCATCGGCCATGGTGAAAGGCACATCGAGGGTGCGCGCGATCGTCTGTGCGAGCAGCGTCTTGCCGCAACCCGTCGGGCCGATCAGCATGATGTTGGATTTCGCCAGTTCGACGTCGGAGCCCTTCGCTCCATGATTGAGGCGCTTGTAATGATTGTGCACCGCGACCGCGAGGACACGCTTGGCCTGGGCCTGACCGATTACATAGTCGTCGAGAACATCGCAGATTTCCTGCGGCGCCGGCACTCCGCCTTCGCGCTTTGAACCCACCGCACCCTTGATTTCCTCGCGGATGATATCGTTACAAAGTTCGACGCATTCGTCACAGATAAACACTGTCGGCCCGGCAATGAGCTTGCGCACCTCATGCTGCGATTTGCCACAGAAGGAGCAATAGAGCGTACTCTTGGAATCGCTGCCGCTGAGTTTCGTCATTTGTCTGTTCCTTCCAGCCACCCGACCATGGCCGTTATGCTTTTAACCCGCGAACATCGTCCGCGACAATAACATATTTGCACAACAAGGTAGCAATTGCCTTAATCGCTTTTGGATTTTTCGTCCTTGTCGTCGGCGCTGGTTGCGAGCGGGCGCTTGTCGAAAACATCGTCGACGAGGCCAAATTCCTTGGCTTCATCGGCGGAGAAAAATTTGTCACGGTCCATCGCCTTCTCGATCGTTTCCAGTTTTTGACCGGTATATTTGGCGTAAAGTTCGTTCATCCTGTGACGGGTACGAAGTATTTCCTTCGCGTGAATCTCGATATCGGCGGCCACCCCCCGCGCGCCCCCGGATGGCTGATGAATCATTACCCGCGAGTTGGCGAGCGCCACGCGCATCCCCGGCTCGCCCGCCGCCAATAGAAAGCTTCCCATCGAGGCGGCAAAGCCCATGCATACCGTGCCGACACGCGGACGGATATATTGCATGGTGTCGTGGATCGCCATCCCCGCCGTCACCGATCCGCCCGGCGAATTGAGATACATGTAAATGTCTTTTTTCGGATTTTCCGATTCGAGAAACAGCAGCTGCGCGGTGATGACCGACGCCATATTGTCTTCGACCTCCCCGGTCAGGAAAATGATCCGGTCCCGGAGCAGCCGCGAATAGATATCGAAACTGCGCTCGCCGCGATTCGACTGTTCGACAACCATCGGGATGAGAGCGTTGGTAATGGGATCGTGCATGCTGAACCTTTCCGGAGATTTTTTTGCCGCGCTAACATCGCGCCTTCATCGCGCAGCTTCAAGGGGTTTCGGCATGATACCCCTGTCAAAGCCGCTCCTGCGACATTCAGCTATTGCTCTCGGTCGCCTTCTTCGCAGCCGGTTTTTTGGCTGCTGCCTTCTTCGCCGGGGTCTTTTTGGCGGGAGGCTTCTTCGCCGCAGTGGCTTTCGCAGCCGGCTTCTTCGCCGGAGTTTTTTTCGCGGCGGCTTTCTTGGCCGGAGCCTTTTTATTTGCTGCCGGTTTGGGCGCTTCGTCCTCTTCCTCGGCCTCGATCGCCGCTTCCAGCTCGTCGCGCGTCACCGTGCGGTCGGCGATTTCGGCATTCTCGAAAAGATAATCGACGACCTTGTCCTCATAGAGCGGCGCGCGAAGCTGGGCCGCCGCCATCGGGGTCTGCTGGACATATTCGATAAAGCGCTCGCGCTCTTCCGGCGCATATTGCTGCGAGGCTTGCGCGATCAGCTGGCTCATTTCGCTCTGGTTGATCTCGACGCCGTTTTTCTGGCCGATTTCCGAAAGCAGCAGACCGAGCCGCACCCGCCGTTCGGCGATATTGCGATAGTCGTCCTTCTCGTCTTCCATTTCCTTGCGCGCGGCCTCGGGATCGGGCTCGTTCGCCGATTCCTGTTCGAGCTGCTGCCAGATCTGTTCGAATTCGGCCTCGACCATGGAGGGCGGAACGGGAAAATCATGAGAAGACGCTAACTGATCGAGCAGCTTGCGCTTCATATGGGTGCGCGTCAGGCCATTCAGTTCCTGCTCGACCTGCCCCTTCATCAGTTCGCGGAGCTGTTCGATGCCCTCGAGGCCGAGCGATTTCGCGAAATCGTCGTCCGCTTTGGCTTCTTTCGGCTTGCGCACCTCGCCGACCGTGACATCGAACACCGCGTCCTTGCCTTTCAGATAATCGACATTATAATCTTTGGGAAAGGTAACTTTTACTTCCTTGTTATCGTTGGCCTTCACCCCGACAAGCTGATCCTCGAAACCGGGGATGAGCTGACCGGAGCCGATGGTCACGGGCATCCCTTCGCCCTTGCCACCATCGAATGCCTCGCCACCGACCTTGCCCTCGAAATCGATGACAACCTGGTCGCCTTCCTGAGCCTTGTAGGTCTTCTCACCGGCCTCGAACGATTGCTGCTGCTCGGCCATTTTCGTGACGGCTTCATCGACCGTCTTCTTGTCGGCTTCGACGGTCAGGCGCTCCAGCTTTAGCTTCTCGATTTTCGGCTCGGGGATTTCCGGCAGAATCTCGACATTCATCGTGATCTCGATGTCCTTGCCGCGCTCCCAGTCCGGGTCGAGCTTGACGTCGGGTTGCATCGCCGGGCGGAGTTTCTGTTCGGAAATCGCGCTCTGAATGCCGCTCTCGATCGCCTTGTTGACGACATCCTGTTCGATGGCCTCGCCATGCATCTTGCGCACAAGATTCGGCGGAACCTTGCCGGGGCGGAAGCCGGGCATCCGCACCTGCGGCGCGACTTGCTTGAGCTGGTCGTCCACCTGTTTTTCGATATCGGCGAACGGGATGGTGAGCGTGTAGGCACGCTTCAAACCTTCATTTAGCGTTTCAACGGTCTGCATGATGTCTCAAATAGGCTTTCTTGTCAGGAAACTGGAGGCGATTGTTCGTGCGGTTTCGAGGCGATCCTGGTGCGGGCGAAGGGACTCGAACCCCCACATCTTTCGATACTTGGACCTAAACCAAGCGCGTCTACCAGTTCCGCCACGCCCGCGAGAGGACCGCCGGTCGGCGGCGGATATAGCAGCCAGCGACGGAAGGGCAAGCATCGCCACGCAATTATCCGGTAATCGCCGCGCTTTCGACGATGGAGAGATAGTCCGGCAGGCTCGTCTCGAAATAGTGAATCACCGGGGCCTCGTAGGTTATCATATAGAGCTTTCCATCGATCACCGCCCCTGTCGCCCTGCCCTGTCGGCGGACTTCTTCGCCCTGGAGCGTGTAGTCATATTCGAAACGAAAGCCGGGATGGTCTGCAAATACCACCGGGGCGATCTCGCCCAGTTCAAACAGCGGTGTGCCCGAGGCAACGCGATAGCTGCTTTCGAACAGATCGGCGATATCGGGCGGCAGCATCGAATCGCCGAAACGCGGCAGCGGGCGGGAGCGCCGGTCGGTCTCTCGAAACAGCGTGTCGCCATCCTCGATATCGCCATAAAAAGTAAGCTCGTTGAGGCGTGGCCCGTCCAGCGTCCAGAGTTCGGCATTCTTCCCCGGTCCGGTCAACGTTCCCGCGCGGTTCCAGTTGCTCGGCGGGACAACCGTCATCGCCGAATTGCCGACTTCGAGCCGCTCTCCCGCGGGTGCCATGCGATAGCCGATCGCGCACCCGACCAGCGCAAGCATCAGAATTACCGCCAGAATTCCGCGTGGCGTCATGGCGTCACTCCCGCCAGCATCGCCGCCATCGCCCGGTCCTCCGCCTCGGGCCGCAGTTCGAGATAGCGCCGCAGCGCCGCCTGCCCCGGTTCCTCCTGATCGAGCCGAAGCAGCGCATAGCCCAGTCCGCGATATGCTTCGGCCATCCCGGCATTCCCCTCAATGGCCAACCGGTAAAACCGCGTCGCCGCCTCCAGATCGCCGGTCTCGGCGCGCGCGCGATAGAGTTCGCCGCGCGCATGATAGAGTTACGCCGTCCAGCCAACGCTGGCCAAGCATTCCAGTAAATGCTCGGTCGCGCCGAAATCGTTGAGATTGATCTGATCGTCGATAAAGTCCTCCCAGTGCGCGGCAAGGATCAATTTGTAGCGCTCGCGATAGGTTTCGCCGCCCGCGCTCTCGACCTCGCCCGCCTGCGCCGCCAGGTCGGCCATCCGGTCGCGGGACAGGGGATGCGTGCCGAAAATCGCGTCCTCGCCGCGATCCCGCCGCCCGCGCTCGGCCTCGCGCGCCTCGCGCTCCTCCAGCAATTGCGCCCAGATGCGCGATGCCGCCATGGCGTCATAGCCGGCATTGGCGAGCAACCGCACCGACTCGCTGTCCGCCTCCCGCTCCATCTCGCGCGTATAGGCAAACAGCGAGCTCACCAGCGCCAACTGTCCCGCCGTCGCCAGCAACCCGCCGCCCGCCACGAACAGCCCGATGCCGAGAAAGCTCATCACATTCATCCGGTCACGCACCGTGCGGAACTGGCGCAGCGAATGCTGGCGCTGATAATGCGCGAATTCATGGCCGAGCACCGCCGCCAGCTGCGCCTCGTTGCGGGCGCGCAGGAACAGTCCGGACCAGACCTGCATAACCCCGTTAGGTGCCATCGAGGCGTTAAAATAGGGCGTGCGGACGATATAGATGCGGATATCCCGGCATTGGTCGCCGACCGTGCGGCAAAACACTTCATTGACATAGGCATTCAGCCCCTCGTCGCGCATCACGAAGTTCGAAGACTGTAACTGCCGTTCATACTCGTCCATAACCATCCACAAGCCGCGTTCATCCTCGTCCTGCGGCTGATAGCCGGTTGCGACCTGCCCGGAGAGCGGCGTCAGCGCCATCGCCGCCGTGCCGAGTGCAAGGGCGAGCCGTCGGATCATTCCGCTATCGCCTCTTCCCGAGCCACTTCTTCTCTTGTGGGCATTTCGCGCAGCAAACTATCGATGGTGGCGCGCGCGCCCTCATCGCTGCGGATATCGCCTAACGCCGAGGCCAGCACGTTGAACCACACGATGTCGCCCGTTTCCAGATCAACGAGGCTGACATAGGCGAAGCGCTGCCCGCCCGAGGGCGCGAAGCACAGCCCGATAACACATCCCGCCCAGCCCAGCACTTGCAACGCCACGCGTTCGGTGGAGGAATAGCTGTCCCGCGCCGTGAGGAAGAGCGCGTAATTACCATCCGCCAGCTCGCCGAGCCGCGCCGCGCCGGGGCCGAGAGTCCAGTCGAAACCCTCTTCGCCTTTGGTCGGCAAACGCTCGCTGCCATAGCGGAACTGCGCTATCGTGGAGGCGACGGTGAGATGGAGCCGCTCATAATCGGCGACGAGCCGGGCGCCGCCGCCCTCCTGCCCCGGCATGATCGTCATCCTATTGCCGCGTTCCCGCTGGTTCGCTTCGAGCGACGACAGCAGCGCATCGCGCGCCTGCTCCGTCCAGTCTACACGCGGCTCGACAACACCGCCCGCCGTTAGCAGCCCGACTTCGACATCGGGGCGCATAACAATGATGCTGACCTCGCGCGCCTCGGGAACGAAATAATCCTGCGGGCCATAGCCCCGCACCGTGGTACAGCCCGACAGAGCAAGCGCGATGGCGAGGAGGACGACGCGGAACACAGGTGTCACGCTAACGCATTGCGGCCCACACGAAAAGCGTCACGTCACCCCGGCCCTTCGACGTCGCTCAGGATAAACTTCACCTGCGGTGACGGCTGGGGTGACGGAAACTATTGAAACTCGGGTTGCACCCTTACCGCCCTCCCCTTATCCCCGCCCCGAACTTACGTTTACGGAAAGGACAAGCCTGTGCGCTTCGAAGGAACCAGGGATTATATCGCCACCGAGGATTTGCGCGTCGCCGTCAATGCGGCAGCGACGTTGCGCCGCCCGCTCCTCGTGAAGGGCGAGCCCGGTACTGGCAAGACGGTGCTCGCGCACGAAGTCGCCAAGGCGATGGGCGCGCCGCTGATCGAATGGAACATCAAATCCTCCACCAAGGCGCAGCAGGGGCTGTACGAATATGACGCCGTCGCCCGCTTGCGCGATGGCCAGCTTGGCGACGAGCGGGTTCATGATATTTCCAACTATATCCGCCGCGGCAAATTATGGGAGGCTTTCACGAGCCCCGAACTGCCGGTTCTCCTGATCGACGAAATCGACAAGGCCGACATCGAATTTCCCAACGACCTGTTGCAGGAACTCGACCGGATGCGCTTCTATGTCTATGAAACCAAGGAAGAGATTATAGCGGAAGAACGCCCGATCGTCGTCATCACCTCAAATAACGAGAAGGAATTGCCCGACGCGTTCCTGCGCCGCTGCTTCTTCCACTATATCAAATTCCCGGATCGCGACACGATGCGCGACATTATCGATGTTCATTTCCCCGACATTCAGAAAATGCTGGTCAGCAAGGCGATGGATATCTTCTACGAAGTCCGCGATGTGCCGGGGCTGAAGAAAAAGCCCAGCACCAGCGAGCTGCTCGACTGGCTGAAATTATTGCTGCACGAAGACATGCCGCTTGACGTGCTGCAATCGCGCGATCCCAAAAAACTGATCCCGCCCCTGCACGGCGCACTGCTAAAGAACGAGCAGGATGTGATGCTGTTCGAGCGACTGGCGTTTATGTCGCGGCGCGAGAATGGCTGATCAGGTATCGGCGAGTTCTGCGCGACGGAGAGCGGCCCGCTCATCGAGATGATCTTGCACGACATCCCAGACCCTCTTCGGGATGATCGCACCGTAGTCATGTGCGACAATGTTGCGCATGCCATAAATGGCATCCCACGGAATCTTCGGATGACGCGATTTTAGATCGGAGGAAAGTCTTCGTGTAGCTTCGCCTATCGCCGCCAGTCTATATGCCGTAAGGTCGATTTCGTCGCGATCTTTCTCGAACTGTTCAAAATTCAGTTCGTCGACACGGCGGTCGATATGGTCGATCAGTTCGAGTATCTGTTCAAGATGAATGGAATCGCGCCAGATCGACTCATCCATCAAAAAATCCTTACCATTTCCGATTCGATACGCTTTCTAAGCGACGGTCGCAAACCCGCACGTTCGACAAAATCTATATTGCGACCCAATTCGTCCGACAGCATAATTTGTAGTTGTGCCTGGTCTATCAGACTGAACTTTCGCCCCGACTCCACCTCGAACAAAAGGTCGATATCGGAATCCCCATGCGCATCGTTCCGTGCCGCGGAACCGAACAAATACAGCGCACTTAATCCTTCCGCGCGTAGCGTAGGACCGAGCGAGTTCAGTCGTTCTATGACGGCACTAATCTCCATCCGCCTTTCTTAGCATGACGTTTATAGAAAACCATCCCGACTCCACCCGCTTCGCCCGTATTCGCGCCAGTCTCGAAGCCATCGACTTTGTCCGCCCCTGGCAACGCTTTCTCTATGAATTCCTCCTCTTCGGCATCAAACAGGGCTGGGCGTGCCTGTTCGGCGGATTGATGCTGGCGCTGCTGCTCGCCACCTTCCTGTATTATCCCGAAAACGCGCCCCTCGCCCGCTACGATTTCCTCACCCTCGCCGCCATCGCCATCCAGATCGCGATGCTCGCGCTTCGTCTCGAAAGCTGGGACGAGGCGAAGGTGATCCTGATATTCCATGTCATCGGCACGATCATGGAACTGTTCAAAACGGCGCACGGGTCGTGGATATATCCGGAGGCCGGTCTGCTTAAAATCGGCGATGTGCCGCTGTTCTCCGGCTTCATGTATGCCGCCGTCGGCAGCTATATCGCCCGCGTCTGGCGGATATTCGATTTTCGCTACACTTATTTCCCGCCGCGCCGGGCCGCCGTGACGCTGGCCGCAGCGATCTATATCAATTTCTTCGCGCATCACTGGCTGCCCGATATCCGCATCGCGCTGTTCGTGGCGACGGCGATCCTGTTCTGGCGCTGCCGCGTTTATTACCGCCCCTGGAAAACCCACCGCTGGATGCCGCTCCTGCTAGGTTTCCTGCTGGTCGCGCTCTTCATCTGGTTCGCGGAAAATATCGGCACCTTCGCGCAGGCCTGGCGCTATCCGGGGCAGGAAGAGGGCTGGGAGATGGTCTCACTGGCCAAGCTCGGCAGCTGGTATCTGCTGATGATAATCAGCTTCGTGCTGGTGGCGCTGGTGCATGGGCCGAAGGAGCCGGACGCTTTCCAGGGCACCGATGATCTGTCATAGTCGTCGTTAACGGAATGCACGAGGCCACACATGTTCTTCTCCTTCATCGACGAACTCCGCGACGCCGGGATTTCCGCGACCGTCAAGGAGCACCTCACGCTGCTGGATGCGCTCGACAAGGATGTAATCGAGCGCAATCCGGAGGAATTCTACTATCTCGCCCGCGCGACATTCGTGAAGGATGAAGGGCTGCTCGACCGCTTCGATCAGGTGTTCGGCAAGGTCTTCAAGGGCATTATGACCGAATATGGCGAGGAGACCGCCGAAATTCCGGAAGAATGGCTGCGCGCCATTGCCGAGAAATATCTCACCAAGGAAGAGATGGCCGAGATCGAAAAGCTCGGTTCCTGGGAAGAGATCATGGAAACGCTGAAAAAACGCCTCGAGGAACAGAAAGAGCGCCATGAGGGTGGCAGCAAATGGATCGGCACCGCCGGCACCTCGCCATACGGCCATGGCGGCTATAATCCCGAAGGCGTGCGGATCGGCGGGAAGGGCAAGCATGGCAAGGCGGTGAAGGTCTGGGAGAAGCGCGAATTCCAAAATCTCGACCACACGAAGGAACTCGGCACGCGCAATATCAAGATCGCGATGCGGCGGTTGCGCAAATTCGCCCGCGATGGCGCGCAGGACGAACTGGACATCAACTCCACCATCGATGGCACGGCCAAGAAAGGCTGGCTCGATATCCATATGCGCGCCGAGCGGCGCAATGCGATCAAGGTGCTGCTGTTTCTCGACGCTGGCGGCTCGATGGACCCGCATGTGAAGGTTTGCGAGGAGCTGTTCAGCGCCGCGACCAGCGAGTTCAAGAATCTCGAATTCTTCTATTTCCACAACTGCCCGTATGAAGGGTTATGGAAAGACAACCGGCGACGCTTCTCCGAACGCACGCCGACCTGGGATGTGCTCCATAAATACGGCCATGATTACAAATTGATCTTCGTCGGCGATGCCTCGATGAGTCCCTATGAGATAACCCATCCCGGCGGTTCGGTCGAGCATTTCAACGAGGAAGCCGGCGCCACCTGGATGCAGCGTCTAACCAACACCTACCCCGCCTCTGCCTGGCTCAACCCCGTCCCCGAAGAACACTGGGCCTATTCGCAAAGCGTGAAAGTGATGCGCGAACTGATGAATGACCGGATGTACGGCCTGACCCTGGACGGACTGGACGAAGCTATGCGGGAGCTGACGCGGAAGCAGGGGAATTAGGCGGCGTCCAGCGCCTCCCGCAACACGCCCAGATGCCCTTCATAATTCCGCCAGCGCCCCGATGATTTCGTGTAAAGCGGCTGCCGAACCTGCCATGCGCTCAGAGTGCTGACCGTGTTGGTCGCTTCATGCGGTTCGAGGCACGCGTCCTCCCAGTCGAGATCGCAGGCATCGAGCAGCGCGCGGATATTCGGCTCGGGATCGGCAACGAGCGCGTCATAATCGGCCTCGATAATGTCGTCGGGCCAGAGCGAACTCCAGTGTTTCATCAGACGACGATATTCGCCATACCAATGGGCGATGTGCTCCAGATCGACCGCATAGGGAACGCGCGGGCCGAGATGGGCGAACCAGATCGACAGGCAGTTATCCATGGGATTGCGCAGCGTGTCGATGATCGTGGCGCGCGGAAAGAGTTTCTTGATCAGTCCGATATGGCGGAAATTGGCGGGCTGTTTGTCGGTGACGATACCGGCATCGGGGTGGAGCCGGGCGACATCCTGCCGGTAGCTTTCCCGCAGCCGCTCGATGGTGGCGCTGTCCGTCGTCGCCGCCGCTTCGGGATAGGGATCGAATTCGGTTCGCGTCATCGCCGGAATAAACCCGAATTCGCCGCCCGCAGTTACCCGGCTGTGCCGCGAGAGGATACGCTCGGTAAGCGTCGAGCCGGAGCGGAACATGCCGCAGATAAATATCGGCGCATCGTCGGTGCCTTCATCGACGCTATTTCCGGCTTCGGAGAACGCTGTGATGATCCGGTCGGTCATCGCCTCTTCCGCCGCTGGATCATAGGCCACCTTGCCTTCCCAGCCGACGCGGCTCGCCTCGTTGGCCGTCTTGTAGGCTTCGCAGGCTTCGTCATAGCTGCCGGTCGCATCGAGAACCTGGCCGAGCGCGAAACCCAGATCGGCGCGGTCGGCTGCCCGGGTCTGCGGACTGGCGATCTGCGCGCGTATCCGGTCGAGCAGCGGGTGCGCCGGTTCCTCGATATCGGAAAGAACGGCGAGCCGCGTCAGCACCAGCGCATCGTCCGGTTCGGCTTCGAGCGCGCGGGCATAGGCCGCCTTGGCCTGCTCCCGGTCGCCGCGCTCCTCGTAAAGTCCGCCAAGATTGATCAGCGCCGGCACATAATCCGGCGCGAAGGCGAGCGCCGCCGTGAGATCGGCTTCGGCCTCGTCGGGGCGACCGAGGTTCGATGTCAGGATGACCGCGCGGTTGAGGTGCACCTGCTCGGGCTGTTCGACCCCGCGATCGAGCGCCTGCTGGTAGGACGCCAGCGCATCCTCGAACCGCTTCACCCGGCGCTGGGCGTAACCGAGATTATACCAGAAATCCGGGAGACTGGGTTCGATGGCGAGCAGTTTTTCGAATTCCGCAACGGCTTCCGAAAACTGCCCTGTATTGAGATGGTGTAAAGCCTTGTCGGCCAGGCTTTGAACAGTGTCTGTCATGCGGCACGTCCCTAACCAGCTGGCCGGGAGCTGTCCAGAAAGGGAGCGCAGTCAGTAGAGCAAGCAGGATGCGCGTGTTTCTTCCCACGCCGCTTCGCCGGGCTTGGTCAGCGCGTCCAGATCGCCGGGCATGGCCTCGGCATTGTCCACCCATTCGCGCAGCAGCGGACTGCCATTGATGACATCGATGGCGAGTTCGCCTTCGGTGTATTCATATTTGAAATCCCTGCCCCGCCAGATCGGATAATCCGGATAGAATCGCCGGATCGCCTTGAAGGCCAGCGCCTGCAAGCGCCAGGGTTTGAAGACGGCATGGTCGTAGCCCGGCCCCTCGGCATGAATATGGATGCCGTGGCAAAGTTCGCCGACATGCTTGTGAAAGGTCGGCTGGAACCAGATTTCGCGCAGCGTGCAGCCCGCCAGCCAATCGGGTTCAAGCCGCTCCATCTCGCCTAGCACCACCCGCGCATCGATATCGGGCGCGCCGAAAATCTCCAAGGGGCGCGTCGTCCCCCTGCCCTCGCTCAGCGTCGCGCCCTCGACCATCACCGTCCCGGCATAGGCGCGGGCCATGGAGAGGTTCGGCGCATTGGGGCTGGGGTTCACCCAGACGCGATCCGTCGGCCAGCCAAAGCCGGGCGCATCGGGCTGCCAGCCTTCCATGGAGATCACGCGATAGTCCACATCGAGCTTGAGCGTATCGACGAACCATTGCCCCATCTCGCCCAGCGTCAGCCCGTGCCGCATAGGCATCGGCCCCGCCCCGACAAAACTCTCCCAGCCCTCGCGCAGCGTCAGCCCCTCGACCGGGCGACCGGCGGGATTGGGGCGATCGAGCACCCAGACCGCCTTGCCATGCGCCGCCGCCGCTTCGAGCACATAGCGCAGCGTCGTGATGAAGGTGTAGATGCGGCAACCGAGATCCTGCATATCGATCAGGATCGTATCGAAAGTCCCCATCGATTGCCCGGTCGGTCGGCGGACTTCGCCATAAAGGCTGAAGACCGGGATATTATGGACGGGATCGGTGAAATCGTCCGATTCCACCATATTATCCTGCTTGTCCCCGCGCAGGCCATGTTGCGGGCCGAAGGCGGCGGTGAGGTTGATATCGTCGAGTGCGCCGAGGGCATCGAGCGAATGGGTGAGGTTAGCTGTTACGGACGCGGGATGCGCGAGCAGCGCGACTCGCTTGCCTTCAAGCGGCTTGCGGAGGTCTGGCTCGGCAAGTAGTCTGTCGATACCGAATTTCATGAGGCAGGTAATTTCAGAACAAAGCTATCAGGATGATGGAAGTCAGGCTTACCCTCGGGATGCTCCAATGCCCAGTAGGATTTATGTCCCGATTTTTCTTCAAGAACAGCTGAGAGTCCTATGTCGATCACACCGCTAAAAATGTCGGGCAATCTCATTTCAGCCCATAGATGCAAGGTTGATACCGTTGCTTCGAAATTGACTATTGGGTTTCGAAAATGCGCCATATGCATTTTGTCGCGGTAGCCGTCGAACGCATATGCGGCCCATTCCCCTGATGGGGAGAAATTGAGTTCACAGTATTTTTCATGAGCTTTTTCTGGCCGAATGAATACTTCCAGACAGGTGCTTTTCCAGAGTCCGTCGCTTCGTTTCGAATAGGTGAGTTTGGGTATTTTAAGTCGCTCAATTTCACCAACAGCCAAAAAGCTCACGGACAGAAGATTTCCCACACGCCTTGCTCCGCTTTCCATCTCAATTCTAATATTGGGTCGAGATTCCGAATGCGGAATCATGTTGGATTGCAAAACCATGAAGAACTCCGTTCGCCCTGAGCTTGTCGAAGGGCCGCCCTCTCTTCAGCGATGTTTGAAGGAAGGACAGGGGTTCGACAAGCTCAGCCCGAACGGGATAGTGGACGCGGCGGGTTTTGGTGGCGAGAGAAATTCCCTCATGCTAACCGCCCTGTCATGACCGAATACCGATCCGATCTGATGCGCTTACTCCAGGAACGCGGGCATATCTACCAGACGACCGATGCCGAAGGGCTGGATGCGCTCGCGGCGAAGCAGATCGTGCCCGGCTATATCGGCTTCGATTGCACAGGGCCGAGCCTGCATGTCGGCAATCTGGTCCAGATCATGACGTTGCGGCGGCTGCAACAAACCGGCCATAAGCCCATCGTCATCATGGGCGGCGGCACGACGAAGATCGGCGACCCGTCCGACAAAACCGAAGCGCGCCCGATGCTGACGGACAAGGCGATCGAGGCGAACAAGGCGTCGATCCTGCGCATTTTTGAGCGGTTCCTGACCTTCGGCGATGGCCCGACCGATGCGGTAATGATCGACAATGCGGACTGGCTCGACGGGCTGCACTATATCCCCTTCCTGCGCGAAGTCGGGCGGCATTTTTCGATCAACCGGATGCTGACGCTGGATTCGGTGAAGCAGCGGTTGGATCGCGAACAATCGCTCAGCTTCCTCGAATTCAATTACATGATTTTGCAGGCCTATGACTTCGTCGAGCTCTACAAGCGCGTCGGCTGCCGCGCGCAGTTCGGCGGATCGGAGCAATGGTCTAACATTGTCGCCGGGATCGATATCGCGCGGCGTATGGAGGGTGTCGAACTATACGGCCTGACCTCGCCGCTCGTCACGACGGCGGATGGCGCGAAGATGGGCAAGACCGCCGACGGTGCCGTCTGGCTGCATGAGGATTTCCTCGGCGCCTATGATTACTGGCAGTTCTGGCGGAATACACACGATGCCGATGTCGGAAAATTCCTACGACTGTTCACAGAACTGTCGGAAGACGAGATCGCGCGACTGGAGTCTCTGGAAGGCGCTGAGCTGAATGCGGCCAAGGAGACACTGGCGCACGAGGCGACAATGCTGTGTCACGGCGCGGAGGCGGCGGAACGGGCCGCCGAGACGGCGCGTCAGACTTTCGCGCAGGGCGGCACCGGTGAAGACCTGCCGACGCTCGAAGTCAGCGGCGAAATCGGCCTGCTCGATGCGATGGTCGGTCTCAAACTCGTCGCTTCCAAAGGCGAAGCCAAACGGCTCGTCAAAGGCGGCGGCGCGCGTATCGATGGCGAACAGATCGGCGATCCTGGCGCGGTGGTTACCGTTGGCGATGCACCGGTGCGCATCTCCGCCGGCAAGAAAAAGCATGGTGTGCTGACCGCCGCCTAGGTTTTTCGTTCCGCCGCGATCATGTCGTTCAGCCATCGCGTCGTCAGCCAGAAGACCAGCAGCCCGGCAATCGCATTGGCCGCCGCGATCCCGGCATAGACACCCGTCGTGGCGAAGAGCAGCGTCGCAATCCCTGCAAGCGGAACATAGAGCACAGCCGTCCTGACCAGATACAGCCCCAGCCCCAGCAGGGGCCGCCCCAGCGCGTTAAACGCCCCCGCCGCCACTATCGTCACGCCAAAACCGGCGAGCGTGACCGGCACAATCCACAGATACAGCCGCGCTTCTTCGATAATTGTGGCGGAATCGCTGAACTGCGCGGCCATCCAGCTTCCGGCCAACAGAAAGACGATGGCGGTGAACACACTCCATCCCAGGCAGATAAGAAAGGCAAACCGTATCCCGTCGCGCACCCGGTCGGGCTTGCCCGCGCCCCAATTCTGGCCCGCCACCGGCCCGATCGAACCCGACAGAGCCAGCATTGGAATAGAGGCGAAGGCCTCCAGCCGTGTCGCCACGCCGAAGGCCGCCACGGTCTCATTGCCATATACCGCCAGCATCGCGGTAACGATGGCGATACCGATCGGGTTAACCGCATTGCCGAACGCCGCCGGTATGCCGATCCGCAGGATTTCCTTCCAGCTCGATATGACGGCGTCGAGCGCAGGACGTGCGAGAGTTACGATCTTTTCCCGGAATATGATCACCGGCAACACAATGGCGGGCATGATAACCCGCCCGGCAAAGGTTGCCCAGGCCGCGCCCTCCATGCCCATTGCCGGGATACCCCAGCCGCCGAATATCAGCAGCGGATCGAGCACCATGCTGCAGACTGCGGAGAGGATCATGGCCCCGGCGGGCACCAGCGTATCGCCATTCGCGCGCAGGATGTTGCTCGCCACCTGCGCCAGCACCAGCAGCGGTAGGCTGAAATACCAGATCTGCATATAGGCCACGATCTGCTCCAGCACTTCTCCATCGGCGCCGATAAGTCCGAATACCGGGCGGATCGTGAAATAGCCGAGTATCGCCACCGCCGTGCTGAGCAGCAGCGCCAGCAGCAGGCTGTCGGTCGCGAGCCGTTCGATCCGATGCCGGTTGCCACGCCCGATGGCCCGCGAAAGCACCGAGCCGGTTCCCGCTGAAAGACCTATGGACAGGCTGGTCACGGCAAACGCCACCGGAAAAGCGAAACTAATCGCGGCCAACGGGGTCGTGCCCAGCTGGGCCAGAAAATAGGCATCGACAATCGACACGGAAATCAATGCGATAATGCCCAAAACAAGCGGACTCGCCAGGCGGACCAGCTGATACTGCACCGTCCCCCGGGTAAGATCGCGTTTATCCGACATTCGGGGGCCTTTGGCCTTTCCCTTGCGGATTTGGCAAGCGCCGACTGGCTGCAAAACCGCGAATATCAGCCGCAAATTATCCTGAACGCGATATTAGGCACAAGAATTGTCTGCCCTTTAAGCGGCTTGGGTTCACTGTCCTAATACCCGAATACGTAATGGAGTAGCTATCATGGGCGCACAACCACTGCCTGCGGATGTCTTCGACATCGAAAAACGTCGCGCCGAACGCGATGCGGTTTCGATAAAGGCGGAATTGCACGAAGTCGGCGAGGAAGCGCACGAGATCATGGTCGGCAACCTCTCGCCGTTCGGTTTCATGGCGATTTCGCCGAAACCCTATCAGGAAGGCGCTCTGGTCCGTCTGCATCTCCCGATGATGGGCGAAGTGAATGCGAAAATCGCATGGTCGCTGAGCGACCGGATCGGCGGCGAGTTTATCCGCCCGTTCGATGCGCGGAAATATCGTGCCTTGCTCGATTCCTCGCCGCGTTCGGAGCACAAACTCTAGCCGGAACGTAAAAGCGGCACGGCGGCGTCGCGTTTGAAGAGATAGAGCGCGAGCCGCGCCGCCTCGCCGCGCTTGCTGTCGAGCCCGCCTTCGCGTTCGATCAGCAGCCGCGCATCGTCGTTCGCCATCGGCGCAAGCTCCGCGACCAGTTCGGGTGACGCAAGCCGGAAGCCGATCTCGCCCGACTGCCGTGTGCCGAGGATTTCGCCCGCGCCGCGCAGCCGCAGATCTTCCTCGGCAATACGAAACCCGTCATTGGTTTCGCGTATCAGCGACAGTCTCGCCCGCCCGGTTTCGCTCAGCGCATCGCCGCGCAACAACAGGCAAATCGATTTCCGGTCGCCGCGCCCTACGCGACCGCGTAACTGATGCAGCTGCGCCAGCCCGAAGCGATCCGCGCCCTCGACAATCATCAGCGTGGCATTCGGCACATCGACGCCGACCTCGATCACCGTCGTCGCCACCAGTATCGCCAGCCCGCCCGATGCGAAGCGCGCCATGACGGCATCCTTCTCGGGCCCCTTC